>MHHC01000055.1 GCA_001805885.1 Omnitrophica WOR_2 bacterium RIFCSPLOWO2_12_FULL_51_24
TATTGGTACGGTGCGGTATCGCTCTCTCCTACTAACTTATTATCTATATAGAATTTAACAGACTTTACGCGTGGTAATTGACCGATTTGGGCTTCTATTGGGACGGTCTTATTTACGAATGTGCCATCTTGGGGTGCGGTTAGCGTGATTAAAATGGGCGGCTTACCAAAACAAAGAGAATATGTTAGAAAAAATAAAATACTTGTAAAAATACATAATTTTCTATTCATGCAAAAAGTATACACTACATTTCTATTTATTCAAAAAAAATTTATTGCTTTTTTTAAGGAGGATTTTATTGACTCGGGCTGCCTTGACAAGATTTGCTTTATGAGGTATCATTAGCCGCTATGGAAAAGAAGAACGTACAGGAAATCCTGGATAGGATACGCGCCGAACTGTCTATCTTCTATGAGATCGGAAACGCGATGCGCTCCACCCTCAATCTCGAGGAGATCCTCTTTATTATACTGACCGGAGTGACCTCGCATGCGGGCCTGGGCTTCAACAGGGCCATGCTTTTCCTTGTAAACGAGCAAGAGGACGCGCTTGAGGGAAAGATGGGCATAGGCCCTCATTCTGTCGAAGAGGCCGGGCTTATCTGGGACAGGATCACCTCCCAGCAGATGTCGCTTGAAGACCTCATATCGGCTTATACCTTTTACAAAAAAGGCGGGTCTGAACTTGATAAGGCGGTGAGAAGCATAAAAGTGCCTTTGCGTGAGGATGCCGGGGTCCTAGCTATGACCGCTCTCGAAGGAATGAGTTTTGAGATAACCACTGACGAGACGCGCCGGAAGACGGAGAATGATCCTGTCCTGCGGTGTTTAAGGACCGAGCATTTCGTTACCGTACCCCTTAAAGCGAAAGACAAAGTAGTAGGGGTGATCCTGGCTGACAATCTCTTCACAAAGAAAACGATACTCAAGGATGACATAAGGACCCTGACGATGTTCGCGAACCATGCAGGCCTCGCGATAGAGAACTCACGGTTATACGAACAGACGGTTTACGAATCTAATACGGATACCCTGACGCGGCTCTGGAATCACGGATATTTCCAATTTCTTTTGACCGAAGAATTGAAAAAGGCCTATGAGAGCAGGTCTTCCCTCTCCCTGGTCATGTTCGATATAGATAACTTCAAGAATTACAACGACTCGATGGGACATCAGATGGGAGACCAGATATTGCGGGAAGTAGCCAGGATCTTAAAGACCACCTGCGACGGGAAGGGTTCTGTCGCGCGTTATGGCGGAGAGGAGTTCACGGTGATACTTCCGAATCTAGGCAAAAATACCGCCCAGGAAACAGCTGAAAATCTAAGGAAGGCGATCGAGGGTTATCCCTTCAAAGGGCAGGAAGTTCAGCCTACTAAAAATCTCACCATCAGCGCCGGCCTCTCTACCTACCCGGAAGACGCGCTCGATAAAGAAAGGCTGATCTACCTGGCTGACATGGCGCTGTACGAAGCGAAAAGGACCGGGAAAAACAAAGTCTGCGTCTATAGATCCAAATGACCCTTCTAGATTAAGCTGTCTTCGCCTCCAGCTCCTCTGAAAACTTAACTGAAACGATCTTCGATACACCCGACTCCTCCATAGTGATACCATACATTACGTCGGCCACCGAAATCGTCTTCTTGTTGTGAGTTATTATTATAAACTGCGAAGTCTTCACAAAATCCTTCAGCACCCCGCAGAACCTGTCTATATTCGCCTCATCCAGCGCCGCATCCATCTCGTCCATCACGCAGAACGGGCTCGGCTTGATCTTGAATATTGAGAAGAGAAGCGCTATGGCGGTCATCGACCGTTCGCCGCCTGACAAAAGCGATATGGATTGAGGCTTCTTCCCCGGAGGCCTCGCGATTATCTCGATACCGCTCTCGAGGATATCCTCCTGGTCGATAAGCAGCAACTCCGCGTCTCCTCCGCCGAAGAGCAGCCTGAACATATCCCTGAATTCAACCTGTATCTTCTGGAATGTCTCGAGGAACATCTCGCGCGTCGTCCTGTTAAGCTTGTTTATCGCCTTGTGCAGGTCGTCTTTCGCCAGGAGCAGGTCCTGCTGCTGGGTAGTCAGGAAAGTATGCCTCTCCTGCAGTTCCTGGTGTTCCTCTATGGCAACGAGGTTTACCGCCCCCATGCCTTCAAGCTTGGAGCGTAGCGCTTCCGTCTTTTCATTCGTCTCGTCCCAATTTATCTCTTCGGGTATGACAACTCCTTCGAGATCGGCCTCGAACTTATAGACCTGTACTAATCTGTCGCGCAGGCTGTTCTTTTTATAGTTGAACTCTGTAGTCTTGACCTCAAGGGTATGCAGGCGTCCGCTTAACTCATTAAATGCCTTCTGCGAATCCCTTACCTCATTCTCCACCTGCGTTATGGAATCACTTATCGCCTTCCTCTCGCCGAATATCTTTTGGGAATCCGATTCGGCCGAGACCCTGGCGCAGACGAGTTCCTCGTTCCTCTTCGCGAGCTGTTCCGACTCTACCACCAATTCCGAGATCCTAGCCTTGGAATCATCTATCTCCTTCTCCTTGGATACCAGCCCGCCCCTTTCGTCCTCGAGCGACCTCGCCATCATGCTCAAGGCATTTACGACCGAGACCTCTTTATCCTTGAGCATATCCAGCTCGGTCTTGAGCTGGGTTATCAGGACGAGGGTATCCTCCCTCTCCTTAAGCTTCATGGTTATCGTATCCTGGCTGGATTTTATCGTCTCCTGGACCTTCGCGTCTTCGTCGTCAAGCGATGCGAGCTCCTTCTTAAGCTCCTCTTCTTTAGTTACGTAGGTCTCTATCTCGGAGTTGGCCTCCCCGAGCTCCAGGTTCAAAAGGGATTCCTCTTCGTTAATCTTATTGATCGCTTCTTCGAGGCTGGCCTTTTCGCTTATCTTGTTGGCGTTGTCTATCTGTATCTTGTGTATATCCTCGGCCATTGTCTTCGTTTCGGTCTGCAGCGAATCCCTCAACTGCTTCTTTTCCTGAAGGCCATCTTCGAGCGCTTCCGACTTCGCCTTCAGGTTTTCTATGGTTATCTTCAATTCCTTTATCTTAGCGTCCCTTCCTATCAGCCCGAACCCTTCTATCTTGGGGACCTTTCCTCCGGCCGAAAGGCCTTTCTCCACGACTTCGCCGTTCTTGGTTATAAACCTGACGTGGTCTTCGCGTCCGGCTATTGAACTGAAGGCTGATTCGAGGTCTCCGGCAATGTAAGTATCCCTTAATAAATATCCGAGGACGGATCTTATGCTTTCGTCCGTCTTTATATAATTAAGTATATCGGTCTTAGTTTCTGAACGTGAGATGCCCTCAAGCGGTATAAAGGTAGCGCGCCCCAGCGAACCTTCATCCAGGAATTTTATAAGCCTTTTGGCGGTTTCTCTGTCCTTGACGACAACGGCCTGGACCAGGTCTCCTAAAGCGGCTTCGACTGCGCCATCATAACCCTGGAAAGGTTCTATGAGGTCGGCCACCACGCCTATTACGCCCTGTGAAACCTGCGAGCCCTTTTCTGCTTCCTTTAGGACCGTCTTTACGCCGAGCGAGAAACCTTCATACTTGGCTTTGAGGTCCTCCAGGAATGTCAGACGCGATTGGGATGTGGTAAGTTCGGATCCAAGGCCCTGGAATTCAGCCTCGAGATTTACGATCTCCTCGCCGAGAGTGCTTAAATTCCCTTCCGCCTGCGCCTTCTTCCAGTTTAGGTTTTCGATATCCTTAGATATCTTTTCCACGAATATTACGAGATCGCCTAGTTTCTGACCGAAGGCAGCCCTCTCCTCTCCTACCTTCCTCTTTTCTACTTCTATCCTCCTCTGGCGCGCGCCGAGGTGCTGGGTGTGCGCGACTAACTTAGTTAATTCGTTGTGTACCCTTGTCTGCCCTTGCGCTATATCCACCACATACAACTTCGCCTTTTCGATATTCTGCTGGCAGGTCTTTACCGCCTCGGCAATGGCATCCAGGTATTTTGTCTTCTCTTCTATCTCTCTCTTCTTGCCCTCTTCGTTGCTCTTGAAAAGGCCGACTTCGGAATTCAGGCGGTCGACTTCATTCTCTAAATTAGAAAGCCTTTCGCGGTTCGAGTCTATGTCTTTCTCCAACGACGAGATCCTGGCGTTAAGTTCGCCCGACCTCTCGGAGTTGTAAGATATCCTATCCCTGTTCCTCTCGACCTGTCCCTCCATATTTACGACATTGGCCTTAGCATCCGAAAGGCGCTGGTCGACTTTGGCCAGATCATTGCGGAGTGAACTGAGTTTCGAATCGAGCTCCGAGATTATCGAATTGAGCTCGGATCCCTTGGCCGCAAGAGAATTCCTGTCAGACGAGATGCCGCCTTCCTCTTGCCTGATCTTCCTGAACTCGTTTGCGGCTGTCCATACCTCCATCTCCTTGAGTTTCTCGAAATCCTCTTTATATTTCCTCGCCTTGTTCGCTTGGCGCTCGATCGAGTTTATCTGGCGCTTTACCTCGGTTATGACGTCGCTCACCCTTAAAAGGTTGGCTTCGGTCTGCTCAAGTTTCCTTAACGCTTCCCTCTTTTTCGCCTTGTATTTTGTGATGCCCGCGGCCTCCTCAAATACATAGCGCCTCTCTTCGGGGCGAGAGTCCAATAATTCCGCTATCCTGCCCTGTTCCATTAGGGAATAGGTGGACGTGCCGATGCCGGTCCCCATCAAAAGTTCGTTTATGTCCTTTAATCTTACGGGAGTCTTATTTATGAAGTATTCGCTCTCCCCGGAACGGAACACCCTTCTGGTGATAGTGACTTCATCATATTCCGTGGGGAGGATCTTTGGCTGGTTTATTATGGTGAGGGATACTTCCGCGAAACCAAGAGCTTCTTTCCCGTCGGTGCCGCTGAAGATGACATCTTCCATTTTGGTGCCGCGGATCTCCCTGGCAGAAGTCTCTCCGAGGACCCATTTAATGGCATCCGAAACGTTGGATTTACCGCAGCCGTTCGGGCCGACAATAGCCGTTACGCCCGGCTCAAAATTCAACTCGGTCTTATTGGCGAACGACTTGAAGCCGAAAAGCTCCAGGTTCTTAAAATGCAAATTGGCACCCTCCTTTTCGAAAGCAAGACACCCAAAATGGTGTCACGGCCGGGGAGTGCCAAGACAATTTTGTTAAATATTAACTAAATCGTTAGTTAAAAAATAACATATGCCGCTAATTTTGTCAATAGTTTTGTTCGAATAAGAGCATAACTTTGAAATTCTCCGTATCGTGAAAAATACTCTTTGGAAGCGGCGGGAACGGAGACGAATCCTTGACGCTCTTTACGGCCAGATCTGCAAGGCCCGGCTCGACCTTACCGATAAGCGCGGGTTCTCCTGTAAGGGAACCGTCCGGAGATACGGAAAACGACACGGTGACGTTGCCTTTAAGACCTTCCTTTGGAATGTTTTTTAGCGCGGTGTTCATGATCTTGACTCTTAAATTCTGGTAATACAAATTCCTCGTCAGGATGCCATCCCTTACGTCTCCGTAGTATTCTGAATAGGATTCCCCTTTCATTCCGGGGATGGGCTGCGATGAATCACCGCTTATGATCGTAGGCGTAAGAAATATCACCAACTCTGTCTTTTTAACATCGTCAGAGACATTCCTAAAGGGAATGCCCAATATCGGTATTTCGCCGAGAATGGGAATTTTTTTTACAGTTTTTATCTTCTTCTCCTCCATGAGCCCCCCCAATACGATCGTTACGCCATCTTTTACCACTATGCTCGTCTCGGCCTCGGAAGTCTTCACTATCGGCACCCCGTCTGGAGAGGCTGTCGTCCTTATCCTGCTTCCTACCGAACTGACTACAGGCCTGATCTTCATGGTGACATACCCTTCTTTATTTACGAAAGGGGTCACATAGAGTTGTATGCCGACATCCACGAAATTGACGGATTCAGCGGTTGTAACGGCTCCGGAAGCCGGCGTTGTAGTAGTTGCTGTAATGTAGGCCTCTTTTGTACCTATCATAATCTTGGCTTCCTGCCCGTCGAGCGCGGTTATGCGGGGACTGGAGATGATCTTAGTCGTTCCGACTTCTCTCAGCGCGTCAATGAGCGAATCGAATGTTCTCAGATTACCGAGTTTGTCTTTTCCCATGATCGTACTTATCGTTACTTTACCGCCCGTAGTTAAACTGGCTGTCAGTGTCTGGTCTAATGTGAACCTCCGGAAGACAGTCTGCCAGTCGACTCCCATAGTGAATTTATCACCAAGTTCGACCTGAATGATCTTTGCGTCAATGAGGACCTGCCTCGTCTTTTCATCAAAAGCATTTATGACTTTTTCGATCTGTGCGACCTTTTCCGGCAGATCGTTGACGACAACGGTATTCGTCCTCTCGTCAAACCGGACCGAGCCTATTCCCTTTGTGACCATATCCTGTATTTTGGGGTTAAGTTTTTCGCTTTTGGCGTAGTCAAGCGAGAATACCTTGGTGATCATCGGCGAATCGAGGAGGGCTATCATATCCTTCATCTCAGCCAGCCTATCCGCGCTTTCCATCAGTATCAGCGTGTTCGAGCCCTCATCCACGATAACTCTCCCTATGGCTGTCTTGACCTGCATAATGGCTTTGGCCACTTCAACGGCCTTCGCATAATTCAACTTTATGGTTGCCAGTTCTTTCTTATCCTTAAAACGTTCGCCGTATAAGGCCTCATACTCCCGGCCGGTCATTACATTTACGATATCGTTGCGGAGATCATAGGCCATGTCGTTCGAGAGCAGCATTATCTCGAACGCGTCCCAGACATCGACATCCTTGAGGAATATCGTCACCCTGCTTACTACGCTCTTTGATGCGACGATGTTCATGCCGGCCCTCTGAGATATGATCTTCAGGGCGTCGATTATATCTATCCCCTTTAAGTCGAGCGTGATCTTCTGCGGCGGAACGGGAGACTGACCGAAGACCCCGCCCGCAAAGAAGACGAAAAGAGAACAGACCAGAAATCCTGTCAGATATCTTCCGAAATTTCTTCTCCATGTATTCATAGTACTCTCCTCCCCCTATAAGGTAAGTTCAAGTACTTCACCGTTAACCCTCAATATTACCCTGTCAGACTGGATATCCTCTACTTTTATGTCGTTTACCGATTCCCCCTTATAAAGAAAATATGACTTCTTGTTCTTTTCATCCTCGATGATGGCCTGAGGTTTATCTCCGGCTATGATGCCTTTTAACGAAAGGTCTTTGAGCTTTTCGTAAGAAACCTGCGGAATACCAGTTGCAGGGGCGAGGGCCGGCGGTCTGAACAGGTCCCTTGATACCAGCGCATCAGAGTTGCTGAAAGTATCGGAAGAAGGCTGAGATTGAGGTTGAGGCGCCGGATGTTCGGCGGCCTTCTCCCGCTCCCGCTGCGGCGGGACCTTGTGCGGCGGGACGTTGGGGACGGCTTCGCTAACATAAGCCGGGCGACGTAATTTGAAATTTATCGCGTCGGCCAAAAGGACGCCTGCGATCACCACAAGGACCGCTATCAGGGTAATGTTTACGAATTTGATATAATCGCGCCCGCCTTTTGGCTGCGCCGCCTGCGCCGCGATGTTGCGTTTTTGCACAACCGTGGCTGCCCCGCCTTCGCGGGACCCTGCCCTAGTATCTTCACTGTGAGGAACGGCCTTTTCTTTCTCCTTCGGTTTCTTTTCACCTCGGATAAGCCTTAGGAGCTTCTCCTCCGGGCTGGAATATTCCTCCGGCATTATTTCACCTCTCCATCGATCACGGTCTGGGTGATCTCGCGGTCCACGACCTGTTTCTCGTCCATTATGATCCTCTCGACACAATCGTGACACAGCAACGCTATCTTCCTCGGATAACCCTGCGTATGCTCGTATATCAACTTTACCGCGTCATCTGTAAAAAGCGGAACGGCAGCAATATAGCCGGCCTGTTTTAAACGGAATTCTATCATCTGCTTAGTCTCGGACTCGTCCAGCGGATTTATCAGATACTTGAGGGCTATCCTGTCCATGAAATTCCTTATCCTCCTGATCCGCGGCAGAAGTTCGACCTGGGCTAGTATTATAAGCTGCAGGAGTTTAAATTCGTTGGTCTCATAGTTCAGCAATATCCTGAGTAGTTCAAGCTGGTTGGCGTTGAGCTTCTGGCCTTCGTCTATAAGCAGGATTATCGTCTTGTTCTCATCGACGCCCTTATGAAAAAGGTATTTCTCTATGGCATCTTTATATTCGAGGGTGGAGCGTAATTCGGGCGTGATCCCGAACATCTTCGCGAGGCTTGATAAGAACTGGAACTCGGTCTTATAGTTCGGGTCTAGGATCAGGTGAAAGATAAAACTATCCTCGCCCTGAAAAGACTGCAGGAGGGTGCGCGAAAGTGTCGTCTTTCCCGTCCCCACATCGCCTAATATGACGCTTAAGCCGCGCCTCAACCTTATCGTGATCTCGAGACGCTTTAAAGCCGATTCATGCGATTGTGAACGGAAAAAGAAAGCCGGGTCAGGGCTTGTGGAAAACGGCTCTTTCTCTAACGCCAGGATCTTATAATAGCTCAATTTGAGACTCCTTTCAAATCGAGCAACTCCTGGATCTCCCGTATCGAGCGCTTACTGCGCCTCAGTTCAATTATCTTATTGAGCCGGTCGATCGTCGTGTCATCAAAGTAGCGAAAATTCGTCTCCGGGCTCCTGCCAACCTCTAAAATAAGCTTGATTTTAAGGTAAAATTTTACCGTATCTATAGAAAGTCCAGTCATCCTCGCTAAGTCTTTCACTAAATATAAGTTATGTGTAGTCATATTTAACTCCCTACTCAGGGAGTAGTATATGAAATTGTTGCTTTCTTGTCAAGTATTTTTTTTAGGTCTAAAGGATGGCGATTTTAGATATGATCATGCGGCACTTAAGAATACTTTTCCCTGCTTGTTTTGAACCTAAGGTCAATTTGTCGATAGCCAGCAGATGTGGAGAGTCCTGCACCTGGCGCATAAAAGCCGATATCTGGACCATCTCCCCTTCCAGCTCAAGGTCCACGTAGAACTTTTTGTATAGGTCAAGCTTTTTTATCGGGAGAGGCTTGATCTCATTAAAGTGGACGCCGGTGGAATTCGCGAGAAATTCGATCTCGGTAAGAAATCCGGCCATCTCCTCCTCTCCCGAACCGGCCATCTTTACTGCCGAGGCCGCCTTTTCATAGTCACTTTTTATTGAATTCTTTTTTCCAATAAGCCGTTCGCTTTTTTCCAGTTTAAGGCTGTCCGCAGCGATCTGTTCGTTAAGCCGTTTCCATTTAGCCGAAATGGGCTTGACGACGAAAGCCTGGCCAATCCAGACCACGGCCACAGTCAAAGTGAGATAAAAAAGTTTGTTCTCCCGCCTGGAAAGGTTAAGGAATGTCATTTCTTTACCTTGGTTGAGAGGGGGCAGACGATCTCAAAATCCACGAATTCAGCCTCCTGGACTTTTCTTTTTGCGGCATACCTTACTTCCACACCCTGAAAATAAGACGAGGAATCGAGTATCTTGACGAATTTGAAGACTTCCGACAAAGCCGAAGCCGTCCCCTTTATTTCGACTTTTCCCTCTTCATATTTGTAGAGCGCAAGGTTTATCGAGGTGGGAGCGATCCTGTAAAATTCATTGAGGATTAAAAGCGGCTCAGTCCTTTGGGCGGATTGCGATCTGACGATGTCCGCAACGGCCTTCATTCTCCCGATATCCTGCGCGGCAGGAGCGACGTCCCTGAGCCGTCCGTCAATGACCCTCAGCGATTCTTCTTTCTGTCTCATCTTATTGAAGATTACAAGAGAGACAAGGATGAGTACAGCCATCGACAACGAAATGGAGATGAGAAGTTCGTTCTTTTTTGCCCTCGCGGAATGGGCAACCTTCATCTTCCTGGGCAGCAGATCGATCCTGTCGGGCCCGGCCGCGCAGCCTATCAACGAGGAGAATGAGTTCTTCGCGGCAAAAGATTTGAACCGTTCGGGCGCCCCTGAAGGAAAAGGCCTGAATGGGTCTATGAATTCGGCTTTTAATCCCATCGATCTCTCAAGGAAATCACTGTGAGCCGCCAGGCCGGAGATATCACCAGTGAAAACGGCAAGCGTAGGTTTCAGCACAAAGGATTCTTTTTCAAAAGTAGACAGGGTCCTCAGGATCTCCTCGTTGAGTTTTTCGAAGTACCCTTGCCCCTCGCTCGATCCGAACGTAAGTCCCCTTGTATATATCACTCTGTCTTTATCTGTTATCACTATATCGGTGGTTACCCTGTCACATTCTATCAGGACGACAGGTGCGGCTCCTGAAACCTTTCTTAGCCCCTCGTCCAGTCTGTACCAATTCAACATTCCAAAAGAACTGAGCGTCACCCCGGAAGGATTGATCCCGCATGCCTTAAGGACGGCTATCGGCCTCTCGACCATCTCCCTATGGCAGATCACCAGCATTATTTTCGAATATCCTTCGGCAGTCGTCTCTATCGTATCGACGCCGTAGACTATCTCTTCCTTAGGATATGGTATCTGCTTTATGGCCTGAAACCCGGCCATCTCTTCTATCTCGGCCGGATCCTGAGAAGGCAGGCTGATCGTCTTGGTCGTCACGGATTGCCTCGGTATAGCGAGGATGGCGTCTTTAGGCTTTATGCTGTAGGCCTTGAGTATCTTATGTAATATATCGGAGGCCGATCTGACATCATTTGACGGTGTCTCTTCGCTTACGCAAGCGACTATCGCGGGTTCTGAGCCGCTGACTGATATCTGGACGACCTTGATCTCGGTTTCGCATATCTCTATAGCGGTCTTTATCTTGTCCGGGAAGATACCCATATACCTATTCCTCGTTCCAGAACAAAATCTCTCCTACGGATGAGGCTACACAGGTAACTGTCTTACGCGCCCTGCCGTTTGAAGAGTAGCCTGTCGATATTACCCTGAAATATTGAGAGCCGTAAGAGACGACAGCCGCGCTGGGCGCGGCCAATTTCGTAAGATAAACCGCGAAGGAATTGCTGTCGAAAGGCGCATCATCCGCGGTCCCTTCCACGCCATCCTCGCCTGCCCTGCGGGCTATGATAGCGTTGGCGTCGTCTTCCGAAAAACCCAGCGCCACCAGCGCCGGCAAGGAAGCCGTATTTACATTTATCTTGGCCGAAGCGGCGATCGGATATACCGTGATATATCCTTTTATCTTTTCAAACAACCCCTGGTCTACGCCCCTGACCAACAGGACCTCATCGGCCGAATCGAACAGGGCATCCTTCCTCTCGTATCCTTCTTCAGAGTAATCAGGTTCCGGAGAACCATCCGGAGGAGGACGGGTATTGTCGGCGTCGCGCCAATCCTCTATATTAGCCGCGATCTCGCCGGCATTCGCGTTCGCCGGATCCAGGTATGAGATAAGGCCGCTTATGACCTCCTTCGGCGCGTTATTTATATTTATCCGTCTCTCCTCGTCCTGGACTCCGTAAAATACCCGTTTATCATAAAACGGATAATTTACCGTAAAGGTTCCCGCATCCCCGACCTTTATATCCTTGAACAAGGGATCCGTCTCTTCGGTATTGCACGACCATTTTTCGTTAAGGGAATCCACCGCATGTTCCTCGCTTTGCAGGACGGCTATTGAGCGCTTTATGCCGGCTTTCGCCAGATATAGAGCAGCTGTGTTGTCCCTGTAAAAACCGGTCAGCTTGAGCTCAAGACCCATCCTGCCGCCTATACCAATTGAGAGTATAGCCAAAATAGCCAGAATCCACAAGGTTATTATAAGAATAGCGCCCCGTTTCAAGACCTATTGCTCCTCTTTCAGCACCCCGGTCGGGATCACTACCGTCTGCGAAATGACAGCCGGCTGCGTCTCCCCGCCCGGATTATATGTCAGAGATACCTTGACGGCAAAAGGGACGATATTCTCCTGCTCCTGCCATGCATCTCTCCATTCTATTTTTTCGCCGTTTTTGTATGAGTATTGCAGCTGGAAACCCGATAGCCCCGAAACTAAACGGGACCTCACGCCCGGTTCGCCAGAGGCATTCTCCTTATATGTCTGCACTACCTTGTATACCGCGTTTTCGGAACCGTTAAATTCGTATGAGACCTTAAACAGTCCGTTGGCGGCTTTGCAGAAAGAGACGCCATCGGCGCCGCCCGAAAACATTATCTCCTTCGAAGCGACTGCGTTTCTCATCTCGCGCGAGATGGAGCTAAACAGATACCGCGCGCCCTGCCGTATCTTATAACCCTCCTCGCCCTTGCGCCATGCGCTTATGCCCACATTGAAAGAGAGATATATCGAAAGGGCGACGATGGAAAATATCAGCATCGACACCAGCAATTCTATAAATGTGAATCCAGTCCGCGGTTTTGACATTTCAGTTTTATTTATTCTTCAGATAAGTCCCTATCTCTATCTTCTCGTTACGGTCCCGGTTCTTCCAGTATATTACGGCGCTGACCTCGTTCAACGGGTCCAGATCGCCGATCCTCGTTATCTTCGTCTCTAAGCTGTAGGGTGTGCCGGTTACCTCTCCGGCCGTCTCGCCTGCGGCGACCCCCCCTTCCAGCTTCTCTTTTTCCTCAAACCCGCATAGCGTCTCCTGGAGCGCCAGGGACGCATCGAAATATTCCTGAGCTATTTTTGAGGCACGTAATGACGATGTGAACGAGCGGAGTATGACCGCGAGGCCGATAGCCACAACGGCGATGCTCACCACGACTTCAAGCAAGAGATATCCTTTTCTACTCCGTCTGTTTGACATTGACATAACCGGTCCCCGGTTCTACAGACACCGTGTATTTTTTGTCATATTTGCCGCTGATCCCGAATTCCGCCTTATCGGAACTCCCGTCGGGATAAAAGGTGACCTTGTCCGCGCCCCCCTTCAGGTCGACCGAGACGGAATCGGGTATGCGCCTTTCCTTGCCGGCCGCCCATGCCTCCAGGGGTTGGCCGGAATCGTCCTGCGAGACGATATGGTCTTCGGTCAGGAGGCGCTTCTGCGGCAAATCGATATTTATCCTTACCTCGGAACCGCCGCTGACCGCTTTTGCCTGGGCGTAGCCTGCGAAAGCGGTGAAGTCAGATATGAAATTTTGCAGCACGAGTGAATCGAATGACCTTTTGAACTGGGGGATCGAGACCGCCGCTACGATCACTATGAGTGCGACGATGAAGATCAATTCCACGAAGGTAAAACCCCTCGTAAAGCCTCGATTCCCGGCGCGCCGGAGCACCATGGATAATAGTCTACTGCTGGCCGGACGCGGCCTGCTTATTGGAGATATCGTCTCCGCCTCCTGCCACCCCATCCCTGCCGTAGCTCATCAATTCATAATCTTTCTTGTCGGATGTAGGCTTATAAATGTAATCGCGTTGCCAGGGGTCCACCGGCTTCTTCTTGAGATACGGCCCGTTCCAGGAGTTAAGGTTACCCGGTTTCTCCAACAGATCGTTTAGTTTATCGGGATATTGGCCATTGTCTAACTCATACATATCAAGGGCCGTGGCGATGCTCGCATTTATGTCAGAAAGAGCGACCTGTTTTCTGGCATCTTCTGACCTCCCGGCAAACCTGGGTAACACCATTGATGCCAAAATCCCGATAATCACCACCACAAGCAATATCTCGACGAAGGTAAATCCTCTTCTGCCGTTCATTGTTCCTCCTTTTAAAAATTACTTTACCATAAGGTTCAACTGGAATATGGGAAGCAGCATCGCCACCACAATAAAAGCCACTATCGCTCCCATGCCGAGTATCATAAAAGGTTCTATGAGGGACGTCATTATCTTTACCAGCCTGTCGGAGTAATGCTCATACGAACCCGCAATACGGTGCAATGATACCTCAAGCGAACCGCCCTCTTCGCCGACCGATATCATGTTTTGCACGAAGACCGGGAAATGAGGGCTGTCCTTCAGGGCCTGGGAAAACGACAGGCCGTCCTTTATCGCCTTGCCTATCCTCTCGAACTCCTGCCTGAGGACCTCGTTAGTCGCTGTCGCCGATATCACCTCAATAGAGTGGAGTATGGGGACGCCGTTGTCCAGAAGGGTAGCGAGGGATTTGGCGAGCCTTCCGATCTCGACCTTTTTAAGAAATTCCCCAAGCAGCGGGATACCCAACAAAAACCTGTCGAGCCGGGCCTTTCCCTGTCTCGTCGAACTTACCCTGAGGATCAAAAAGAATAAGATCGCGGCGGATAACAACATCAGCCACCAGAATCGCGCAAAGAAATCACTGGCGTCGACGAGTATCCTTGTCGGAATCGGAAGGGCCTGGCCGAACTCGTCAAAAATTACCGTCAATTTCGGGATGACAAACGACAAAAGGACGAAAACGGTGACGGTGCCGACCGCGAGGACAAGGGTAGGGTAAGCCATCGCTGTCTGTATCTTTGTCTTAATATCCTCCTCTTTCTCGTAATGGTCCGAGAGCCTTTTCAGGATCTCTTCAAGGGCTCCTCCCACTTCACCGGCGCTTATCATGCTTACAAAGAAATCCGAGAAGATGCGCGGGTGTTTCGCGAAGGCGGCGGAAAGAGAGGCGCCGTCCTTCACCTGAGCTATGACATCCTGCAGCGCAAATTTAAGCGCCTTATTCTCGGTCTGGTCGCTGAGAATATTGAGGGCGTTTATGAGGGTGAGGCCGGAACCCAGAAGGTCGGAAAACTGCTGCGTAAAGACAGCCATATCCCTAGTGCTTGTGCGATTTAAAAAAGGAAGTGCGGATAATTCCCTTTGGCCGCCGCGGCCTTCCTCTCTTTCTATCTTAAGAGGGAACAAGCCCATTTGGGATAGCTTGGAGGCGGCTATATATTCGCTATCGGCTTCTATATATCCTTCCGTGACATTACCGACGCCCTTCTTTGCCCTATAAAAAAATTTTGCCATTGAAGCTCCGTTGCGGCTTATATGTTCGGAATATCTTCCTTAGGCGTGACCCTTATTATCTCGCTGACTGTGGTCAGACCCCTGAAGACCTTCTCTATGCCATCGCCGCGTAACGCCCGCATGCCCAGGCTTACAGCCTTCTTTCTTATCTGATCGGCAGAACTGTGATTAAGGACCATCTCGCGGATCTCTTCGTCCAGGACGAGAAACTCATATATAGCCGTCCTGCCGCGATAGCCGGTAAATTTGCACGATTCGCATCCCTTGCCTTCGTATAATTCGGCGCCTTCCGGCGCATCAGTTATGCCCAGCTCCTTCAGGATCAGTTTCTTGTCCTTGACCGGCCGTTTACATTTCGGGCAAATAAGGCGGACGAGCCTCTGGGCGATAACGCATTCTACGGAGGATGCGACAAGATAAGGTTCTATCCCCATATCCAGGAGCCGGGTCATGGCGCCGGGAGCGTCGTTAGTGTGCAGCGTGGAAAAGACCAGGTGTCCCGTAAGCGCTACCCTTATCGCTATCTCCGCGGTCTCGACATCCCTTATCTCTCCTACCATCATGACATCGGGATCGTGCCTGAGCATTGAACGCAGGCCGTTGGCAAAACTCAGGCCGATCTTAGGATAGACCTGGATCTGCGTGATCCCCTTCAGGTGGTATTCGATCGGGTCCTCGATGGTCAGTATCTTCAGTTCCCTGTTGTTTATTTTAGAGAGGCAGGCATAGAGGGTGGTCGTCTTGCCTGACCCGGTCGGACCCGTAAGCAGTATTATGCCGTGCGGTTTTTTTATCATCTCGTTAAGTATTTTGAGGTCGAACTCGGACAGGCCGAGTTCCTCAAGACTATAAAGCATCTTCGTGAACAGGAGCCTGATGCCGAGGCTCTCGCCGTATGGGGTCGGCAGTATCGAGATCCTGAGATCCAGCTCCTCCTCTCCGACTTTTACATTCATCCTGCCGTCCTGCGGCAGGCGGTGTTCGGCAATATTGAGGTTGGACATTATCTTTATCCTGGATACTATCGCGGATTGAAAATATTTTATGGTCGGCGGGATAGCGGCGTCGTATAATATGCCGTCTATCCTGTAACGGACCTTTAGCTCATCCTCGAAAGGTTCTATGTGAATGTCGGTCGCCCGATCGTAATAAGCCTGTTGTATTATCTGGTTGACAAATTTGATTATCGAGGCGTCCTCGACAAGCTCTTCGGCCTCTTTTGCCGAGCCGGCGCCCGCGGGCATTCCGTCAGAGCCGGCGGTCTCCGCCATGATGCTCTCGATGGTTTCGGCGCCGATCCCGTAATATCTCTTTATCGCCTCGAGGATGTCCTTCTCCCCTCCCAGGAACGGCCGGATCTCGTAGCCTAAAAGGAGTTTTATGTCATCGAGCGTGTGGACATCGAGCGGGTCTGTCACGGCTATCGCGAGGGTGTCGCCTTCTATCTGCAGCGGCATCAACTTGTAATGTATGGCGAACCTCGCGGGGACCTTCTCTATTACGGACTTATCTATCTCCTTGTCTTTGACCTTTATGTAGGGTATGCCTATATGTTTGGATAGGATCGGAAGGACCTTCTCCTCGGCAGCAAACCCGAGGTCGACTACTATCTGGCAGATAAATTTTCCGGACCTCTTCTCCTCTTTAAGGCAGGCCTCTAACTGCTCGGGCGTAATGACCTTTTCGTTTACGAGCATTTCGCCTATGGACACGTTGTTCTTCATCGCCATCTACCACCTCAATTCATAGTTTAAGATTGAGAGAGCGCAGATAGCGGCAGTCTCAGACCTTAGGATCTCACGACCGAAAGAAACGGGTATAGCTCCTATCGCCTTTGCCGCTTCTACTTCTTTTTTAGTGAAATCCCCTTCCGGGCCTATAAAAATAACGGCCGACTTTCCCTTCGCTTCGCTCAGGACCTTGCCCTTCGCTTCGCTCAGGACCTTGCCTCTTTGGCCTCTCAGTACTTCCTTAAGGGCCTTTGTATCATCGTAAAGGCAGGGTATTATCTTGATCTCCGAATCATTTAAGGCCTTTAAGGAATCTTCGAACCCGGTTATTGGCATGACCTCCGGTATGGTGGTCCTGCCGCATTGCTTGGCGGCGATCAAAGCTATTTTCCTCCAGCGTTCGACCTTCAGGTTTTCTTTCTTTGTATCCGGACGCGCGACAGTACGTTCTGTCGTAACGGGTATTATCCTCTCGACCCCCAGTTCGGTTGCCTTCTCTACGATAAGATCCATCTTGTCCGATCTGGGGAGCGCCTGTATTAATATCAGTCTACAGCCCTCGCTCTTCCTTTCGGCCGTCTTTTTTATCGTGACGGTCATCTGCCCTTTGTCGATCTTCTGTATAATGCCGTGATATTCCTT
>MHHC01000056.1 GCA_001805885.1 Omnitrophica WOR_2 bacterium RIFCSPLOWO2_12_FULL_51_24
ATACGATAAAGAGCGCGAAGAAGATGGTCGAGAAGGCGCGCCTTGAGGTATGGGACATACTTGACGATGTCATCAGAGAGCATCCTGTTTTGCTCAACCGCGCCCCTACGCTGCACAGGTTGGGCATACAAGCCTTCGAACCGGTACTCATAGAGGGTAAAGCCATAAGGATACATCCGTTAGTCTGTACGGCCTTCAATGCAGATTTCGACGGCGACCAGATGGCCGTCCACGTGCCGCTCTCGATAGAGGCGCAGATGGAATGCAGGCTGTTAATGCTATCAACAAATAATATCTTCTCGCCGGCTAACGGTAACCCGATAACGACCCCGACCCAGGATATAGTCCTAGGCTGCTATTATTTGACCAAGGAGAAAGAGGGGGAGAAGGGTGAAGGCAAGCTCTTCAGCGACAGGCAGGAAGCCCTTATTGCTTTTGAAGACGACCAGATAACCCTTCATGCGAAGATAAGGGTAAGGATAGACGGCAAGATCATTGATACGATCGTAGGAAGGGTAATATTCAACAACGTCTTCCCGAAGGAATTTCCGTTTGTCAACAGCGTAATGAGCAAATCCGAACTCGGCGATGTTATATTGGACGTCCACAAGCAGTTCGGCAATAATGAAACCGTTAAAATACTCGACAAACTTAAGAAGCTCGGGTTCGAATATGCCACGCTGGCCGGGATTTCGATCGCGGTCGATGACCTGCATATACCCAGGGAGAAGGATAAGTTTATTAAGGAAGCCCGCGAAGAGGTCCTTCATGTCGAGACCCAGTATAGGAAGGGCCTTATAACAGACGGCGAAAGATATAACAATGTCATCGACATCTGGACCACGACGACCGATAAGATCTCGGACAGGATATTCGAAGAACTTGATCCGTTCAACCCGATATTAATGATGGCCAATTCCGGCGCGCGCGGTTCGAAACAACAGATAAGGCAGCTCGCCGGCATGAGGGGCCTCATGGCCAAGCCTTCCGGAGAGATCATCGAGAGCCCGATCACCGCGAATTTCAGGGAAGGCCTTACAGTGCTCGAATACTTTATCTCGACGCACGGCGCCAGAAAAGGCCTGGCCGACACAGCGTTAAAGACGGCCGACTCGGGTTATCTGACCCGCAGGCTCGTTGACGTCGCGCAGGACGTCATTATAACCGGCGATGACTGCGGCACATTAAATGGTATTTTTTTCAGCGCTATCATCGAAGGAGATGAAGTGGTCGTCCCATTGAAGGAAAGGATCATCGGGAGGGTCGCGCTGGATAATATAGTAGATATAATCACCGACGAAATCATAGTCTCAGCCGGCGAGCAGATAACCAAAGACTCCGCCGACCGCATCGAAGGGGCCGGGATCGAGAGGATAAGGATAAGATCGGTCTTGACCTGCGAGGCGGATCACGGTATATGCGCCAAGTGTTACGGCCGCAACCTCGCCACCGGCAGGATGGTAGAGCTTGGCGAGGCTATCGGAATAATCGCGGCGCAGTCGATCGGCGAGCCGGGTACGCAGCTTACGATGAGGACGTTCCATATAGGCGGTACGGCTTATAGAGTCGTCGCCCAGTCTTTCATCAAGGCGAAGAACAAAGGTATCGTCAAATATCACAACCTGAGAGTCGCTGAGAAGGAAAAGGGATTCGTAGTCTTGAACAGGAACGGGCAAGTATCTATCAATGACGGAGCCGGACGCGAACTGGAAAGGTATACTGTCCCGCACGGAGCCCTTTTGACAGCCGGAGAAGAGAAGAAGGTCTCGAAGGATGAGATCTTCGTCAAGTGGGATCCTTATACCGTCCCGATACTCACGGAAGTCTCCGGCAAGGTCCGTTATGAGGATATCAAGGAAGGCGTCACTATAAGGGAAGAGTCTGATTCCGAGACCGGACTTACCGAAAGGGTGGTCATCGAGCATAAGGGCGAATACCATCCCCAGATCGTTATACTCGACAACAAGAATGAGGTCCAAGCCCTGTATTCTATTCCCTCCGGCGCGCACATCGTAGTCAAGGATGGCCAGAAAGTAGCAGGCGGCGACCTTATAGCCAAGACGCCGCGTAAGACGATAAAGACGAAAGATATAACCGGCGGTCTGCCGCGCGTAGCTGAACTCTTCGAGGCCCGCAGGCCGAAAGATCCCGCCATCATAAGCGAGATCGACGGCGTAGTGGAATTCGGGCCGTCCAAGAAAGGGCAGCGCCGCGTGATCGTCAAGAACCCGCAGACGAACATGAAAAAGGAATACCTTATACCGCACGGGAAGCACCTTAACGTATACAAAAACGATAAAGTCGTCGCGGGCCAGCAGATCATAGACGGTCCCGTAGTCCCTCAGGATATCCTGCGCGTCTCAGGCGATAAGAAGCTCCAGGAATACCTTGTAAACGAGATACAGGAGGTTTACAGGTTCCAGGGGGTAAAGATAAATGACAAGCATATCGAGGTCATCGTCCGCCAGATGCTCAAGAAGGTCAGGATCGACGAATCGGGCGACACGGATTTCCTGGTCGGTATGCAGATTGATAAAATCAAGTTCCTCGAGGAGAACGAGCACATAAAGAAGAAGGGCGGGAAACCCGCGAGCGCGACCCAGGTGCTTCTGGGCATAACGAAGGCCGCGCTCTCGACCGAAAGCTTCATCTCGGCGGCGAGCTTCCAGGAGACTACAAGGGTGCTTACCGACGCAGCTGCGAGCGGAAAGCGCGACGAGCTCAGGGGCTTGAAGGAGAACGTTATAATGGGACACCTCATACCCGCAGGAACGGGCTTTGAGGCACACAGGAATATAGAAGTCGGAAAGAATCTGTAATCAGGAGCTTTAGATGCCAACAATCTCGCAATTGATAAGGACAGGCAGGGAGCAGAAGAGGAAGAGGACCAAGTCTCCGGCGCTGAAGAAGTGCCCGCAGAAACGCGGCGTATGTCTTCAGGTCAAGACGATGACGCCGAAGAAACCTAATTCGGCGTTAAGGAAGATCGCCAGGGTCAGGTTGACAAACGGCGTCGAAGTGACGGCGTATATACCGGGCGAGGGTCATAATCTTCAGGAGCACTCTATCGTGTTAGTCAGGGGCGGAAGGGTAAAGGATCTGCCCGGCGTGAGATATCACATCGTCCGCGGGACACTGGATGCCGCGGGAGTAAACCAGAGGAAAAAATCGCGCTCGAAATACGGCGCGAAGATGCCCAAGTAAGGTTAAATAAAATATGAGAAGACACAAAGCCGAAGGAAGAGAGATTTTACCGGATCCGAAATATAAATCGAAGGTCGTTTCCAAGTTCATGAATATGATGATGGAACGCGGGAAGAAGTCTATTGCCGAGAAGATCGTTTATGGCGCCTTTGAACAGGCGGCCAAGAAGGTCGGCAAGGAGCCGCTCGAGACCTTCCAGAAGGCGCTCGATAATGTCAGGCCTCTGGTAGAACTCAAATCCAGGAGGGTCGGTGGCGCGACATATCAGGTGCCGATCGAAGTGCGCCAGGACAGAGGCGTCTCGCTCGCGATGAGGTGGATCAGGGATTTCGCGAGAAGCCGCAAAGGCAAGCCGATGGTCGATAAGCTGGCTGCCGAGATAATCGATGCTTATAACAGTACGGGATCCGCGGTCAAGAAACGCGAGGATATACATAAGATGGCCGAGGCGAACAAGGCCTTCAGCCACTTTAGATGGTAAAAATGGATGATGGCTATTATAACACAGGCTGCTTCAAATAAACTGGATATGGGTAGAGAATACTCTTTAGAAAATACAAGGAATATAGGCATCATAGCTCATATAGATGCCGGCAAGACGACCACGTCCGAGAGGGTGCTCTTCTACACCGGCCGCGTCCATAAAATAGGCAGCGTCGATGAAGGCACCGCGACGATGGACTGGATGGCCCAGGAGCAGGAGCGCGGTATCACTATTACTTCCGCCAGCACCACATGTTTCTGGAGGGATAGCCGCGTCAATCTTATTGATACGCCGGGCCACGTCGATTTCACCGTTGAGGTGGAACGTTCGCTCAAGGTTCTCGACGGAGCGGTCGTCGTATTCTGCGCGGTCGGAGGGGTCGAACCCCAATCCGAGACCGTCTGGCGCCAGGCCGACAGATATAAGGTCCCGAGGATCGCCTACATAAATAAGATGGACAGGACCGGCGCGGACTTCTTCGGCACTGTGAAGCAGATGGTCGAAAGATTAGGCGCTGTCCCGGTCCCCATCCAGATACCTTACGGTGTGGAAGAAAATTTTAAAGGTGTAATAGACCTCATCGAGATGAAGGCCGTAAAGTACGAGGACGTAAAAGGCATAGAATTTGAAATACAGGAGATACCCGCCGACCTCCTTTCGATGGCGAAGGAATACCGCGCCCATATGATAGAGAAGATAGCCGAAGTCGACGACCACCTTATGGAAAAATTCGTCCACGGCCAGGAGCCGACTATCGAGGAGATAAAGAACGCGTTAAGGAAAGCCACTATAAAAAGTGTCGTGGTCCCGGTCGCATGCGGTTCCTCGTTCAGGAATAAAGGCGTCCAGCCGCTGTTGGATGCGGTCTGCGACTATCTTCCGAGCCCGCTAGACGTGCCTTCGATGAAGGGGCTCAATCCCGAGACAGGCCAGCACGAGGAGAGGGTCGCATCCGACGACCAGCCGTTCTGCGCGCTGGCTTTTAAAATAATGTCAGACCCGTACGTGGGTAAACTGACGTATTTCAGGGTCTATTCCGGTGTTCTCGAGGCCGGTTCTTATATATATAATTCCAATAAAGACGTCAAGGAGCGCATCGGAAAGATAGTGCGCATGCATGCGAACAAACAGGAGATCGTCGAACAGGTCTACTCGGGCGAGATCGCTGCCGCGGTCGGATTAAAGGAGACGAAGACCGGCGATACGATATGCGACGAGAACCATCCTATTACTCTCGAGTCTATGCACTTTCCCGAACCTGTCGTATCGCTCGCTATCGAGCCGGCGACCAAGGCCGATCAGGATAAGTTAGGTATGGTATTAAATAAATTTATAGAAGAGGATCCTTCTTTCAGGGTCAATTATAACCAGGAGACGGGCCAGACCATCATATCGGGTATGGGTGAGCTCCACCTTGAGATCATCGTAGACAGGATGATGAGGGAGTTCAAGCTCGAGGCGAATGTCGGCAAACCGCAGGTCGCGTATAAAGAGACAGTGACAAAACCGTCGCACAGCGTCGGAAAGTTCATACATCAATCCGGCGGCCGCGGCCAGTACGGCCATGTGGTTTTGGATATGGAACCGGGCGAACCTAATTCCGGCATCACTTTTATCAATAAGATCGTCGGCGGTTCGATACCCAAGGAATATATTCCGGCGGCTAAAGCCGGCGTATTGATGGCGGCTAAGAACGGCGCGCTCGCGGGCTATCCGGTAATAGATGTCAAAGTGACGTTAGTCGACGGTTCGTATCATGAGGTCGACTCATCCGAAATGGCGTTCAAGACGGCCGGTTCGATAGGCTTTGTGGGAGGCCTGAAACTCGGCAGCCCCGTATTGCTCGAACCTATTATGGAGATAGAGGTCACGGTCCCCGATGAATTTATGGGAGCGGTCATAGGAGACCTCAATTCCCGCCGCGCTAAGATAGATTCTATCAATCAGAGGGCTAACGCGAAGGTCCTCGCGGGGACAGTGCCGTTGGCTGAGATGTTCGGATACGCATCGGCCCTAAGATCCTTGACACAGGGTCGTGGAACATATACAATGGAACCTTCGTGCTATACGGAAGTTCCGAGACAAATAGCGGAAAAAATCATCGCTTCCGCGACGAAAGGTTAAAAGGAGGAATCCCATGGCTAAGGAAAAGTTTTTACGCAATAAGCCCCACGTAAACGTAGGCACAATAGGCCATGTCGACCATGGTAAGAC
>MHHC01000057.1 GCA_001805885.1 Omnitrophica WOR_2 bacterium RIFCSPLOWO2_12_FULL_51_24
TGTTATCGATTTCGGCGTCACGATAGACCCGCTCTCATGCATGATGCTCCTGGTCGTGACAATCGTCGGAACGCTGATACAGATCTATTCCATCGGCTACATGCACGACGACCCGAGGTTCTCGAGGTTCTTCGCTTATATGTCGCTCTTCATGGGCTCGATGCTCGGGCTTATCCTGGCCGACAATTTCGTCATCCTGTATATATTCTGGGAAGGTGTGGGCCTCTGCTCGTATCTACTGATATCATTTTGGTTCGAACGGCCTGCGGCCGCGAGGGCCGGCATGAAGGCATTCATAACGACGAGGATAGGCGACACAGGGCTTTTGATCGGCATACTACTTCTATTCTTCTCGACAAAAACGCTATATTTCAAAGACCTGCCCAACCTCGCGATAAACGATACGGTACTTACGGCCGTTGCCCTGCTTATATTCTGCGGGGCGGCAGGAAAATCGGCGCAGTTCCCGCTGCACGTCTGGCTTCCGGACGCTATGGAAGGTCCGACTCCGGTCTCGGCGTTGATACACGCGGCCACAATGGTCGCCGCCGGCGTCTATCTTATCGCGCGCTGCTACGGGTTATTCGTTTCTCACCATATCGCCCTGATCTCTGTCGCCTATATCGGCGCGATAACGGCGTTCATGGCCGCCTCGATAGCGCTTGTCAACAACGATATAAAACGCATCCTCGCTTATTCGACGATAAGCCAGTTAGGCCTTATGATGCTGGGGCTCGGCGTCGGAGGCTACGAGGCGGGCACTTTCCATCTCATGACTCACGCGTTCTTTAAGGCCCTGCTCTTCCTCTGCGCCGGAAGCATCATACATTCGATACACGTGGAGGATGACCCCGTGGCGCACACCCAGGATATACGCAAGATGGGCGGGCTCTTCCCGAAGATGAAGATCACCGGGACAACTCTGATAATAGCCGGCCTGGCTATCGCCGGCATACCGCCCCTATCCGGGTTCTGGTCGAAAGACGAGCTCCTATCCGAGATAATAAATGGCGGTCACCCCGTATTGTTCGCCGCGGCGGCGTTGACAGGCCTAATGACGGCCTTTTATATCTTCCGCCTTATCTTTCTCGTCCTTTTCGGGAAACCGCGGGCCGGCGTGCGCGCCCACGAATCACCCTATGTGATGACTATTCCTTTAAGCATTCTGGCGATATTTTCGATATTCATCGGATTCGTAAAACCGGTCCATCCCGATTATCTCACAATGGGCATATCGACGGGGATAGCCGTCCTTGGGATCGGCCTCGCCTATACATTCTATATCCTGAACAATAAGATATTCCCGGCGACATTCCGCGCCAGGTTCGCGTTCCTGTATAAGCTGCTTTCAAACAAATATTATATCGACGAGATATACGAAGCTATACTCATAAGACCGTGTTTCCGCCTCGCCGGCCTCTCCGCCAAGTTCGATTTGGACGTCGTCGATGGCGCGGTAAACCTCACGGCGCATATCTCGGTCATCATAAGCAAGATACAATCCTGGTTCGACCTCTACATCGTCGACGGGATAGTGAATATGACGGCGAATATCGTGTGGCTCTGTTCCGCGATATTCCGCAGGATACATACCGGTCTCGTTCAGAATTATATCCTGATAGCGTTCTTTGGGCTTGCGATAATAATCCTGATAAAATTGATAGGAGGTTAGAATGCCTTTTCCCTTGTTGACGTCTATAATTTTTCTTCCGCTCCTTGGAGGAGTTCTCATCCTTTTTACTCCGAAGGATAAGACCGGATTAATGAAGTCGATAGCTACCGCCGCGACAGGCCTTGCGCTCGTCCTGGCTGTCATCCTGGTAGTGAAATTCAGCTGCGGCGACACGGAGATGCAATTCGTCGAGCGGCTGCCATGGATACCGCAGATGAACATAAACTATCACCTCGGCGTCGACGGGATAAGCATCGGCCTCGTCTTTCTGACGGCGCTCCTGGGCTTCTTCGCCTGCGTCGGCTCATACGGGATAAAGGAACGCCAGAAAGAATATTATTTCCTTTATCTCCTTTTGAATACCGGGATGCTCGGGACGTTTTTGGCGCTCGACCTCTTCCTTTTCTATGTCTTCTGGGAGATCGTCCTGGTACCCATGTATTTCCTTATAGGGATATGGGGAGGCCCGAGGAAGGAATACGCGGCAATAAAGTTCTTCATATATACCCTGGCCGGTTCGGTATTTATGCTCCTTTCGATACTGGCGCTTTATTTCACATCAGACCCGCATACATTCAGCATGCTTGAGTTAGCTAAGAGCGGGAATACGCTGGCTAAGAGTTTCCAGATAATCCTGTTTGTCGGCTTCTATCTGGGATTCGCGATAAAGGTCCCCGTGTTCCCGTTCCATACGTGGTTACCGGACGCGCACGTCGAGGCGCCGACCCCGATAAGCGTACTTCTTGCCGGCGTTTTGCTCAAGATGGGCGGATACGGTTTCTTCAGGATAAGTTTCCCCATATTAAAGGACGCGGCGATATACTTCGCCCTGCCTTTCGCGATACTCGGGGCAATAAATATCGTCTACGGCGCTTTTGTGGCGATGGCGCAGACCGATTTCAAGAAGATGGTCGCGTATTCCTCGGTAAGCCATATGGGATTCGTGATGCTTGGCCTGGCCAGCATGACCGTGACCGGCTTTAACGGCGCGCTTATGCAGATGTTCAACCACGGCGTGATAACCGGCGGCATGTTCTTGCTCGTCGGCGTCTTATATGACCGCGCCCACACGAGGGACCTCAACAAGTTCGGCGGGCTCGGCTCGAAAATGCCGGTCTATTCCGGCATTTTGATAGTGTTTACGCTCGCCTCTCTCGGCCTGCCCGGCTTAAGCGGATTCATAAGCGAGTTCATGTCGCTTATGGGCGGTTTTGCCGCGTTCAAGCTGATAACTATAATATCGGTCCTCGGTATCATAATAACCGCGGGATACTTCCTCTATATGGTCCAGCGCGTACTGTTGGGCCCGCTTAATCCCGTATGGTTTAATATCGGCGATATTAACAAACGCGAGATCTTTACGCTTGTCCCTCTAATGATAGTAATAATCGCTATCGGCGTATATCCTCTTATAATACTCAATTACCAGTCCCCGGCCATAGCTAACCTGATCCGGCATATCGGAGGGGCATTATTTTGAACGTCGTCCTTAGCCTGAAATATTTTTTGCCTGAGCTTATCCTGACGGGATTCGCGCTTGCGGTCCTCATCCTCGGGCTTTTCGTCAAAAGACGGGCTGTTCTCGGGGTATTCTGCCTGCTTGGGATCTTGAGCGCGATCTCCTTTATGCCGCAAAGTTATCGGGCGACAGCTCCCCTCTTTTCCAATATGCTCATCAATGATTCATTCTCCGAGTTCTTCAAGGAGATAACCCTCCTCGTCATGGGCCTCGTGATCCTTATCTCGATGGGATATAAAGCATTTTCCGACGAGGACGCGGGCGAGTATTACTTCCTGCTTATGGCGGTCGCCGTTACAATGATGATAGCGGTCTCATCCAACAATCTCATGATGATATACATCGCGCTCGAGGCGGTCTCCCTCATATCGTATATCCTCGTCGCCTTCCTGAAGAGGGACAATCTTTCAAGCGAGGCCGGACTGAAATATTTCCTCTTCGGCGCGCTCGCGACGGGCGTGATGCTCTACGGCATATCGTTCATATACGGCCTCTTCGGCACGACCGACCTCGCCGCCATAAGCCGGACGTTGACGGCCGGCAATGCCAATATCTTCGCCGCGACGATAGCCTTGATATTGATCCTCGCCGGATTGAGCTTCAAATGCGCTCTCGTCCCGTTCCACATGTGGGTACCGGATGCTTATCAGGGCGCGCCTACGCCGATAACCGCGTTCATCTCCGCCGGCCCGAAGGCGATCGGCTTCGCTATACTTATACGCATATTCCTCAAGAATTTCTTCCCGCTCTTCCCGAACTGGTCTGAGCTCGTCTCGGTCATCGCGATAATAACAATGACGGCGGGCAATATCCTCGCGATAAACCAGGAGAATATAAAAAGGATGCTGGGATACTCCTCTATAGCGCAGGCCGGTTATATATTGATCGGGTTTGTCGTCGGGACCGCGCTCGGCATACAGGGCGTGATGTTCTATCTGCTCGCTTATGTATTGATGAACCTCGGCGCATTCGGCTGCGTCGTGCTGGTATCGAACATAATAAAGAACGACTACATCGAGGAATATTCCGGGCTTTCAAAGCGGGAGCCGGCGCTGGCCTTCCTTTTGACTATGTTCCTCCTGTCGCTTGCCGGGATCCCGCCTTTGGCGGGTTTCTTCGGCAAATTCCTCGTCTTCGCGGCGGCTATACAATCAAAATATTATATCCTCGCCATAGCGGGCGTGGCCAACAGCGTCCTGGCGCTTTATTACTACGTCAAAGTGGTCAAGTTCATGTACCTCGACGAGCCCCGCACTTCCGCGGAAGGGCGGGACAGGCCCCGCGTTATGATAGCCGAGCCGAAGAAACACGGTTTCATCTCGGTCGAAGCCGGGGCCGTGAAACTCGCGTTGATAATAGCGCTCGCCGGGATCCTTATTATCGGGCTCTTCCCTGCGCCGTTCCTCAGCTGGATATCCCTATCGCTCCTTTAGGAGATGCGATGAAAAAGGTGTGTTTCTTTATAATTTTTTCACTCTGCGCCGCCTCTCTCCCCTTGCCGGCTCTGGCGGATTCCATAAAACTCAAAAATGACGGGACGCTCAACGGCGTTATCAAGGGAGAAGACGAGATCTCGATCACCATCGCCATAGGCGTGGGTACGATGAAAATACGCAAGAGCGAAATAGAATCTATCCAGAAGGCCAGCGCAAAAGAGAATGATGCCATGGAAAGCGGCTTCAGGAAAAAGGGCATCGAGCGCGGGACTTTCGTGCCGCCCGGCATGGAGGATCTGGCGCAGAAACTCAAGGAGGTATCCGGCGGCAGAAAAAGTGTCGATAACGCGCAACACCGGATGGACTCCCTGAAAGAGGAAACGGATGCCGATTCCAAGAAATTCAAATCGCTCAGGGCCGATTTCGAAGCGAAGAACAACGAGATACACAGAATGGATCCCAAAAGCGATGTCCCGCGTTACAATAAACTGATAACCGAACTCAATATGATCAATATCAAGCTCTCGGCTCTTTCCGAGGAACTCAACAAATTAAACCCCAGGCTGCCCGAATATCAGCGCGACTACTGGAAGGCGATAACCGATTACGGCAATGATATAGGCGATTTCAGGCTATACCTTGAAAAACAAGCAGCGGCAGCCAAGAAGCGCGGCATGACCGATGATGAATCTCTCTATTTAGAGACCGTAAGAAAATCACTCGCGGAGCTGGAGAAGGGCTTGATCAAGGACACTGTCGCCATTTCGAAAAGCAAATACGGCATGACGGTAAAGGCCACCCTTAACGGCGAGGTGACTTGCCTGCTGGCCGTCGATACGGGCGCATCGGTCGTGGTAATATCGAAGGAGATCGCCGGCAGGCTTGAGATCAACCCTAATGACTCAGTGGAAGACGTGCAGCTCACGCTAGCCGACGGCAGCTTGATCAAAAGCAAGGTGATCAAGATAAAAAGCGTAAAGGTGGGGAATTCCACGGT
The DNA here is from genome assembly GCA_001805885.1 of Omnitrophica WOR_2 bacterium RIFCSPLOWO2_12_FULL_51_24. Taxonomy (GTDB): domain Bacteria; phylum Omnitrophota; class Gorgyraeia; order Pluralincolimonadales; family Pluralincolimonadaceae; genus Pluralincolimonas. Next base: position 5,625 of record MHHC01000057.1, read on the forward strand.
CTATGATGTCGCGGCAGCGGTCACCGACAGGTCCCCCGGGCCCGAGGTAGACGGGCTTCTGGGCATGTCTTTCCTGAACAATTTCAATATCAAGATAGATGTCGCCAACGAAAATTTGATCCTGGAGACTATAAAGTAGTTGTGCTATAATATGCAGACTGAAGATAGGAAGAAGGCCGAATTCTACAAGCTGGCTAAGGTCTGGGGATTGATATCTTTCATCCCCGTGATCCTGGCCGCGGGTCCTCTGGCAGGATACTTCCTGGGTGATTACTTAGAAAAAAAGATAGGGTTCGCGCCTTATCTCTCCCTCTTATGCATGGCGCTGGGTTTCGTGACCAGCGTAAGGGAGATAATAAAGATATTAAAACTCATCGACAAGACGGATAAAAAGCCCGATCGACCGGAAAATACCCATGATTGAGACGAATTCCGCACAACCTGAGCTGAAAAACTTTGTCGGGATACTCGCCGAGAAACTCGAAGGAACTCCTTTCGCGCATCTTCTCCATATCTACGAAAATATAATCTATTCGCTTATCATCGTCGCCATCATATCGCTTCTCGCTTACTTCGCTTCACGCAAAAGCTCCATGATCCCGGGAAGGCTGCAGTTGTTCATGGAGATGGTCGTGGGCGGACTTGATGATTTTGTATGCGGCATCCTCGGCCCCGCAGGAAAAAGATTCACGCCCTTTATCGGCACGCTCTTCTTATACATCCTGTTCATGAATCTCTTCGGGCTTATACCTTTCCTTAAATCGTCAACATCCAGCCTATCGACGACGGCAGCACTCGCAATATGCGTCTTCTTATACATCCAATATACCGCGATAAAGGAGAATGGTTTTCTCGGATATATCGACCACCTCATGGGCAATCCGCGCGGCATAATCGCGTTTACGGTATTTATCCCGGTCCTCCTGTTATTCATCCATATAATCTCTGAGCTCGTAAAACCGTTGAGTCTCGCCTTACGTCTTCGGAGCAATATCTGGGCGGAAGATATGCTGCTGGCCGTATCCGCGCAAATGGGAATAGGCGGTGTGCCGTTATTATTATTCAACATGCTTTTGGTGATCTTAAGCGGTATCATGCAGGCTGTCGTATTCAGCCTGCTAAGCACAGTGTATTTCGCATTAGTACTGCCACACCACGAAAAGGCATAATACCTTGAAAGGAGGTAAGTAATGGACTACAAAGCGATGCTTTCGATCTTCGTTCCGATGGGGCTCGCGATAGTCGCGTTCGGTTCCGCTATAGCGCTTGGAAGGGCTGTCGCGGCGGCTATGGAAGCGACGGCAAGACAGCCTGAGGCTTCGATGAAGATACTTATTAATATGATCGCGGGTTGCGCGCTTATCGAGGCTCTCACGATCTACGCCCTGGTACTCTCATTCTCCCTCATGGGAAAGATATAAGCCCAAAAGATGGACCTATTAAAGCAGCTTACCGCAAATGAGATGGTCGCGCAGATAATAAGTTTCCTTCTGCTCATGGCTCTCCTGCGCATATTCGCGTGGAATAAGCTGCTTAAACTCCTGGACGACAGGCGCGAGAGGATCGCCTCCGAATTCAAGAAGATCGAGGATACACAGGCCTCGGTCGAGCGGATGAGGTCCGGCTACGACAGAAAATTGGCCGATATCGAGGCCGAATCCCGCGCGAAGATACAGGAAGCCATCGCCGAGGGCAGGAAGGTCTCGCAGGAAATACGCGAGAGCGCCCGGCAGGAAGCCCGCGCCATCTTAGATAAGGCACAGGAGAATATAGAGAACGAGGTCGCTAAGGCCAAACAGGAATTGAAACAAAAAGTCGTCGAGTTGACGCTCGGCACAACCGAGAAACTCATCAAGGAGAAACTCACCGAGGAGAAAGACAGGAAACTCGCCTCTGATTTTCTCGATGAGCTCGAGAAGGTCAAGTGAAAGACAGGGCCGTCGCGAGAAGATATGCCGAGGGATTCCTGGCCTTCGCCAGGGAGACGATAGGGACAAAAAAAGGCCTTGAGGAGATCATTTATTTCGGAGAGCTTTTGAGTAAAAATCCCGAGCTCCTGAAATTCCTCAAAAATCCGGAGATCTCATACGCGGAAAAATCGGATTTTGTGGATAAGATATTCGAAGATCTCCTATCGGAAGAGACCCGTGAACTCATAAGGCTGATCATAGGGAAACACCGCAGCGAGGAAGCGGCAGACATAGCGGATGAGGCAAAGGTCCTTTACCGCCGCGAGATGGGGATAGAGCAACTGGTTATAAAAAGCTCGAAGCCGCTGCCGCATGATATCGTCCAAGCGATAAAGAAAAAGCTGGAGACCAAATTAAACAAAAAACTCGAACTTGAGGTAGGGATAGAGCCGGCTCTTCTCGGAGGGATACAGGCGACCGTGGGAAATATAGTGATCGATGGCTCAATAAAAAGGAAACTTTCGGAATTAAAAGAATACTTGATGGAGACCAAGGTAGAATAATATGGCGCTCAGACCAGAAGAAGTCACTTCGGTAATCAAGAAAGAGCTGGAAAAATTCAAGTCGAAGATGAAGATGGAGTCCGTCGGGACGATCCTGCAGGTCGGAGACGGGATCGCCCGCGTCTACGGGCTCGATGACGTAATGGCGAGCGAGCTCATCGAGCTTCCCGGCGGGATAATGGGCATGGTATTAAACCTCGAGGAAGAGAGCGTCGGCATCGTTATCTTCGGTTCTGACGAGAACATAAAAGACGGCGATATCGTCAAAAGGACCGGAAAGATAGCGCAGGTCCCGGTAGGCAAGGCGCTTATCGGAAGGGTCGTAGACGCGCTCGGAAATCCCATAGACGAGAAAGGCCCTATCGTCACTGATAAATTCAGGCCGATCGAAGGACGTTCGCCTAATGTCATCCAGCGCCAGCCTGTCAAGGAGCCGCTCCAGACGGGAATAAAAGCCATCGATTCGATGATACCTATCGGCCGCGGCCAGCGCGAGCTTATAATAGGCGACAGGCAGACCGGAAAGACCTCTATCGCCATAGACACGATAATAAACCAGAAAGGCAAAGACGTATACTGCATCTATGTCGCCGTCGGACAAAAACTTTCCACTATCGTCTCGGTCGCGGAGACACTGGCCAAATACGGCGCGATGGAGTACACGATAATAGTAAGCGCGCCGGCCGAAGCCCCCGCTCCCCTGCAGTACCTGGCGCCGTACACGGGATGCGCCATGGGCGAGGAATTCATGTATAACGGCAAGCACGCGCTCGTCATTTATGACGACCTCTCAAAACACGCTCAGGCATACAGGCAGCTCTCCTTGCTCCTGAGGCGTCCGCCCGGGCGCGAGGCGTATCCGGGCGATATCTTTTATCTCCATTCGAGATTGCTTGAACGCGCGGCTAAACTCTCGGATGAACTCGGCGGCGGTTCGCTTACAGCCCTCCCTTTTATTGAGACGCAGGCCGGCGACATCACAAGCTATATCCCTACGAATGTCATCTCCATCACGGACGGGCAGATATACCTTGAAACCGACCTATTTTATGCCGGCATAAGGCCTGCCATAAACGTCGGGCTCTCGGTATCGCGCGTCGGAGGGAAAGCGCAGACGAAGGCGATGAAGGGAGTTGCGGGAAGGCTCAGGATAGACTTGGCGCAATACCGCGAACTCGCCGCGTTCGCGCAATTCGGCTCAGAGCTCGATAAGGTGACCCAGGCCCAGCTCACGCGCGGAGAGAGGATGACCGAGATACTAAAACAGGGGCAATACGAACCCCTCCCCCTCTCAAAGCAGGTGATGATCATTTATGCCGGTACGAAAGGCTACTTTGACAACATGCCGCTCGAGTGGATCAAGAAGTTCGAGGCAGATTTCTATAAATTCATGAACGAAAAATATCCTGACGTCGAACACGAGATAGAGACTAAAAAGGAATTAAGCGGTGAATTGACGAAAAAAATCGATAAGGCGATTGCCGAATTCGAGACCGAGTTTGTCGAGCCCCTGACAAAAGATGATACTATCACTTAGGCAGATAAAAAGAAGGATAAAGAGCGTCGAGAACACCCAGAAGATAACGCGCGCCATGCAGATGGTCTCTACCGCGAAGTTCAAGCGCAGCGAGGATATGCTCTATAGGTGCAGGCCCTATTATCTGAAACTGGATTCGATACTGCAAAGACTGCTCTTGAGCCTGAAGCCCGAGGAATTAAGCGCGCATCCCCTTCTTGAAGAGAGGGCTGAAAAGAGGGATCTCGCGGTTTGCGTGATAACCTCGGACAGCGGCCTCTGCAGCGTATATAACAACAATATAATACGCATCACGGAGAATTTCATAAAAAAGCGCGCGAAGGAAAATATAAAGCTTATCGCCGTAGGGCGCAAGGGGTTCTCGTATTTCGCCAAACGCGGCGTGAAGATCGCGAAGAGTTATGTCGGGCTCCTCGGACGCTATTCTCCCGAGACCGCGGATAAGATCGCCGAGGACCTCGTCGACATGTTCCTCAATAAAGAAGCCGACGAGGTCTATATAGCCCATACGCATTTTGACGCAGCGACGAGGTATCATGCCAGGGTAAGGAAATTCCTCAATATCGCCGCGGCGCCTGTCGGGGCACGGGTGCAGGTCATGGGAGGACCTGCCGTCAAGGAAGGCGAGACCGAATTTATCGCTGAACCCAGCATAGAAAAAATATTAAGCGACCTTATACCCAGATATATATCCGTCAAGATGAGGCTGATATTGCTCGATGCGTTCACTTCCGAACATTCAGCCAGAATGGTAGCTATGCAAACGGCTACGGATAACGCCAGCGAATTGATCGACAATCTTACTTTACTTAGAAATAAGGCGCGGCAGGCTTCGATAACAGGCGAAGTCATACAGGTAGCGACAGCGGCCGAAGCTTTAAAAGGATGAAATCATGAAAACTAAAAAGGGGATCTTCGATGGCATACGGTGAGGTCATACAGGTCATAGGTCCGAGTGTGGATATCAGGTTTCCCGAGCGCGAGATCCCGAAGATATTAAACGCGGTCAGGATCGAGGATAAAGAAAAGAATATCGGCCTTACGCTTGAGGTCGCTCAGCATATCGGGAATGATACGGTCCGCTGTATCGCCCTCGCCTCGACCGACGGATTGGTACGCGGAATGAAAGCGCTGGATACGGGCGCCACGATAACCGTGCCTGTCGGCGAACAGACATTGGGGAGGATATTCAACCTCCTCGGCACGCCCATAGATAACAAAGGCGCAATCTCGAATCCCGATAAAAGATACTCGATACACCGCGATCCCCCCTCCTTTGAGGAACAGCTTACCGTATCTTCGATGCTCGAAACAGGTTTAAAGGTAATAGATTTGCTTGCGCCATATCCAAAAGGCGGGAAGATAGGCTTGTTCGGCGGCGCGGGTGTCGGAAAAACCGTTATAGTCATGGAGCTTATACGCACTATCGCAACAGAGCACGGCGGTGTATCGGTCTTCGGCGGTGTCGGCGAGCGCACGAGGGAAGGAAACGACCTCTGGCTCGAATTAAACGAATCCGGTGTTATCAAAAAAACCGCCCTCGTCTTCGGGCAGATGAACGAGCCGCCCGGGGCGAGGCTGCGCGTCGGCCTTTCGGCCCTTACAATGGCCGAATATTTCCGTGACGAGGAAGGAATGAATGTCCTCCTCTTCATAGATAATATATTCAGGTTCGTCCAGGCAGGTTCTGAAGTATCGACACTTCTCGGTCGCATGCCCTCGGCCGTAGGCTATCAGCCGACCCTGGGCACGGAGATGGCCGAACTTCAGGAGAGGATCACATCGACAAAACGCGGCTCGATCACATCTGTCCAGGCTATCTACGTCCCGGCCGACGACCTGACCGACCCTGCTCCGGCAACGACATTCTCGCATCTTGACGCGACAACGGTCCTATCGCGTAAGATATCCGACCTCGGCATATATCCTGCGGTCGATCCCCTCGATTCGACCTCGAGAATACTCGACCCCAGGATCCTGGGCGAGGACCATTATAATACGGCAAGAAACGTTCAGAAGATCCTCCAGAGATATAAGGATTTGCAGGATATCATAGCCATACTCGGTATCGACGAGCTTTCCGACGAGGACAAATTGACTGTCGTCCGCGCGAGGAAGATACAGAAATTCTTCTCGCAGCCGTTCTTTGTGGCTGAGGCGTTCACCGGCATCAAGGGCAAATACGTGAAACTCGCCGACACGATAAAAGGGTTCAAGATGATACTCGAGGGTAAGTTGGACGACGTCCCGGAGCAGGCGTTCTTCATGGTCGGCCCTATCGAGGAAGCGATTGAAAGAGGCGAGCAACTGAAACGGGAGAGCGCGTAAAAACATATGTCCGAAAGATTATTTAAAATAAATATCTCCACCCCGGAAAAGACCCTCTATGAAGGTGAAATATCGTCTCTTATAGCGCCGGGCGAACTCGGCTATCTCGGGGTATTGGTCGACCACGCTCCCCTTATCGCGAACCTTGTGCCGGGAAAGATAATCATAAAGCGGATTACAGATACTCCCGTAGTGTTCGATTCCAACGGCAGGGGAATCCTGGAAGTCTTCGAGAATAAGGTAAACCTTCTAACCGATTCTATCGAATCATCCATTTAAGCTGCAAGAAAAGCAGCAGGTGCGCGATAAGCAAGGTAGGGATAGCCACTAAAACGCCTGCTTTTAACCATTCGAGAAATCCAATCGCTCCTAATTTACGGCGCTCCAGCATTCCCACAGCCACGATGTTGGCCGTACTGCCTATAATCGTAAGATTTCCCAATAATGTGCTCCCGAAAAGCACCGACCACCAAAGCGGGAATATCGGCACGCCCATATCTCCCATATCTTTTATGATCGGGATAAACGTCGCGACCGCTAGAACGTTATCCATAACCGCCGTCATCGCTCCGGATATCCACATGCATAGCGCCATAAGGACAGGGAGATTGTTCGCGGAAACTTCCAATATGCGCCGAGCTATAACTTCCGTGATTCCCTGATATTTAAGGGCGCCGACGGAAGCGAAGAGAAAGAGAAAGAAACAAAGAGTCCACCAATCAACCCTCTTTTCAACCAAAGCGCGCGCGTTTCCCCTGCTGAGTAGTAACGCGGCGGCGGCCCCTATCAGCGCCACTCCCAGCAGCATCGTATTTTTCGTTAATCCGAAGAGGTGTTCGATCTGAGAATGGAAGATCAATCCTAAAACAACGCCGGAAAATAAAATTGCCGAAACGAGTATCCCCTTCCTCGTGGAGGTATCCTCCGCAAGGATTTCTTTTATAACTTTGACGCTTTTAGTGGAGCGCATCGCTTGATGCAATTGATTTATGGCTTTTGAAAAATATAAAAAACAGATCGGAATGGTAACCAACAGGGCTATTATGGATATGGGGGTAGCCCACCGCAAGAAATCAAGAAAGCCAAGGCCGCTACGCAGCGCTATCATGACTCCGACCGGGTTTCCTACGACGGTCGCGCTCGAGCCTATATTGGTAGTAAAAACTACCATCATAATAAACGGGATGGGATTCAGCTTATAACGCGAAACGATATTTAACATTGCGGAAATCATAAAAAGAACCGAAGTAACCTCGTCTACCAGCGCCGCGAAAACAAATGAGGCTACGAGAATAACTATTAACAGCATTCTGCCGTTCATGTCGACCAAGACAATCAGCCTGTCTACAAGGTGTTCAAAAAATTCGTTCTCCTCAAGAAATCCTACTACAATCATCATCCCGATCAAAAATAATATGATATCCACACCGGCAAATTCAATTACATGAGGCACGTCTATCAACCCCATAGTTAATAACGCGCCGACCCCGAAAAAAGCAAAAGCAAGCCTATAGCGCCAGAAGAAGATGGCGCCGAACAAAATCGAAGAAAATCCGGCGACAACCATAATCTGCTTGAGAGTTAACCCAAGAAACGATGACGCTACAACCGTCAATACGACGCTCACAAAATATGATATAAAATTATTCATGCCCATCCTCTCTACCGGTCTTACGGTAGGAAATTATAACAACTTCTTGCCTTAAAGTCAATTCGTCATAAATATACTATATCTTCAGGATGATACAGCGAAAGGAACAAAAGCATGTAGTCCCTTAAATGTCGCGTTATCAAGAAATTATTTTTTATGTGTTCCCTGCCGCTTTCGCCCAATCTATGCGCATAATCCGGGCTGTTCAAAAGCTGCTTAACGGCGAAGCTCGCCCCTTCTGTCGAATGACAAAGCAATCCCGAATATTTATGGGTTATTTGCAAAGGGATGCCGCCGACGTGAGACGCAACCACCGGTTTTGCCTTCCATAAAGCTTCCGCGACGGTAAGACCAAAGCCTTCCCTTATCGATTTTTGCAGTATGATTGTCGATGCCCGCTGTAAGGCGTTTATCTCTATGTCGTTCTGCGGAAGTAACAAAATGTGGATATCGGGGTCGTCCTTGGCGGTCTCTTTTACTTCCGACAGGACTTCCGCGCTTTCAGGGTCGTCTGAGGCGCCGCCTCCGGCTAAGATGAGACGGCAATCCGAATATCTCTTTACCTGCTTATAAACCTCTATTACTCCTAACGGGTCTTTTAACCGGTCAAAGCGTGAGATCTGGGTAATGATCGGCTTATCCTTTGGGATCCCGTATTTTATCAATACGGAATCTATCGCTTCCTGAGGCAGTTCTTTGTTCTTGTCGCTTAGCGGATCTATCGAAGGGGAGATCAAAAATTGCCTTATAGGCAACCTCTGTGAAAATGCCGGCGCGGAGAATACCGCCGCATCATAACCATCGATAAAACCTCTTAAAAATCCCCATACTTTTTGATTGGGTTCGGATACGTCGATATGGCAACGCCAAACCCATTTATTCTCCTTTTTCTTTCTTATTAAAGCTGCCGGCTGAGGATCATGTATAAAAACGACGTCACCGTAAATATTTACTTCTTCGGCGTTGCTGCGGTTCGTATCAAGAAATATATCAAAATCTTTCTGAGATATCTCGACCGGCATGCCGTGCAGGGCGTTGTGGAATTTTTTGGTTGCCTCAAAAAACTGCTCTCCGCCTTTTATTAAATCCCAACGCGCGTCAACGCCGAGTTCCTTTAAGAGAGGGACGATCCTGTGCAAGATCTCAGCGACCCCGCCTCCGACAGATGTAGAATTTATATTCTGTATTACCTTCCCCTTTAATCTTTCGGCAAGAAGCTTTAGATCATCAATAATAGGCTGGCCTACTATCGGAATATATTCTTCTATCCTTGCCATATCAATCGGGTACCCTTCTCTTGACTATTTTGATCACTTTATTCCTCAGCCCCTCAAGAGTAAAGGTGTAGGGATCGAGTTTAGAGATCTCCCTGGCCAATTTTTCGTCTCCGATGGATGTTTCTATCCAATTTGAAAAATCGTTCGTATTCTTCTCGAGCCTTAAGCGCGCCTCAAAGATGTGATAATAAATAGAGTCTATGGTTATCCTGCTCAAAATATCGATAAAATCCTTCAGATCGTAAGCGGCATAATTGGTCGGCAATACAAAACTTACCGACTTTATAAAATGGAACTCCTCGCCTTCTCTCGAAAACCTGACCTTGGCCAAGGGGTTATCGTTTAAATATTTCTCGATAGTAGCGGCTATCTTTTCCCTCAAGCTGCGGATGGTGGTAAATTGAATGGCATCGATGCTGGCTAATCTTTCACCGAGTTCGTCTTCGCCAAGAACATCAGTCACCCAGTAAGCGAAATCATTGGGGGGTTCAGGAGAAAGATGCTGATGTTGCTGCAGGAATCTATGGGTATGATGGTATATGCAGGAGCCATTCACTTCTTTTATGAGTTCCAGCAATTGTCCCAATGTGGAAGCCCGTAAACCCGTGAGTTCCGAAAGATGCAGCCTCGTGTAGAATATAAAGGGCTCCTTGGCTTTTATTGATTCCGACATGTCTTTATTCCTTACGCGATTCCAGGATCTTTACCAATAATTCCATGACCTCCCGGGGACTCCTGAGATAATATCGCGCCTTGGTTTTCTTGGGCTTGCCCACAAAAACGGTCAGCCCTTTATCTTTCAAGGCACCGAAGGCGTCTTCGTCCGTTATATCGTCGCCTATGTAAATGGGGAATACGGCATTGCCTTTTGAGGCGAATTCCTGGCGCGCCAAAAGCCACGCGACGCTTTTCCCTTTATCCCATCGAATAGGCGGCCTTATCTCGAGCATCTTCTTTCCGGAATTTATCTTTATTTTGTTCCTGACCAGGGGGATTATAACGGCTTCGTGAAAAGCGGTCTTGACCAAGGGGATATGTTTCTTCGGTACCAGACGATAATGCAGGCTTAAGGCATATCCCTTGTCTTCCAAAAAAATACCTTTTATCGGGATAAGTCTTTTATTTAAATCGTGCTTTATTTCCTGGAGGAGCTCTTTGAACCCCGACGGCACGATGCTTTTGAACTTAAGTTTCGGCCCCTCTATCTCCAACCCATGATTTCCTACATAGATGACCCCTTCCGCACTTACGATATGCTTGATATCCTTAAGCGCTCTCCCGCTGACAATGGCCAATTTGCATCTCGGACTTTTTGATAATCTTGATAAGAGTTCTTTGGCCCGCTTAGAGATGGGCGCTTTATCCGGGCTCCTTGAGATCGGGGTTAGGGTCCCGTCATAATCCAAAAAAAGATAGATGAATTTATCCTTTAAGATTTCCCTTAATTTATCCCGGTCGGAAAACAGATAGACCATCAGCTCTTCTTCAGCGCCGTCAGTTCGGTAATGATATTCCCCGCCCAACGGTATATGTTATTTTCCGTGACTATCTTACGCATATTTTCCATACGCCTCTTCCTTTCCTCGGCAGGCATCTCTACCGCGGATTTGATGGCGTCGGCGAATTCCTCTATGGAATAGGGGTTTATCTGGACCGCGTCCGTCAATTCCCTCGCGGCTCCGGTAAAGCGGCTTAAGATCAGAGCGCCGTCAAGTTTTTTATTCGATATGACATATTCCTTCGCCACCAAATTCATCCCGTCATGCAAAGCGCTTACCACGCAAATATTCGCCAGGGCATAATACGGCTTGATCTCCTCGGGAGAGAAGTGTTTCTTCAGATATATGATGGGCTTCCAGTTGCCGTCAGAATGCTTCCAATTGACTTTCTCCACCGCTTCCTCTATCTCTCCCATCAGGTCATGATAACGCTTTATGTGCGTCCTGCTTGGGGCCGCCAATTGGATAAGGACGAATTTGCCTCTATATTGAGGATATTTCTCCAGAAACCTGCCCACGGCATACATCTTTTCCACCAGCCCCTTAGTGTAGTCAATTCTTTCTACCCCCACGGCTACTACTTTGTCATCCAATTTAAATTCTTTTGACAATTCCTCTATCTCGGCTGAGCGCCGTTCAATGTTCTCCCCCATATAATTATCTACGCTTATAGGGAAAGAGCGAACAAAAGTTTCTTTGCCGGCGCGCACGATGCTGAACTTTTCCGTGTCAACGCGGGATTCCAGAAATCTGTTGGCGGTATCAAGGAAATTATTGCAGTGAAACTGCACATGGAAGCCGATAAGATCGCTGTCCAGCATCCCGTCCAGGATTTCTTTCTGATAGGGGCAGGTGGCAAATATCTCGGGATTCGGCCAGGGTATATGCCAGAATAACGCTATAGTCGCGTTAGGCTGCTTCTCCTTTATCATCTTCGGAAGAAGCGTAAAATGATAATCCTGGATGAACACAAAGGGATTTTTAGCAGGCAATTCTTCCAGGATCGCATCGGCGAATTTCTGGTTTACCTTCTTGTACATCTGCCAGTCGGACTCCCGAAAGATGGGCCGGGTATGAGTAATGTGGCAGAGCGGCCATAGTCCCTCGTTTGAGAACCCGTAGTAATACCCCTCTTCTTCGCTTTTCGACAACCAGACCCTCTTTAAGATATAACGGTTGTCATCGGGCGGAACGGCCAATTTGTTCTTGGAATTCACGAATTTTCTGTCCGCGTTTCCGCTTCCGTGGGCGATCCATGTTCCGCCGCAAGCCCGCAATATAGGGTCTATGGCGGTAACCACACCGCTTGCCGGCCTGATGCATCTGGCTTTCCCGGTCGTATCCTCAATGACATGCATATATGGTTCCCTGTTTGAAACCACATACAGAGCGTTCTCTCCCATCTTAGCGAGAACAAGGTCTTTGAGTTTTGTTTCCGTCCATAGTTCTTCTTTTTGCACGCGGACCTGCGCCTCGTCAGAGATGGTCTTACGCGCTATCCTCAAGCTCAAAGCTATCTGTTCGACTTCGCTCGCTAATTTTCCGAACGCGCCTTTTTCCTTGGCTATCGGATGATGATGTACGTCAGTCTCTCCTCTCTGGAAATGCTGAAACCATTCGGTAAGCTGAAGAACGGGCAAGATAAATATCCGCCTCTGCAGCAACACCATGATCAACGTGATAGATACGACCAGAATTATCAGGGCAATGCTTATATGTCTCCATAACTCGGTCAGCGTATTAAAGACATATGAGGTATCGTAAACAACCTCAACCATGCCCAAGATATTTTTTTCGTCATCCAAAACAGGAAGGACATAGCTATATACGGAATATTCCTTGAATTTCTCAAGCGCGCCGCGCGGATTTTTTGTATTCAGGATCTCTTTAAGGTAGGATTTATCTTCTTTGCTCCAGCCCGAGATGCGTTCTGTGATAGATAATACATTGCCGTCTTTATCATAAATAACGCACCCCTGCAATCTTTCCCTCTTCTGGAAACTCTCGACCAAACGGTTAGCCAGCCTTAAGTCATTGTTGGTCAAAATATACCGGGCTGATAATTCTGCGCTTTCGGCGACGGTCTTTGCCTTCCTTTGGAGGTCGTCCATCAACCTGCCCTCTTCAAAATTGACCTGTACTATGCCGAATATCGTAAAGACCAAGGCGACAATAATAAGAATCGGTAAAATAAATAATAGTATCCGTCTCATATTAACGGGCTCCTTCCTGTTCGTAATTTATCGCCCTGATCGGATAGGGTATAACTATCCCTTCTTTCCCGTATCTCTCATGAAGTCTTTTTACGAATTCATGTTTGATTAAATATTGGTCGACAAATTCTTTCGCCCTTAAAATCACGGTAAAATTAATGCTGAAGTCTCCGAATGTATGATACCTGATAAACGGTTCAAAATCCGGCGTTCCTCCAGGGACTTCCTTCATTACCTCTTTGGCTACCTCGCATGTGACCTTTTCCACCTTGGCCAGATCGCTATTATAATGAACGCCGAGATTTACCAAGACCGCCATTTCCTTGTCTGGAAGATAATAATTGGTAATGATCGCCTGAGTCAGTTTTGCGTTAGGGACCAATACGACGTTGTTCTGCAGCATCCTTATCTTCGTAGTCCGCCAGTTTATGTCTGTCACGTAACCTTCTTCGCCGGACCCTAATTTTATATAATCGCCGACTTTAACCTGTCTTGCGATAATGACGTGAAAACCGGCGAAAAGATTTGAGAGCGTATCCTGAAGGGCTAAAGCGACCGCCAAACCACCCACTCCTAAAGTGGCAAGAATAGGGGTTATAGATATGCCGAGACTGTTCAAAATTATAAGCAGGCCAATGCCAAAGATAATAATACGGCTTATGTTTTGGGTAAGCGAAGTCACAGGTAAGGCGGTCTCGATCTTAGCGGAGTAGGCCCTTATAAATTTCGTGGATATATTCGACAGCACCAGGGTTACCGAACCGACGCCCAATACAAGCAACGCCTTCCCGCCTATATCTACCCATTGTTCCGGTAGTTCTGAAATTTCGAGGCCGAAATATATGCCGAGCATCAAACACCAAATTATAAAAGGGCCTCTTGTTGCGTCGATGACGATATCGTCGATACCGGTTTTTGTCCTGCTGGCCCAACGAGAAAAGCGACCAAACAGTATCTTCCTTACGATATAGCCCGTAAACACGGTAATTAAAAATACCAGTAAAGGCATAATAAGCACTAGGAATTTTTGGATCGGAAATGGCATAAATTCATACATCTTACCGTTGCCTCCGCTATTTTAAATAAACGCTTAACTTCTTTGCTGTTCGTTTTCCGACCATGCCATCCGCTTTAAGGTCGTTGGCTTTTTGGAATTCTTTGATGGCTTCTTTTGTCTTAGGTCCGACCTTGCCGTCTATGGGCCCCTTGTAGAATCCGGAATTCTTAAGGGCAGTCTGCGCTTCTTTTACAGACAATTTGCTTTTCCCGCTATCCTTCTCCGCGGCTGATTTGCTGTCCAAACTAATATCGTAATCATAGGATAGGAACGCATCCTTCTCCGTCGCCGCCATTTCCATGTTCTTCTTCTCAAGTTCTAACTCAAGATAATTTATCCGGTCCTGAAGTTGCTGGATCTGCGTATTATGCCTTTTTGTCGTCGTAGCGCAACCCGATAAAAAGATAGCGGCCAAGAACAAAACAAATAACTTTGCTTTCATTTTTTCTCCTTTCATTCTATAGGGATTATGATCTTGGTTCCCGCCTTAAGCTTGTTCGGGTCATTGATCCTGTCTTTGTTTATCTCGTAAAGATATTTCCACCTAGTCGCCCTGCCAAGCTCGTTCTTGGCGATCGAGGAAAGCGTATCTCCCTTCT
>MHHC01000058.1 GCA_001805885.1 Omnitrophica WOR_2 bacterium RIFCSPLOWO2_12_FULL_51_24
CATCTTAAGGCACGGAAATTTCTTCATGTCCGGAGGCGCGAACGTGAACTTGCCGAGTTTCACAAAATCCAATCCCGGCAGGACTGACTTTATGCGCCTAGGATATGAAAAGGCATACATTATCGGAAGCCGCATGTCGGTCTGCGACAGTTGCGCCATGATAGAGCCGTCGACGAACTCGACCATCGAATGTATTATCGCCTCCGGGTGTATCAATACGTCGACTTTATCGACGCTGACGCCGAAGAGCCATTTCGCCTCTATTATCTCGAGGCCTTTATTCATTAATGTCGCGGAATCGACCGAGATCTTCCTTCCCATCTTCCACCGCGGATGATTGACGACTTCCTCGGGCGAAAGCGAATCGAATCTCTTCGGATCGATATTCTTTAACGGCCCGCCTGAGCCCGTAAGATATATCTTTTTCAGGTCTTCCCTGTTATGGCCGTTAAGGCACTGGAATATCGCGCTGTGCTCCGAATCGACCGGTATTATCTTAGTGCCGCGTTTCTTCGCGCGCGCGGTTATTATGCCGCCGGCCATTACGAGCGGCTCTTTATTGGCGAGCGCGACGGTCTTGACCGAATCTATCGCGCGGAGCGTGGGGATGAGGCCGGCCGCGCCGACAATAGAGACGAGAGTAATGTCCGCGTCCTTATATCCGGCGAGCTCATTTATCCCCTCATAACCTCCCAGGACCTTTATGCCGGTCCCGGATAAGGCCTTCCTTAATCCGTTGATCTTCGATTCGTTGCATACCGCGACAACTTTAGGGCGGAATCTCTTCGCCTGCCGCGCCAGGAGTTCCGCGTTGGAATGCGCCGCGAGGCCGGCGACGGAGAATTCGCGCGGGTGTCTCGCGATGACATCCAGCGCATTAGCGCCGATCGAACCCGTAGAGCCTAATACTATTATCCTTTTCATCGGAGGAATTTAAGGGCGTAAAAATATAATGTCGGCGCGGTAAATAAAATACTGTCGACGAGATCGAGCACTCCGCCCAGGCCCGGTATCAGGTTGGCGGAATCCTTCACCTGGCTGTCGCGTTTTATGAGGGACGCGGAAAGGTCGCCTATCTGCGCCAGTATCCCTAAAAGGCAGCCCAAAATAAGCAGATGATATAGCGATACTGACGGCAGAAATGATTTGCTTATCAATGCCGCGGCCACACTGAATATAAAACCGCCGATCGCGCCCTCAACGGATTTCTTAGGGCTTATCCGCGGGATGAGGCTGTGTTTCCCGAAATATGTGCCGATGAAATACGCGCCTATATCCCCGACCTTTGTCACTAAAAGCAGGAACGCGACCAGAAGGCCCCCGGCCGGCAACGAGTCCTGCTGTATGAGTTTCAGTTTCATCAGGAAGCTGAATGTCCAGCTTATATAGAGGATGCCGAATGTGGTCGTCGAGACGCCGACTATCGCCTGATTGCTCTCGCTGCGCGTGAACTGCAGGATGAATATCGTGAGCAGGACCGCGATAATGAATAAAAGCTCCCACCCCTTCGTGGGTTCGAACGCGAAGAATATCGACGTCGGCACGAGGATGCCTATCGAAATACCGCTTATCTTGAATATCGCTATGCCCTTCTTCTCGACGAGCGTGTAGAACTCGTTAAGGGCCAGCGCTATCATGACGGTAAGGACCGTGCAGAAGAACCAGTTGGGCCAGACCATAACGGTAAAGAAGACGAAGAGTATCAGGAGGGCTGAGCTTATGAGCCTCATCGCAAGATTATTATTGTTATGATTGTTGTCTTTTTGGCCGGTCATGCCCCGAACCGCCTCTCGCGTTTCTGGTATTCGGCCACAGCGCTTATCAGGTCGCTCTTCCTGAAGTCAGGCCAGAGTTTCGGCGTCACATATAGTTCGGCATAAGATATCTGCCACAAAAGGAAGTTCGATATGCGCATCTCGCCTGAGGTGCGGATCAGGAGGTCGGGATCGGGCTGGCCTGCCGTATAAAGAAACCCGCCGAACGATCCTTCGTCGAGGTCTTCTATATCGCGCTTGCCCGCTTTTACCTGCGAGGCGAATTTTTTCGCCGCGTCTATGATCTCGCTCCTGCCGCTGTAATTAAGGGCGACGTTGAGCGTCATCCCGCCGCAATCCTTTGTCTCTTCCGTCGCCTTCTTTAATCTGGGGCGCACGAAATCCGGAAGTCCGTCCATCCTGCCGATAAAATTCAACTTTATGCCGTTCTTGATGAAAGACGGCAGCTCTTTATCTATATATTCGTTTAAGAAACGCATGAGGGTCTCGACTTCTTCTTTCGGGCGTTTCCAGTTCTCCGAAGAGAACGCATAAAGCGTCAAATACCTTATGCCCAGTTCGCGGCATGATTTGATCACTTCCCTGACGGATTTCATCCCGGCGCGGTGGCCCATCACGCGCGGAAGCCCGCGTTTCTTGGCCCATCTGCCGTTGCCGTCCATTATCACGGCGATATGTAAAGGAATTATTTCTCTATCGAGCATCTTTAGGTATGGACCCTATAGTCTATCTCCGGGAAGATATTATCCTTCCACTCGATGTCGGCGAGCCATCCCTCATCGATGCGGTCCGCCTTGATATCCTCATAGAGCCTGATAAATCTTAAGATATGGTCCTTCGTCCTCTTTACCGCGTATTGGACGACTGTGCCGGTCTTCATTATGAAAGCCCAGTCGCTCGACTGTACCAACAAGAGCTCGCGTAATGCCTGGTTGAGGGCGCGGCGCCTTAGGCCGGATGCATCCGGATAGCTGTTGGCGAGTTCGGACATCCTTTCGGATGCTTTATGCAGATGCTTATAAATCCAGTCGTTCGATCCGTCGAGCCAGTGCTCGGAATATCCTTTATATCCCCAGCTCGACATCGACGGCGTCGAGACCTGATTGCGCGGATTACGTTCGAGGTATTCGGACGGAGTTATTGGTTTTATCGTCTTCTGGTCATAATGCAGTTTCCGGAAAAGGAAATCCAGGAACATCGGCCCCTCGTACCACCAGTGGCCGAAGAGTTCCGCGTCATAGGGCGCTACGATTATCGGCTTTTTCTTCATGATATCGAAGAGATACTCGGCCTGCTTCTCCCTGTTGAACATGAAATTGCCCGCGTGCGCTCCCGCTGAGTCGCGCGCCCAGTCGGGATTGTAGGCTTCCTTGCGGTCGGTCTTGCCGGTTATCCTGTAATATTTTATGCCGGTATTTATCCTTATGCCTTCCTTATGGATGTACGGCTTTATGTATTCGAAATCGAGATCGAAACCGATGTCGCGGTAGAACTCGCGGTAATTGAAATCCCCCGGGTAACCCTCTATCGCGCTCCAGACCTGTTTCGATGACTCGAAATCCCTGCCGAAAGCCGCCACGCCCGACTTGCAGAATATCGGAGCGTAGACGCCGTATTTCGGACGCGGGCTCGCGTGGAGTATCGCATGGGTATCCACGAAGAAATGCCTTATTTCCGCTTCATTTACGTACTGGTCGACCCCGGGATAATAACCGCATTCGGCGAGCCATATGCCGCGCGGGCGCCTTCCGAAAAACCTCTCATAGTTATTCGCTCCCACCTGGACCTGCGCGCGGATAGATTTCGGGCATACCTCCATGAGAGGGAGGAATCCATGCGTAGCGTTGCAGGTTATGATCTCGAGTTTGCCCATATCCTGGAATTCCTTGAAGGCGGTCAGGATGTTCTTATGATACCTGTCAACGAAGACCCGGCGCGTCTCGATGAACTGCGCCTGATACATGAGGGCAAGCCTGTTGAAGGCGGGTTCCCATCTCGTGCGTTCGACCTCTTTATTGGAGAGTTCAATGAGGGATTCGAGATGCTTTAAATACCTGTCCTGGAGGAGCGGATCGGCGAGCATCGAACAGAGCGACGGGGTGATCGACATTGTTATGCGAAAGTCCACGCCGTCTTTTATCAGCCCATTATAGACGTTGATGAGCGGGATATAGGTCTCGGTTATCGCCTCGTAAAGCCAATCCTCCTCGAGAAAATCCTCGTATTCCGGGTGCCGGACATAAGGAAGATGGCTGTGCAGGACGATACAAAGATAGCCTTTTTCCATTTATTTTGTGTATTTCTTGACTATTGGCGTTATGGTGCGCTCCTCTGCTTTGTCCGCGGAGACGCCTTTAACCGGTATCACCTGGTCTCCGTCGGGAAGCGCGAAACGCAGGCTGAATGTCCCGTCGCGGCTAAGTTTTATAGGCCTGCCCTGGACCGTGACGGTCGCATCCGGTTCGGTAGCGCCGTAGACGATGAGCTCTGTATTGACGACCATCCAGAAACCGCGGTATTTAGGCGGCCGCACGAATGAACTTATCCCACCGGAGGCGAGTGCATGTTGAAGGCGCTCTTTCATGATCTTTTTTACCTGGACTTTGCCCGGCGACGCTCCGGCGAATCCGCCCCAGAGGCCGTATAGTTTGAGGAAATCTTCCTCGATAGACATCCATTCCTCGTCGATAACATCCGAGGCGCTGTCGCGCGGCGTACCGACGACATTCGAACGGGCGATCAGGATAAATTTTCCGCCGGATGTCATGACGCCTAAATCCACGCACCAATACCTGTTGGCCTCACCGACGTGGATATACCAGTTGACCGCTTCCGAAGTGATGTCTATATCGAAATGCCTGTTCGCGTTAGAACCGTTGAAATCTTTTCCGGTGACATCGTAGACGCGCAGGACCTTCCTGAGGTCGTTCCATGAGGCGCTTGCCTCGCGTTCGACCTGCATGCGCCTCTCATCGCTCACTTCCCAATAAGCGAAGATCCAATAGGGATCCCTCGCCATCAGGACGACGCGCGTATCGCCGTAACGCGCCGGCAACTCTTCGTGCTCCCATTGACGCGGCGGCAAATATGGCGTAGGGCGCGGATAGTATTTCGACTCCTCGGCCTTGTCGCGGGGCGCTTCCAGTCTCGGAGCGGCAGCCGCCGTCGCTTTCCTGGCGATGCGCATCTTTTTTGCCCTTTTAACGACAGGCTTCGCTCTTTTTATCGCTCTTTTGGCGGTTACCTTTACTTTTTTCTTAACCGCCTTCTTCATGATCTTTTTTCCGGCTTTGGTCTTCTTCATAAATATCCGCCTCCCTTCGCGGGGTAAGCCGCCTTATTTTATGTATTCGGATTCCTTCTCATGCTCCTTAAGGAATTCGGATTCCGCCTTTGACATCTTAGGCAGGATTATGATCTCTACCCTTCTGTTCTTCTGCCTTCCCTCAACCGTATCATTGGAGGCTACGGGGCGATATTCGCCGTAACCCGTGGCCTGCAACTTCTTGGGCTCGATCCCTCTCTCTTCCAGATAATGCAGGACCGATGTAGCCCTTGCCGTAGAGAGTTCCCAGTTCGATTTCCAGCCGGATTTCTTTATAGGCTCGTTATCCGTGTATCCTTCTATCGCGAGATTCCTGTCCGATGCTTTTTCGTTTATTACTTTCGTGACCTTGTCCAGGACATTATGCGCCTCTGACCTTATCTTCGCCTTTCCGGAATCGAAAAGCACCTCGGCGAGGAATGTCACGACGAGACCGCGTTCACTTAGGCCGATGCTCACGCCTTTTTCACCGCGCAATCTCTTCTCGAGCTCGGCCTTGACGGCCTCGAGCTCCCTGTTCTCATGCTCCCTTAATAATTTGAGGCGCTCGACCTCGGCCCTCAGGTCTTCTATCTTCTTTATGTCGTTAGGACTGCGCCTGTAGAAGCCGACAGCGCAGCCGGAGAGGGTAAAAGCTACAACCAATAATAATGCGACAACGCTTAATCTTGAGATCTTAAACATCATCTGCCTCCTTTTTTCGCGGCGCCTTTTTCGAAATTAGTCTCCGGGGCGGCCGCGGTGTTATCGGTATTGGCCTGTAAAACATATGCGCTCAATTTTGCCCATGTCTTCGCGCCGACTTTGCCGTCGGCCTTAAGGCCGTTTGCGGCCTGAAAATCCTTTATCGCCTTCTTCGATCTGGCGCCCAATTTCCCGTCGATCGTCCCGGGATCATACCCGGCATTTTTAAGGGCGGTCTGTATCTGTTTGTTTTTTGTCGCCATATCCGGGGCCAATTGTACGGCCACCTCCTGGGGTTTCCTCTCCTTCATCTCTTCCGTAATCGGAGGATTGGGTTCGAGCTGTCCGGGGTTTATCAATTCGACTTCCGGTTGGGCGGTCCCCAGCGAAGCGGGCTGCTGTTCCGCGGGTTTTACTTTTCTGCCCATCGCCAGAACGACGCTGGACAGGATAAATATCGAGAACACGATTATCAAAACTACCACAGTCCTTTTTGACATACCCTATCTCCTTTAGTTATTAGGTTTTTTTGACGGGACAAAACGCGTAAGGTCCCAGTTCGCTTTTCCGCCGTAGACTATAAATGAAATCCCCGTTATTTTGGCGCCCTTCAAGCCAAGGTCATTGGGATCGATCGTCCACTTCTCCCATTTACCGGCCTCCGGCAGTGTGCCGTCGTATATCACCGGCTCGTCGTCATTGAAGACGAAGACCTCTTCCTCCCCCTCGCGGTAGACGCCGATATCGCTTTCTTTGCCGTCCGCCTCGAAGGTGAACCTCAACATTATTCCGGCCGGAACCTTCTTAGGATCGAGATATACATACTGCTCTAATAAACAGTCTTCCGGCGCATCGACCGGCGCGGCCCTGTAAGAATATTCCGTTAGGCCCTTTGCCTCCGGTTGAGTATGCGATTTCTCTCCGCTGTATTTAAGCGAGGTATCCCATTCCCACGTCCCCTGGGTCACCGCTCCTACGGGAAGTGAATCATCGAGGAGCGCTTCCGCTCCCTCTTCTTCAGGTTTTACCTCCACCGGAGGTATCTCGACGGGTTTCTCGGGCTGCGCCGCCGCTGGCGGCATAGGCGCCGGCGCCTCTGTGGTGACCGCCGGCGAAGGTGAAACACCTGTGGCCTTATCTTCCGGATTTGCCGAATTGAAAAACGAAATCAAAATGAGGGCTAAAACCGCTGAAAAGAAAGGTCGCAGCACAGACGAAAGCTCCTTTAGACTTTAATGTTATCAAAAAAATCAGATGGTGTCAAACGATTTTGCCTTATGCTATTGCTTCTTTTTCTCCTCTATATGGTGCTTTATCATCGTTCCCTGGACGTAATAAACCACGTCCTCGCTTATATTTGTGGCGTGGTCAGCTATCCTCTCGAGGTGTTTGGCCACAAGAATCAGGTCGACGGCCCTCGTTATATTTTTCGGGCCCTCCATCATGTATGTGAGAAGTTCACGAAAGACCTGCTCGTTGAGCTTATCCACCTCGTCATCCCTGCGACAGACCTGGCGCGCCAGCTCAGAGTCCTTGTTTATGAACGCTGTAAGGGAATCGTGCACCATTTGCTGGGTTATCTTCGCCATCTGCGGTATGTCTATCAGCGGCTTTAGCTGCGGTTGTTTTATAAGGTCTACCGACCGTTCAGCGATATTGACGGCAAGATCGCCCATCCTCTCGAGGTCGTTGTTTATCTTCATGGCGGAAGTGATAAACCTAAGGTCCGAAGCCGCCGGCTGATGGAGCGCGAGCAACTTAAGCGACTCCTCGTCTATCTCTATCTCGAGCATGTTCACTTTATCATCGGACTTAATTACATCCTCG
The DNA here is from genome assembly GCA_001805885.1 of Omnitrophica WOR_2 bacterium RIFCSPLOWO2_12_FULL_51_24. Lineage (GTDB taxonomy): Bacteria > Omnitrophota > Gorgyraeia > Pluralincolimonadales > Pluralincolimonadaceae > Pluralincolimonas. The sequence continues at coordinate 7,612 of MHHC01000058.1, forward strand.
GCCATGCCGGTGTTCCTGTCTATAAGCGATCTTATGGAAGCGCTTATCATCTCCTCTACCAGCGACGCCATCTTGAGGAGCTTCTCGTTAAGCCCTTTCAATTCCTCGTCGAAATGCCTTTCCATGTCAGCCGAACCTCCCTGTGATATAATCTTCCGTCCTCTTGTCCGCCGGGGCAGTGAATATCCTCCGGGTATCCCCGAACTCAACCAATTCACCCAGAAGCATGAAACCGGCCCTCTGGGATATCCTCGCGGCCTGCTGCATGTTATGCGTGACTATCACTATTGTGTATTCGTTCTTTAGTTTGTTGAAAAGCTCTTCTATATTCTGCGTTGCCACAGGGTCGAGCGCCGAGCATGGCTCGTCCATCAGCAGTATCTTCGGCTTGACTGCGGTCAGCCGTGCTATACAGAGGCGCTGTTGCTGCTCTAGTGAGAGCCTGAGCGCCGACCTATGCAGCTTATCTTTCAGCTCATCCCAGAGAAGGACATCCTCGAGGCTGGTTCGGACTATCTCATCCAGAATTTTTTTATTTTTTGTGCCATGCACTCTGGGACCGAATGTGATATTGTCGTATATCGAGAGTGGGAAGGGATTCGGACGCTGGAATACCATGCCTACTTCCTTGCGCAGAACAATGAGATCGGCCTTATGGTTCAGTATGTCGTTACCCTCTATGAGGACTTGGCCGGTTATATTTACGCCTTCAATGAGGTCATTCATCCTGTTGAAGACCCGAAGGAGCGTCGATTTACCGCAGCCCGACGGGCCTATCATGGCGGTTATCATCCTTGTCTCGATAGAAAGGTCGATGTCTATCAGGGCGTGAAAATCGCCATAAGAGAGGTTCAGTTTCTTTACTTCTATCTGCGCCATTACATCAACCAAACCTTCCTTCTATATAGTCTGACGTCCTGGTGTCTGCGGGGGCTGTAAATATCTTGTCCGTTTTGTCTATCTCGACGAGCTCTCCCATAAGAAAGAATGCCGTCCTGTCGCTTACCCTCGCCGCCTGCTTGGTATTGTTGGTAACAAGGACGATAGTGTACCTGCTCTTTAACTGAAGCATCGCTTCCTCCACCTTCGCTGTGGAGATAGGGTCGAGGCCGGAACACGGCTCATCGAATAGTATGACCTCGGGCTCGACAGCCAGCGTCCTGGCGATACAAAGGCGCTGCTGCTGGCCTCCCGAAAGGTTATGGGCAGGCTTTTTTAGTCTGTCCTTGACCTCGTCCCATAGAAAGGCAGCCTTTAACGCCTTCTCGACTATCTCGCAGAGCTTCTTTCTGCTGCTGATGCCGTGGAGCTGCGGGCCGTAGGCTATATTATCGAATATGGAAAGCGGAAGCGGGACGGGAAGCGCGAATACCATCCCCACCTTCCTTCTCAACCCGTTCCTGTCAACTTGTCCGTATATGTCAAGACCGTCTATGGTTATCCTGCCGCTCATCTGGTAGTTAGGGACCAGATCGTTGAAACGGTTTACAGCCCTCAGAAATGAGGTCTTGCCGCTGTTCGCCGGCCCAATGACTCCCAGTATCTCGTTATTCATGATATCGAGAGACACCTCTTTTAGGGCGTGTATCCCGCCGAAACGTATATCGAGATCCTTTACGGATATCTTTGGGCTTACCATCTTTTCCTTCTCCTGAACCTGCTTCTTATTATAATGGCAAACAGGTTCATGAGTAATACTATCGTTATAAGGACCAGGGCCGTACCGTATGTTATTGAACTCTTAACATTGGGCACTTGGGTCGAAAGAACATAAAGATGATAAGGCAAAGCCATAACCTGATCGAATGGGCTGTTAGGAAGCCGCGGCAGATAAAAGGCCGCAACGGTAAAAAGTATCGGGGCGGTCTCCCCCGCTGCTCTGCTTACGCCCAAAACCGTGCCGGTCAGGATCCCCGGAAGCGCGTTGGGTATGACTACCCTTTTTATCGTCTGCCATTTGCTTCCGCCCAGAGAAAGGCTCACCTCGCGGAACGATCGTGGGACGCTGTCTAAGGCTTCCCTGGATGCGGTTATTATTACCGGCAGTATCATTATCCCGAGGGTCAGCGAACCGGAAATTATCGACGTGCCGAAATGCAGAAATGTCACAAAAAGACCGAGGCCGAAAAGGCCATAGATTACGGACGGTACCCCGGCAAGATTTACGATAGCAAGTTTTACCAGGCGAGTAAAGTAGTTATCCCTCGCGTATTCGGTAAGGTATACAGAGGCGAAGACGCCGAGCGGCAGAGCGAATAAGACCGCTCCGAATACGAGGTATAACGTGCCAACGATGGCCGGGAATATGCCGCCTTCCTTCATGCCAGCCCTCGGCATCGTCGTAAGGAATTCCCAGCTGATAGCTCCCGCCCCGTTCTTTATTATCATCGCGACTATCAGAAGGACCGGGACGATAACAATAAGAGTGCAGATAAGCAATATCGCGAAAGCGATGCGCTGAGTGAGACGGGGATTCATCTCTTCTCCCTATGGAGATACAGGTCTGCTATCATATTGATGAAAAAAGTTATCAAAAAAAGCACGATGCCTATGGCGAAAAGCGCATAAAAGTGGTCGCTTCCCCTTACGGTCTCGCCCATCTCGGCGGCGATGGTCGCGGTAAGTGTCCTTACGGGCTGGAATATGCTTTTCGGGATGACAGCGGCGTTTCCTGTTATCATCATAACCGCCATCGTCTCCCCTATAACGCGGCCTACACCCAGCATAACGGCCGCCACAATGCCCGATGCCGCGGAGGGGACGGTAACCTTATAAATGGTCTGCCATTTAGTGGCGCCCAAAGCCAAAGCACCTTCCCGGTATGATCTCGGGACCGCGGTAAGCGCATCCTCCGCGATGCTCACTATAGTGGGCATCGCCATGAACGCAAGCATTATTGAGCCGGAAAAAGCCGTCAGGCCCGTAGGAAGATTGAAAAACTGTTTCACGAAAGGAACGAGCGTGACGACACCGATAAAACCGAGGACGACACTGGGGATAGCCGCCAGAAGCTCCACTCCCGCCTTGAGGTATTCCTTTATCCTGGGAGACGACACTTCAGCGATATAAATAGCCGAGGCCACGCCTATAGGAACCGATATCGCCGTCGCACCCGCAGTTACCACTATAGAACCCAGGATCAAGGGCAATATGCCGAATTTCGGAGGGTCTGATATGGGATACCACAATTTACCGGAAAGGAAATCCTGAATGCTTTCGATCTTGAATAACGAAAGGCCGTCTTTTAGAAGGAATACAAAAATCAAGACTACTATGACGACCGAGGCTATCCCGCTTGCAGATATAGTCTTCTCGATGAAAAACTCGCGTATCCTCTGGTTCCTTTTATCCCGCGTCATGACCTATTTTAATTTCTTTAAGGGGACAAAATCAGTATCCATGACTATCTTCTGGCCTTCATCGCTTAAGACGAAGCTTATGAAGCTCTTTGCCGATTCCTTCGGCTTAGAAGATGTATAGAAGAAAAGCGGCCTGGTTATCGGATATGTGCCGTTAAGGACGTTGTCAATGGTCGGCAGCACGTATGGAGAGTTTTTGTCCTTAGCGACCGCGATGCTCTTCTGCTTTTTACTGACATAGCCTATACCGTAATATCCCACGGCGTTAGCGTTACCGGATACTTCGTCGGCTATCGCCTGGGATGACGACATGAGAAGGGCCCCGGGTGAGAACTCTTCAGGCCCTTTCTCGTTGCCTTTCCTCAGAACATGCTCCTTGAAATAGACGTGGGTGCCGGAATTGACTTCGCGCGAAAGAATGACTATCTCGGAGTTAACTCCTCCGACGTCTTTCCAGTTGGTTATCTTTCCCGTAAATATATCCGCCAACTGGTCGATAGTAAGGTTAGAGACCGGGTTAGCGGGATTGACGACTACGGCTAATCCGTCGAGCGCGATGGTACATTCCTTGGGCTCGATACCCGCAGCTTCGGCCTGTTTGATCTCTTTATCTTTCATCTTCCTTGAGGACGCGGCGATATCGCAGGTACCGCCCAATAGAGAGGCGATCCCCGTTCCGGAACCGCCTCCCGTGACAGCTATAAACGCTTTGGGGTTCTTGGACATATAAACCTCCGCAAGCCCCTGGTTGAGATTGACCATGGTATCGGAACCTTTTATCTGGATAGATCCTGCCGATTCGGCAAATAAGGCGCCGGCAACGGTAATCAAAAACAAAAAGCCAACCATTAACGCGTTTATTTTTTTCATTCTTATTTTACCTCATCGGCTATTGACATCTCTTTCGATTCCCTTCTCGACCTCAATACGACCCAAAGTATCACCGCTATTCCGATGATGCCTATTATGATAACGGGCGCGCTGAGAGTCTCGTTCTTTATCATGATGCCTACCGTAAGGAGCGCGACCATGTTCATGACTTTGATAAGCGGGTTCAAGGCCGGGCCCGCGGTGTCCTTTAAGGGATCGCCGACCGTGTCGCCGGTTACCGAGGCCTTATGGGCTTCGGAACCTTTACCGCCGTAAAGCCCGTCCTCGATCGTTTTTTTAGCATTATCCCAAGCGCCGCCGGCATTCGACATAAAAACCGCCAACAATTGGCCGGATAAAATCATTCCGGCCAAGAATCCGCCGAGGGCTTCTTTGTGCAGCAATAGGCCGACGAGTATGGGAGCAAGTATAGCCAGAAGTCCCGGGCCGATAAGCTCTCTCTGCGCCGCGGCCGTGCATATCGATACGACACGTCCGTAATCCGGAGTCTTCGTGCCTTCCCATATCTCTTTATCCTTGAACTGATTCCTTACTTCATGGACGATAAGGAATGCCGCCCTTCCGACGGCCCTTATCGTCATCGAGCTGAACAAGAACGGGACAGCGCCGCCTATCAGCAGGCCTATGAAGACGTTCGGATCTGATATCGAAAGTGAAGCCGCTATCTGTTCGTATGTAGAATGCGTGGCTTTCGCGATGTCAGTGATATAAGCGTTAAAGAGCGATACCGCCGCGACTACGGCCGAACCGATCGCGATGCCTTTTGTGATCGCTTTCGTCGTGTTGCCGACGGCGTCGAGGTCTGCCAATGTCTGGCGCGCGCCCTTATCGAGGTGCGCCATCTCGCCGATACCGTTAGCGTTATCCGCGACCGGGCCGAAGACGTCCATCGAGATGTTGTTGCCGGTCAGCGTCAGCATGCCGATACCGCACATCGCCACACCGTATGCGATGAATGTCGGGTTTGTGCCGGCATAAATGAATACCGAAGCGCCGATGGCGGCCGCGATTATTAAGATGGCCCACACAGTCGACTCGTAACCGACGGCGAGACCGGTAATGATCGTGGTCGCGTGGCCGGTCTGTGTCGCTCTCGCGATCGATTTTACAGGCGCGGCTTCGGGTTTTGTGAAATATTCTGTCACGCGGTTTATGGTGATAGCCAGGACGATACCGACCATTGTCGTGTATACAGGCCTCATATCAAGTCCCGCCACGCCGAGGCTTGCCCAATTCGGAAGCTGCGCATTCTCTGGGAACCTCAGGTAATAGAACCCTATGGCTACAAAACCGATTATCGAGACCGCGGCCGATGACCAAAAACCTACATTGATAGCATGCATGGCATTTCTTACCTTGTCGCTCGTGCGGACAAGATATGTACCGAAGATGGAACTCAAAACACCGATCGCGCGGACCAGCAGCGGGAATATGACGCCCTTATGCCCGAACGACGCCCAACCGAGGATCATAGCCGAGACGATCGTGACCTCATACGATTCGAAGATGTCGGCTGCCATACCCGCGCAGTCGCCTACGTTATCGCCGACGTTATCCGCGATCGTCGCCGCGTTCCTCGGGTCATCCTCGGGAATATTCTTCTCTATCTTTCCGACGAGGTCTGCTCCCACGTCAGCGGCTTTGGTGAAGATACCTCCGCCGACCCTCATGAATAAAGCGATGAGCGTCCCTCCGAAACCGAAACCGAGCAATACCTCGTACGCCTGTTCTCCGTATATCATGAATATGACCGTGCCGCCCAACAGCCCGAGGCCGTCGGTGAGCATTCCCGTGACCGTGCCGGTGCGGTACGCGATCTTTAGCGCCTGGCCGAAGCTCGTCCTCGAGGCCGCGGCTACACGGACATTGCCCTGGACAGCCAGGTTCATCCCGACGAAACCGACCATCGCCGAGAAGAATGCGCCCATCAGGAACGCGCAGGACCTACCTATCTGTATGTGTGTCGAGCCCGCGGTAAAATACAACGCGGCCGTAAGGATGAACACCAAAAATATTATCGCCTTGAACTGGCGGTTGAGATACGCGTTCGCGCCGACACGAATAGCGGTCGATATCTCCTGCATCTTAGGAGTGCCTTTATCATAACGAAGCACCTGCGCCATCAAAAATGCCGCATATAGAAGGCCCAGTATAGCAACGCCCAAAACCGACCAGAGCGCGACCCTTTCCATCTTAGTAAATAATAACGGGTCGTTCATGAATGCAAAAGGTGTAAATTCTACGTTAGTCATCTTCTTCTACTTCTTTCCTCCCATCTTAAAAACCTGCTCACGCCTGCTACCAACCGAGACAAGTTCTATCTTTACGCCTATTAGGCTCTCGAGTCTCTTTAAATACTTCTTAGCGTTAGTTGGTAATTTAGAAAAGCTTGCCACACGCGAGGTATCCTCTCCCCAGCCCGGAAGCCCTTCGTAAACCGGCTCGACATCCCAGAGCATTTCGATGTTCGCCGGAAAATCTTTATAGATCTTTCCTTTATACTTGTATGCCACCGCTATCTTTATAGTCTTCAGCTCGTCGAGAACATCAAGTTTGGTGACCACGATGGCATCGAGGCTGTTGACCAGGGCCGAATGCCTTACGATGAGGCTGTCGAACCATCCGCACCTTCTCGGACGGCCGGTCGTCGCGCCGTATTCCTTGCCTTTCTTCCTTATCACGTCCATAAGGTCCGGGCCGAACTCGGTGGGAAACGGCCCTTCGCCGACGCGCGTCGTGTACGCCTTGACGACACCTATTACCTTGTTTATCTTTGACGGGCCGAGGCCTGTGCCTGTGCACGCGCCGCCCGCGGTCGCGTTCGAAGAAGTGACATAAGGGTAAGTCCCGTGATCGACATCAAGAAGAGTGCCTTGCGCGCCTTCGAGCAGCAGCTTCTTTCTCTTCTTTACGGCCTCGTTAAGGATCTTCGTCGAATTGC
>MHHC01000059.1 GCA_001805885.1 Omnitrophica WOR_2 bacterium RIFCSPLOWO2_12_FULL_51_24
AAGGCCGAGAAGATAGCAGCCAAGAAAAAACCCGGGAAGCCGGTTGTCTTTATACCAAAAAAGATAGTGGAGTTGGGCACAGCCATTAAGGAGAAGATAAAACCTATGCCTATACCTAACATCCCGGGCTGGAAGCTCATCTGGCATGATGAGTTCGGCGGCGACCAACTCGATATGTCGAAATGGAGGGTCGAGAACGCCGCGCTCGTCAAGAACAACGAGCTTCAATATTATTCTCCCCAGAACGTCTACGTAAGAGACGGGAAACTTGTCTTAAAGAGTGAAAAGAAAGAGAAAGACGGGCGCCCGTATACCTCAGGCCTGGTCGAGACGAAAGGCAAGTTTGTTTTTCAATACGGCCGCGTCGAGGTCCGCGCCAAACTTCCCGGGACCAAAGGTATGTGGCCGGCACACTGGATGATGCCGGAGAGAGGCGCCTGGCCTCCCGAGATAGATATAATGGAACTTGTCGGAAGCTTTCCTGACCGGATACACATGACAAACCACTACGGCGTCTACCCGCACAACCGCTATGACACGAAGGTCTTCAAAGGTCCCGACTACACAAAGGATTTCCACGTCTTCGCATTGGAATGGGATGCCGATGAATTACGCTGGTATATAGACGGCCCCCAACGTTTTTCCGTCAAAAGAAATGTCCCGCACGAGCCCTTCTATATAATACTTAATACCGCGGTAGGCGGGACGATGCCCAGAAACCCGGACGAGACAACGGTATTTCCGCAGTATCATGAGATAGATTATGTCCGCGTCTACGCGAAAGAGATAATGGACCATTGACACCACAAGCCGATTGTGGTATAAATAATCGTAGTACAAGCCTACATTGAACGAGAATTCCTCAAAAAAGAAGAATAAAAATTGATGCCCTTCAGACCGTCCCTAAGTGACGTTGCGTCATCGGAGGCAAGATGATCGAAAGGTATACCCTGCCCAGGATGGGCAAGATCTGGGAAGACCGGAACCGTTTCCAGCGTATGCTTGACGTCGAGATAATGGCGTGCGAGGCGTTCGTAAGGAAGAGGCTTATACCCAAATCCGCATTATCCGGGATCAAAAGGCGCGCCCGCTTCGACGTCGACCGTATTAAAGAGATCGAAAAAGAGACGAAGCACGACGTAATCGCCTTTATAAAAAGCATATCGGAGAATGTCGGCCCTGACGCCAAGTATATCCACATGGGGCTTACATCGAGCGACGTTTTAGATACCGGCCTATCGCTCCAGATGAGAGATGCGGCCGACATCCTTATTGATGACCTCAAGAGATTCCTTATCGCGCTGGAAAGAAAAGCCAAAAAATATAAAAATACCCCTTGCGTCGGCAGGACTCACGGCGTGCATGCCGAGCCGATGACCTTCGGCCTCAAATTCGCGTTAATTTACGCCGAGACGCAGCGGAATATCGGGCGCATGAAAGCCGCACGCGAGGCGATAAGCGTAGGCAAGTTATCCGGCGCGGTAGGGACTTTCGCGAACGTCGACCCCGGCGTCGAGGAGTACGTCTGCAAACGACTGAAGCTCAACCCGGCGCCGATATCCACGCAGGTAATCCAGCGCGACAGGCACGCGCAATTTTTGACCACGATAGCCATAATCGGCGGGACCCTTGAGAAATTCGCGACCGAGATAAGGTCTCTCCAGCGGACAGAGGTCCTCGAGGCGGAGGAGCCGTTTACCGAGGGGCAGAAGGGATCGTCGGCTATGCCGCACAAAAGAAACCCGGTTACCTGCGAGCGCATCGCGGGCTTGGCGAGGGTCCTGCGCGGGAATGCCCTTGCGGCGATGGAGAATATATCATTATGGCATGAGAGGGATATCTCTCATTCATCGGTCGAGCGCGTGATAATACCGGACTCGTGCATCCTTTTGGATTATATGCTGGACCTCTCGACCGATATCGCAATGCACATGGCCGTCTATCCCGAAAGGATGATAGAGAACCTGAACAGGATGAAGGGGCTGGTATTCTCGCAGAGGGTGCTTCTGGCGCTTATCGGCAAGGGACTTACAAGAAACGAGGCGTATGACATGGTCCAGAGATGCGCTATGCGCGTCTGGAAGGAGAATATCGAATTTAAGGCGATACTCATGGACGATATCGATGTCACAAGATATTTGACGCATGAAGAGATAGAGGGTTATTTTGACCTGGGATACTATACCAAGAACGTCGACAAGATCTATAAAAGGCTGGGACTATAATGGAAAAGATGAAAGAAGAGGTCTTGCTGACAACGGAAAATATCCCGCTCAAATTCTTCAAGCGCGGGAAGGTGCGCGATATCTACGAGCTCGATAACAAATTACTCATCATCGCGACCGACAGGATATCGTGTTTCGACGTCATCCTGCCAGAGGGTGTTCCCTATAAAGGAAAAGTCCTGACACAGATATCGAAGTTCTGGTTCGAGTTCCTGAAGGATCTGAGCGAAAATCATATAGTCACATTTGATATGGAGTCGCTGCGCGATAAGCTCGGCGATTCAGTCGAGATATTAAAGGACCGCTCGATGCTGGTGAAAAGGACGCGGCCGCTCACGATAGAATGCGTGGTCAGGGGCTACCTTTCCGGTTCGGGATGGAAGGAGTACAAAGAGAGCGGTGAAATATGCGGCATTAAGCTTCCGAAAGGCCTCAGGGAATCGGACCAGTTGCCCGAGCCGTTATTTACGCCGTCGACGAAAGAGGAGATCGGCCACGACTTTAATATCACCGAGTTCGGCGCGAGGAAGAAGCTCGGCGACAGGCTCTACGACCTGGTTAAGGGTAAGGCGGTCGCCATCTACAGTAAAGCCGCGGAATACGCGGATTCGAAGGGGATAATAATAGCCGACACTAAATTCGAGTTCGGCGTGACCGAAGAGGGCAAGACGATACTGATCGATGAGGTCCTGACGCCGGATTCATCGAGGTTCTGGCCGAAGGAGAAATACAAGCCGGGCGGCTCGCAGGTAAGTTTCGACAAACAGTTCGTGCGGGATTATCTGGAAAGCCTGAATTGGTGCAAGGCCCCGCCTGCACCGAACCTGCCCGAAGATATCATCAAAAAGACGAGCAAGAAGTATTTGGAGGCGTTAAAGAAACTAACAGATAAGGAGCTCTAGGTGCTTTGGCGCGTTGAAGTATGCGATAAAAAGGGGATCCTCGACTCCGGCGTCAAGAAGGATATAGAGGACCTGGGAATAAAAGGCGTCGAGTCGGCCGAGGTCGTGCAGGTATATATAATCGAAGGCGATATCGCCCGACCTGAAATAAAGAGGATATCCGGGGAATTGCTCGCCGATCCCGTTACTCAGGATTTCAAAGTTGAGCCAATGGGGGACAGCCCACGTAAACGTGGACTGTCCCCGTTTAGCAAAAAGACCTGCGCCGGGAAAAAAGCTGTCGTCGAGGTCACCTATAACGCGGGCGTGATGGACCCGGTAGAGGAGAGCGTCAAAAAGGGCATCGCCGACCTCGGCATCAAAAGTGTCGAATCGGTCAAGACCGCAAAGAAATATATCATCGGCGGGAAGATCTCCGGTGGACAGCTTAAAACCGTAAGCGAGAAGCTCCTGTTCAATAAGGTCATCCAGCATGTCGTGACAGGACCTGATTCCTACACGATAAAGAACCCTCCGCAATATCATTTTAAACTTATGACAATAGATCTTTCGGGTTCCTCAGACAAGGACCTCGAAAAGATAAGCAGGGACGGCCAACTCTTCCTGAACATCACCGAGATGCGCAGGATAAGGGAATATTTCATGGCCCTGGGGCGGAATCCGACCGATGTCGAGCTCGAGACGCTCGCGCAGACCTGGTCCGAACACTGCGGCCATAAAACTTTCCGCGGCCTGATCGATTACGAGTCCAAGGGGGAGAAGCGCCTGATAAATAATCTCCTTAAAGAGACGATAATGAAGGCGACCGCCGAGCTTAAAAAGCCGTGGTGCGTATCGGTATTTAAAGATAATTCCGGCGTTATAAGGTTTGACGATGAATATAACGTATGTTTTAAGGCGGAGACGCATAACCACCCGTCGGCCATCGAGCCGTACGGCGGGGCCAATACGGGTTTAGGCGGGGTGATACGCGATCCGCTCGGCACGGGCCTCGGCGCGAAACCCATTTTAAATACCGATGTCTTCTGTTTCGGCGAGCCGGATTACGCGTTCAGCCGCCTTCCTAAGGGCGTCCTTCATCCGAAGAGGGTGATGAAAGGCGTTGTCGCCGGTGTGCGCGATTACGGGAACAAGATGGGGATACCGACGGTAAACGGGGCTGTGCTTTTCGATAACAGGTATCTCGGTAACCCTCTTGTCTATTGCGGGAATGTCGGGCTTCTCCCGAAAGGGAAGTCTTTCAAGGAGGTCGAGAGCGGAGACCTGGTTGTTCTCGTAGGCGGAAAGACCGGACGTGACGGGATACACGGAGCGACTTTCTCATCAGGGGAATTGACCTCGGAGTCCGAAGAGGTATCGGCGCAGGCGGTACAGATAGGAAATCCTATTGAAGAGAAGAAGATGGCGGACTGCATCTTAAAAGCGCGCGACTTAAATCTATATGACGCGATAACGGATTGCGGCGGCGGCGGATTGTCAAGCGCGGTCGGCGAGATGGGCGAAAAGACAGGCGTCAGGGTCGACCTAGATAAGATACCGCTCAAATACGAGGGATTGACCTATGCCGAAATATGGATATCCGAGGCGCAGGAGAGGATGATACTCTCGGTGCCGAAGGATAAGGTAGAAAAGCTGCTCGAGGTCTTCGAAAAAGAGGATGTCGAGGCGACGGTCATCGGCGAATTTACAAGGACGAAGAAACTGGAGCTTTTCTATAAAGGCAATAAAGTCTGCGATCTCGAAATGAGATTTTTGCACGACGGCCTGCCGAGGATAGTAAGGAAAGCGAGATGGAGCGAGCCAAGGCATCCGGAGCCGCGTTTTCCATGCCCGAAGGACCTGACGCCGGCGCTTTTAAAGATATTATCCGACTGGAATGTATGCAGCAAGGAATGGATAATAAGGCAATACGACCACGAGGTCCAGGCCGCCTCGGTCGTAAAACCGCTCGTCGGCGCCGATAATGACGGACCGTCCGATGCCGCGGTCGCCAGGCCTGTATTAGATTCCGATAAAGGCATAATAGTATCGAACGGGATAAACCCGAGATATGGCGAGATCGACCCGTACCGGATGGCGGCGTCGAATATCGACGAGGCGTTGAGGCAGATAATAGCGGTCGGCGGCGACTTGAAAGAAGTGGCGCTCCTCGATAATTTCTGCTGGGGCGACACAGACCAGCCGGCGCAATTAGGCAGCCTCGTGAGGGCCGCCCAGGGCTGTTACGATACGGCCAAGGGTTTTCAGACGCCTTTTATATCCGGCAAAGACAGCCTTCACAACGAATATATCGTCGGCAAAAGGCGCGTTTCTATTCCGGGGACGCTCCTGATCTCGGCTATCGGCGTGGTCGATGACGTCAAAAAATGCATTACTATGGATTTCAAGGAAGCGGGCGACCTCATATATGTCGTCGGCATGACGCATGACGAGCTCGGCGGTTCGTATTATTATAAGTCCCGGGGCGGCGCGGTCGGGAGTTCTGTCCCGGCCCTGGATGCGAAACGCAGCCGCGCGCTGATGGAAAAATTAAGCCGCGCGATAAGGGACGGAGCTGTAAACGCCTGCCATGACTGTTCGGAGGGCGGCATAGGGGTCGCGGCTGCCGAGATGGCATTCGCCGGAGGATTCGGCGCCGAGATAAAATTGGAAAAAGTGCCTTTCAGGGCGAAATATGATAAGCGAGGAAAGAAACGCGATGATTTCGTGCTCTTCTCGGAGTCTAATACGCGTTTCATCGCCGGGGTAAACCCGGGTAAACAAAAAAGATTTGAGAGGGCGATGAAAGGCGCGGCGATAGGGCTTATCGGCGGCGTTCTTGATGACGGATATTTCGCGGTCTACGGGCTGGAGGGAGATGTCGTCGTTAGGACAGATTATAAAGAATTGAAGGAGGCCTGGCAGAGGCCGTTACGATGGTAGCCATAAGGAATAAGCCGAAAGTAATAGTATTACGTGCGGCCGGGACGAATTGCGACGTAGAGACGGCGTTCGCATTCGAACATGCGGGCGCAAGACCGGAACCCGTGCACATAAACCAGCTCGTGAAAGGGGAAAAGAAACTGCGCGATTATCACATTCTCGCTGTTCCGGGCGGGTTTACCTACGGCGACGACGTGGGCTCAGGGAAGATACTCGCTAACGAATTGAAATATAAATTGGCCGGCGATCTCGAAAAATTCGTAAGCGCGGGGAAATTTATCATCGGCATATGCAACGGGTTCCAGGTGCTCGTCAAATCAGGCCTTTTGCCCGGTAAGGGAGCAAGCGGAGAGGAACTTGGGGCGACGCTTACGACAAACGATACGGCGCGCTATGAAGACAGATGGGTATATTTGAGGGCTGCCAAAGGGCTGGACATGGGATCACAGAACAGGTGCCTCTGGACGAGAGGCGTCGAAGAGATGATATATATGCCCGCCGCCCACGGCGAAGGAAAATTTGTGCCGAAGGACGATGAGGTCCTGGGAAAATTATGGGCGAACGGGCAGGTCGTTTTCAGATATGTCGACCCGCACGGCAAACTCGCGGGATTCCCGTGGAATCCGAACGGGTCGGTAGATAATATCGCCGGGATATGCGATATCACCGGAAGGATATTCGGGCTTATGCCGCATCCGGAGAGACATCTATTCCCTTCCCAGCATCCGCGCTGGACGCGCGGAGAGGCACGGGGGGAGGGGGACGGGGTTAGGATATTCAGAAACGGGGTGAAAAGTGTTTAGAGGTGAAAATGGACGATAAGATCAGGGAATACTGCGGGTTATTCGGTGTATACGGCCATAAGGATGCGGCGCGTCTTACCTATCTTGGCCTGTACGCGCTCCAGCACCGCGGAGAAGAGTCGGCCGGAATAGCGTCTTTCGACGGCGCGGTGACGCATCTCCATAAAGGCATGGGACTGGTCGCGGATGTCTTTAATGAAGAGAGGCTGGACGCTTTGAAAGGCGACGTGGCGATCGGACATGTCAGATATTCCACGACCGGCTCTACGACGTTAAAGAACGCGCAGCCTGTCGTCGTGGATTATTCGCGAGGGACGGTCGCGGTCGGGCATAACGGCAACCTTGTCAACGGAGCGCATCTGCGCGATGAACTTGAAGCGCGCGGTTCGATATTTCAGACGACGCTCGATTCCGAAATAATAATACATCTTATGGCTCGGCCTGAGCACAAGAATTTCGAGGAAGGCCTTGTTTACGGCCTGAAACAGTTAAAAGGGGCGTTCTCCCTTATTATAATGAAAGAGGATATGCTCGTCGGAGTGCGCGACCCGCACGGATGGAGGCCGCTCTGCCTCGGCAAACTCGGCGACGCATATATATTGGCGAGCGAAACGACGGCGTTGGATCTGATCGAGGCGGAATTTATCCGCGAGCTCGAACCGGGCGAAGTATTATATATCACTAAGAAAGGATTGCGCTCAACCAAGCCGCTGGGCGAGAGCAAGAAGCTGGCCCATTGCATATTCGAGCACGTATATTTCGCCAGGCCGGATTCTTTTATCTTCGGCGAATCGGTCCATCTGGTAAGGCAAAAGCTGGGGCATAAGCTTGCGCAGGAACATCCTGTCGATGCGGACCTCATTATTCCCGTCCCTGACTCAGGTACTCCTGCTGCCTTGGGTCTCTCACATGAGTCAGGGATACCGCTCGAGATGGGCATAATAAGGAATCACTACATCGGGAGAACTTTCATCCAGCCGTTGCAGCATATACGCGATTTCAGCGTCAAGATAAAGCTGAACCCGATCAAAGAACTCCTGAGGGACAAAAGGATAATCGTAGTCGATGATTCGATCGTCCGCGGGACTACCTCCAAGGCGAGGATCAAGAAACTTTACGACGCCGGAGCGAAGGAAGTGCATATGAGAATATCGTGCCCGCCTATAAGGCATCCGTGTTTTTACGGGATAGATTTTCCGACGAGGAAAGAGCTGATCGCGGCGACGCATTCCATAGAAGAGGTAAGGAAATTCCTCGGAGTAACCACACTCGGCTATCTTTCGGTCGAAGGGCTGTTGAGCTGCGTATCCTGCCCGAACGACTACTGCACCGCCTGTTACACCGGCGATTATCCGGTGCCTTTCGGCGGAGAGGCGAATAAATTCGCGACAGAACACAAAGGATATTGAGATGGGCCTTACTTACAAAAAGGCGGGCGTGGATATCCATGAGGCGGGCCGCTTCGTCGAGGCGATAAAGAGATATACGAAGTCGACCGCGCGCAAAGGGGCGAATTGCAAACTGGGCGGATTCGGAGGGTTATTTGATTTGAGGGCAGCCGGATATAAAGACCCGGTCCTCGTCTCATCGACCGACGGAGTGGGCACAAAACTAAAAATCGCTTTTTTGGCGGATAGACACGATACGGTCGGAATAGATATGGTAGCGATGAACGTAAACGATATCCTGACTACCGGCGCCGAGCCGCTATTCTTCCTCGATTACATTGCGACGGGAAAGATAGAGAAAAAAATCCTGGTAGATGTAGTGAGGGGCGTCGCCGAAGGATGCAGGCAAGCGGGCTGTGCGCTCATAGGCGGCGAGACGGCCGAGATGCCCGCGTTTTATAAAGAAGGAGAATATGACCTCGCAGGATTTTGCGTCGGGGCGGTCGAGAGGAAAGAGATAATCGACAGCTCGAAGATGAAAGCCGGCGACATAGCCGTCGGCCTCGCTTCAAACGGCCTGCATTCAAACGGATATTCGCTGGTAAGGAGAGTCTTCTCACAGTCGGAACAAAGGTCGCTTGCCAAGGAATTGCTTCGCCCGACGAAGATCTACGTAAAACCGATATTGGAATTAAAGAAGAAAGCAAAGATAAAAGGCATCGCTCATATTACGGGCGGCGCGTATTTCGAAAAATTGCCCCGTATCGTGCCCAAAGATAAGATGCTGACTATCGAGAAGGGCAGTTGGATGGTCCCGGAGATATTCAGGAAGATCCAGCGGAAAGGAAAGATAGACGAGATAGAGATGTTCCGTACCTTCAATATGGGCCTCGGCATGATACTTGTAATAGAGCCTCGGGATTACAGGACGGCTAAAAAAATATTCGATAGATGGAAAATAGATTCGTGGATCGTCGGTTCGATCGATAAAGGGAAAGGCAAGGTCCTTAGCGAAGCTAAGGGCAAAGTAAAGATAATATGCGGGTTTTAGTCGTCGGATCCGGCGGGAGAGAACACGCGCTCGTCTGGAAGATAAGGCAGTCTACGTTGGTAGATAAGGTCTTCTGCGCGCCGGGGAACGGCGGGATATCGCAGATCGCCGAATGCGTCGGGATAAAAGCCGATAATATTACCGGACTCATAGAGTTCGCGACAAAAAACAAGATAGGCCTTACGGTAGTCGGGCCTGAGGTGCCCCTCTCCGACGGCATAGTGGACCGGTTCAGCGTGAACGGCCTGAGGATATTCGGCCCGTCCAAAGTAGCCGCGCGGCTTGAGTCGAGCAAAGTCTTTATGAAAGAGCTCGCGAAAAAATACAACATCCCGACCGCGAAATTTGAGGTCTTTGCTGACAGCGCCGGCGCGAAAAAATATATAAAAGGATTAAAGGGAAAATTTGTCGTGAAGGCAGACGGGCTCGCCGCAGGAAAAGGCGTAGTAGTGTGCTCCTCGAAAGACGAGGGCTTCGCCGCGGTAGAGGCGATGATGGAACGGAAGATATTCGGGGAAGCCGGGAACAAAGTCATTATAGAAGAATGCCTCGAGGGCGAAGAGGCATCGATCATTGTAGTGACAGACGGCAAAGACGTCGTTCCGCTCGCCTCGGCCCAGGACCACAAGAGGATATTCGACGGAGACAAAGGCCCGAATACCGGCGGAATGGGCGCATATTCGCCCGCCCCGATCGTCTCACCCGATATGATGAATACGGTAATGAAGGATATAATAAGGCCTACGATAGACGCGTTAGGCAAAGAAGGCGTGCGATATACAGGCGCCCTATATGCCGGGCTCATGGTCGACGAGGCGGGTCCGAAGGTGCTGGAATTCAACTGCAGGTTCGGAGACCCTGAGACGCAGGCGATACTACCGCGCCTGAATAGCGATTTCATCGGATTGATCGAAGCCTCTATAGACGATGAGATAGATATCACTTCCCTGGAGTGGGACCAGAGGCCCTGCGTATCGGTCGTCCTTTCCTCGGGCGGTTATCCCGGCGAATATAAGACCGGTTTTGAGATCGAGGGGCTTGACGCTTTAGAAAAAATAAAGGACGTCTATGTCTTCCATGCGGGGACTAAGGTGGCCGACGGAAAGGTCCTTACCTCGGGTGGCCGCGTTTTAAACGTGACGGCGCTCGGTTCCGATATCAAGGATGCTATTGACAGATGTTACAACGCGATAAATCTGATCGAGTTTGAGGGTATGCATTTCAGAAGGGACATAGGTTACGGGGCGCTAAAGAGGAGATAAAAACAAAATGGCAAGTCCAAGGGTTGCGGTAATATTGGGTTCTGACTCGGATCTTCCGACGATGGAAGAGGGGCTTAAGGTTTTGAAAGATTTCGGGGTAGCTTTCGAGCTTAAGATAATGTCCGCTCACAGGAGCCCGGGCCTGGTGCATGATTTCGCGAAGTCTGCGGAGAAGAACGGCGTTAAGGTGATAATCGCCGCTGCCGGCGGCGCCGCGCACCTGGCCGGCGTCATCGCCTCTATGACAAGGCTTCCCGTGATAGGCATTCCGATGGAGACCGGCAGCCTTAACGGGATGGATTCGCTTTTCTCTACGGTGCAGATGCCTTACGGTGTGCCGGTCGCGACGATGGCGATAGGCAAGTCCGGCGCCAGGAACGCCTCTATATTCGCATTGCAGATACTCGGCCTGACGGATAACAGGATCGCGCGGGAGCTCAATGCTTTTAAACGCAGGCTTGAAGCCGACGTAGTGGCGAAGAATAAAAAATTAACCCTAAAGGGTAGACTTTCCTGATCCGATTAAGGAAAGGTCTTAAGCTATGACGGTCGTTATCCGTGTCAATAGTTTGAGGCCGGAGCCCGCCAAGATAAAGAAAGCGGCCTCGGTCTTGAAAAAAGGGGGGCTGGTGGCTTTTCCGACCGAAACGGTCTACGGTCTCGGCGCGAACCTGCTCGATAAAAGGGCGATAAAGAAAGTATATGAGATAAAAAATCGCCCGAAGAAGAAGCCCCTCACGATACACATCGCCGATACGGCCGCAGTCAAAAAAATGGTCGGCGGGATCCCGCCGATGGCCGGGAGATTAATGGACAGATATTGGCCGGGGCCCCTGACAATTATATTGAAAGACAGGCGCGGGAAGAAGATAGGCTTCAGGATGCCCGATAATAAGGTGGCATTCCTGTTAATAAAGAAGGCCGGCATCCCGGTCGTGGCGCCAAGCGCGAATATTTCAGGCAATAAGCCGCCGACCAGCGCGAAAGAGGTATTGCGCGCCCTCAACGGCAAGATCGATATTGTCATCGACGGGGGCAAGACGAAGATCGGCATCGAGTCGACGGTCGTAGATATGACCGGTCAAAGACCCAGGGTATTGCGCGAAGGCGCGATCTCGAAAGCGGAGATAGGAAGAATATGAAAAAGTCGGTATTGATGGTATGCACGGGTAACTCATGCCGCAGCGTCATGGCCGAGGGGCTTTTGAAAAAATGGCTCAGGGATCACGGCTGCGGCGATGTCGCGGTCGACTCTGCCGGCATAGCGACGATACCGGGTTTGATGGCCAGCTCAAACGCGGTCGAGGTGATGAAGAGGGAGTATGTGGATATATCGAACCATCGCGCGCAGGTCATCTCCGGCCGTTTAATAGAGGAGCATGACCTCATCCTGTGTATGGAACCGGTGCATGTCTATAAGGTAGTCGAGCTATTGCCCGGAGCCGAAAGTAAGACGCATCTTCTTTTGGATTATGCTTACGAGGGCGATCGCGAAAAACCCAAGATCCTGCGGGTTACCGACCCTATCGGAAAACCGAAAGAGGTCTATGAGTCGGTGCTCATTATTTTAAAAGACGCGATAGAAAGGGTAGGAAAGAAGATATGCGGATAGCTATAGGCGCCGACCACGGCGGATTCGATCTCAAAGGCAAGGTAATAAAATATCTCAAGTCGAAAGGATATGAGGTAAAGGATTTCGGATGCTATACGGCCGAATCGTGCGATTATCCGAAATACGGATTTCTCGTCGCGGGAGCAGTGGGGAATAAAAAATTTTCGCGCGGCATATTGATATGCAAAAGCGGCATAGGCATGTCGATAGTCGCCAATAAGGTCCGCGGCGTGAGGGCCGCGCTGGTCTCCGATGTCGAAAGCGCGCGCTCATCGCGCGAACATAATGACGCGAATATTATCGTATTCGGATCGAAATCGATGAATATATATAAAGTCAAGAAGATGCTCGATGTGTGGTTTTCGACAAGGAGATTAGGCGGAAGGCACCTGAGGAGAGTAAAACAGATATCCGATCTGGAGGCAAGCCAATGAAGAATCTCAGGAAAGCGGATCCGGAGATCTACGAGGCGATTATAAATGAGACGCGCCGCGAAGAGGAGAATATAGAGCTCATCGCAAGCGAGAACTTTGTGAGCCGGGCAGTGCTTGAGGCGCAGGGTTCGGTGCTCACTAATAAATACGCGGAAGGCTATCCTGCGGCGCGATGGTACGGCGGCTGTGAACATATCGATACGGCCGAGAGGCTCGCTATTGAACGCGCGAAGGAATTGTTTAAGGCCGAGCACGCGAACGTCCAGCCGCATTGCGGTTCTTCGGCGAACATGGCTGTCTATTTCTCCGCGCTGAATATGGGCGATACGATGATGGCCCTTGACCTCGCGTGCGGCGGGCACCTTACCCACGGCCACAAGGCGAATTTCTCGGGAAAATATTTCAATATCGTCCCCTACATGGTAGACCGCAAGACCGAGATGCTCGACTACGATGAGATAGGGCGTATCGCTGATGAATGCAAGCCGAAAATGATAATTGCGGGAGCGTCCAATTATTCCCGCGCGATAGATTTTAAGAGGTTCCGCCGGATATGTGATAAAGTCGGGGCGTATCTGATGGTAGATATGGCGCATTTTGCCGGGCTTGTCGCCGCAGGGATACATCCGGATCCCGTCCCTTATTCCGAGTTCATCACGACGACGACACATAAGACGCTCCGCGGCCCGCGCGGCGGTATGATCTTATGCAGAAAGGAGTTTGCGAGAAAGATCGATGCGATGGTATTCCCGGGCATTCAGGGGGGGCCCTTGATGCATGTCATAGCGGCGAAAGCAGTCTCGTTTAAAGAAGCTTTAAAACCCGAATTCAAGGAATATCAGAGGCAGATACAGAATAACGCGAGGGCTCTTGCCGGGGTTTTCCAGAAGATAGGATACAGGGTAGTCTCAGGCGGCACGGACACCCATCTCTTCTCGATAGACCTTAGCGGCAAAGGTTTAAACGGCAAAGATGCCCAGGAAGCGCT
>MHHC01000060.1 GCA_001805885.1 Omnitrophica WOR_2 bacterium RIFCSPLOWO2_12_FULL_51_24
TTACCGACAGGAAAAATAACAGACCCGCGAGAGAGCCGATGGTGCCTGATATCTTCGGGACGTAACCGGCGTAGAAAAAAGTGCTGACGAGCCTTACGACGGTTTTCAAGTAAAGAGCTTCCTGTTTTTGATAAAGAAGGAAGTCCCGGATGTTAAGGTAAGGATGACCGTCACATACATGACTATGAGTATCAGCCCGCGGACCCAGCATTCGGTATCGCGGTTCCAGAACGAGAGGGATTTGCCCGCTTCCTTGAACATAAGAAAGATGAGTATCATGAATATCGCGATCATCTGGGAAACGGTCTTATGTTTTCCCGCCTCCTCTGCCTCGATTACCTTCCCCTTGCCGAGGGCGAAGAGCCTGAGCCCCGTGACCGTGACCTCCCTGGCAATTATTATCACTACCATCCATGTATAGATGAGGCCCTGCTGGGCAAATGCCACAAAGGCCGCCAATACGAGTATCTTGTCGGCGATTGGATCCATAAGCTTTCCGAAATCGGTCACCTTTCCCTCTTTCTTCGCGAAGTATCCGTCGAAATAATCGGTAAGACTCGCTATAAGAAAAGTAAAAAACGCATAATATCTGGCGCCGGCCCAGGAAGCGGAGAGGAAATACAGGAATACAAAGGTCAGTAATATCCGCGATATGGTGAGCTTATTCGAAAGGTTCATCTCTTCTCCGCTTTTGCGAGCAGGTTCCAGATATTTTTATCGGTCGAAAGCGCCGGAACTACGAAATTCTTGCCATTGTCCCATTCGGCGTAACTGAAGACAGGGATCAATGTTCCTGTTTCCCTGTCGATCTTGAATATCCTTTTTATATGCGTCCAGTAGTGATTAGCGGGATTCAGCCCATGGTATGAGGCGATCGCCTCGAAATAATAATAGGAAGCCGCGGGCGAAAGCGACCTGAAGCTCGGCTCCTTTATGAATCCGCCGGGAGCGACGAAACCAAGCGTGCTTATCCCCTCGGCCTTCTGGTCAAACCACCTTTGCCCCAGCGTCCTCTTGCCGTCCACTTCGGTAGTCATATAATAGGAGATCTTAACATTAGACGCCGGCGTCTTTCCGCTGTTTTTAAATATCAAGTAATTACCGTAATAAGTGTCGCTGCTGTCGGTGTCGCTGATCTGCATCGGGTTTATGAGGTCGACCATGAGATAGGGCCGGTCCCTCATATCCTTAAGGTCCTGTCCAACCTTCAGGTTCGCGAGCGCAAGAAATACAATCAGAAGAACAACAACCGCTATTAATTTGTAATAGTATTTTCGCAGGAATTGACCGGGTTTCCAGAAGAAGAAATAGGTTATTTTGTCGTCATAGGTCTCTTCTGCCTGTTTCCAGTCCCTCGCCGGATCGGATGGAAGCCCCTTCTTTTTATTCTCGGCATAAATGACCTCGGCCATCCCGCGTATCCTCTTTTCCCTGCTTATGCTATCTTGGGCGCTCACTTCAATCCTCCTTTCATGCCTTTATCCCTACCAGATCGTACTCTAACGTATCGGTTATCCTGGCGGTCACAAAATCTCCTGCTCTGATCCCCGGACCTTTTATGTATACTAACCCGTCGATCTCCGGCGCATCCATGTATGTCCGGCCTAGATATACGCCTTTCTCGGATCCCTCTTTTTCATCGACGAGTATCTCAAACTCGCTGCCTATAAACCTTCCGTTATTTTCGCTGGATATCCGCTGCTGGACTTTCATTATCTCATTCCACCGGGCTAACTTTTCTTTTTCCGGAATCTGTTTTTTTGCCTTCGCGGCCGGCGTCCCTTCCTCTTCGGAATATACGAAAGCCCCAAGGCGCCCGAATCTCGTCTCTTTCACGAAATCCAGGAGTTCCTCGAATTCGCCTTCGGTCTCGCCCGGAAAACCCACGATTACAGCCGTACGGATCGCGATCCCCGGGATGCGCCTGCGTAATTCTGTGAGCAAACCATCAATAGACCTCCTTGAGGTCCCCCTTCTCATCGCCTTCAATATCCTGTCGCTGATATGCTGGATCGGAAGGTCGATGTATTTACAGATCCGTTCCTCGGCGGATATGACAGAGATCAACTCGTCGTTAAGATGGGCGGGATGCGCGTACATGAGCCGTAACCAGCGTGTTCCCTCTAGCGCCGTTAATCTCTTTAACAGTTTTGGCAATGCGGCCCGGCCGTATATGTCGGCGCCGTATAGCGTGGTATCCTGGCCTACCAGGTTTATCTCTTTTACGCCTTTACTTATAAGATACCGCGCCTCCTCTACGATCGATTCGATCTTTCGGCTCCTGTGGCGGCCGCGTATCTTCGGGATCACGCAGAACGAGCATTTATGCGAGCATCCCTCAGAGATCTTGACATAGGCAAAATGCCTTGGCGTCAATATCTGCCGGGGAGTCTTCCAGTCATACAAATATGCGGGATTACGGGAGACGCTGTAGATCCTCTTCCCGTCCGCTATGTCGTTTATCAGTTTCGGCAGCCTGGCAAACCCCTCGACCCCGATGAAGCCGTCTATCTCACCCAGCTCTTTTTGGAGTACCTTGCCGTATCTCTGCGGAAGACAGCCCGCCACAAGTATCCCCTTTATCTTCCCTGACTTCTTGAGACCGATGAGATCAAGTATGACCCCTATCGATTCCTTTTTGGCGTCCTCTATGAAAGAGCAGGTATTTACTATGGCTATATCCGCTGATGAGGGCGAATCTACTATCTTAAATCCCGCGCCGGCGTCCTTAAGCGTCCCCAGGATTATCTCGGAGTCTACGAGGTTTCTTGCGCAACCTAATGAGATAAGCGATATCTTGATTGGCATGATCGGCATCCGGGATGGCGCTACTTAGGCAATCTCAGACCTTTTACTGCGCCCTTGCCCAAAGAACCGAGAAAGGTCCCGTTCAGGTCGATTACAAGCGCTTCCGCTTTACTGGTCGAGATCTCGAAGGATTCCTTCGCCTCCCATTTCTCGCTGGAGCCTTTTTTGAGGATACCGTCGTATCTAACGTTGCCGTCAGACGTTACTTTCAGATATACATCGGCGCGCGTCTTCAACGAGAGTATAAGATTCTCGCCTTTCGGGATCTGCGGCGGGACCTTGACCGCGGCTTTCGCCGTAACAATCTTTTTCTCTACTTTAGGCCGGGATTTGAAGAATGCTATCGTCTTTGATCCCGCGAATACGATCAGCTTTATACCGAGGAAAATAACAACTATCGCTACTGCGACATAGATTATCTTTTTAAGAGGGACCTTGTCAGGTTTCTCGTCCTTGGTCAGCACCGAGATCTGCTCTTTGGATCCCGGCTTTTTACCGGTAAAACTCTCGGCTAAAGATCCACCGTCTAGGCCAAGATAATTTGCGTATTTTTTGATAAAACTCTTAACATAGACAGGACCGGAGATCATCTCCTGCGCCCTATCGGCTTCAATGGCGCTTAAGATCCTGCCGCTTATGCGGGTATCCTTTTGCGCCTGGTCGATAGAGATACCTTTTGCCTCGCGCGCAGATTTTATTCTCGACCCGATTGATTCCATTTCGCTTTTACAGCCTCCATGGTATCTATGAGTATATCCCGCGGTTTTGAGCCGTTATACGGGCCGACTATCCCCTCGGCTTCCATGGTATCGACTAGGCGCGCGGCCCTTGTATAACCCAGCCCCAGCCTGCGCTGGAGCATAGATACCGACGCCTGCTTCGTCTCCAATACCATACTGACCGCCTCCTCATACATCTCGTCCTTCTCATATGTCCTGCCGTGGGATTTCTTCTCCTGCTCCTTAAGTATCTCGTCGTCGTATTCGGCCGTCCTCTGCTCCTTTATGAAATTTATCACCCTTTCAGTTTCTCTGTCATTAACCAGGCATGCCTGCGCACGGGTAGGTTTTGAGTCACCCGGCCTCATAAAGAGCATATCGCCTTTGCCCAGAAGCTTATCCGCGCCGTTCATATCGAGTACGGTCCTTGAGTCTACCTTTGAGGCGACTTTGAAAGAGATCCTCGCTGGAAAATTAGCCTTAATGACGCCCGTGACGACGTCGACCGAAGGCCTCTGCGTGGCAAGTATTATATGAATACCGACCGCACGCGAAAGCTGCGATAATCTGGTTATCGCGTTCTCGACCTCCTGCGCCGCGACAAGCATGAGATCTGCCAGTTCGTCTATAATCACTACAATATACGGCAGGACCTCAGGGACTTCCTCTTGGCCACCGAATTCGCCCTTACTCAACTTTTCGAG
Source organism: Omnitrophica WOR_2 bacterium RIFCSPLOWO2_12_FULL_51_24 (assembly GCA_001805885.1). Taxonomy (GTDB): domain Bacteria; phylum Omnitrophota; class Gorgyraeia; order Pluralincolimonadales; family Pluralincolimonadaceae; genus Pluralincolimonas. The sequence continues at coordinate 4,232 of MHHC01000060.1, forward strand.
GAAGAACTCGATATTTCTCACACCCAGCCGCGCGAACAGCCTGTACCGGGAATCCATCTCGTTGACGACCCAGTTTAAAGCGCCCGAGACCTTCTTATGGTCAGTGACGACAGGGCACAAAAGATGCGGAAGCCCGTTAAACATCGCGAGCTCGACCATCTTCGGATCGATCATGAGGAATTTCACTTCGTCAGGTGAGGCGTTGAATAGCATGGAACTTATTATTGAGTTGACGCACACGGTCTTTCCCGCACCTGTCGTACCGGCGATCAGTAGATGCGGCATCTCGCCCAGATCGGCAATGACCGGTGTCCCGGCAATGTCCTTTCCCAGGGCAAGGGTAAGTTTTGACTTTGAGTTCTGGAATTCGGGTGATTGAAGTATCTCTTTTAGATATACCAGCGAGCTCGAAGAATTAGGCACCTCGACTCCTACCCTCGCCTTTCCGGGGATCGGGGCGACTATCCTTACGCTTTGCGCCTTCATCGTGAGAGCGATATCGTCTGACAGGCTTGTGATCTTCGTGACTTTTACGCCGGGCGCCGGCTCTAATTCATATCTGGTTATTACAGGGCCTCGCTCTACCGCCGTGACTTTTACCTCAATCCCGAAATCCCTCAAGGTCTCTTCGAGTATCCCAGCGCTCGCATCGAGGTCATCACTTATCTTTCGCTCTTCGAGCGGAGGCGGAGAATCAAGGAGATTAAGATCCGGAAGTTTATAGTCCCCTATGACGCGTTTTACCACTTTTACCTGAACTGTCCTCGGCTCCTCTTTCTTTATTATCTTCTTGATATCTATTATCGTGGTCCGGGACTCTTCTTCGGCAACGGCCTTCTCCTTGACTTCGACTGGAAGCCTGCCCCCTGCGGGGACCTTGGTCTTTGCGACCTCAGCCTTTATCTGTTCGAAGCTTCTCCTTAAAGGCGATTGGATTTTGGGTTTTTTCTTTAAAAGGGCAGAGAAGAGCTCCGCGATCGCATTTATAAGGGAGAGCACGATCGGGAATATGAGTAACTCGGTAGCAAGCAGGATAGAGAGAGCGCCCAAGACTATTACCATTACCCACGCGCCGACAGACCCCAGATATCTTATGAAGAAGTTCGAGAAAAATAGTCCGAGGAGGCCGCCCCAATGTACTTTGACCGCGTCATTCTGGGGTGAGCAGGCGAGGCTCAATAAGGCGCTGGAAGCTATAAAAAGAAAAGAGGTCCCTAGAAGCTTGAAATAAAACTTCTGCGGGACCTTGTTCAAAAACTTTCCGATCGCCCATGTCGCACTCAGTACCGGTATTATATAAGCGCTGAGCCCTATCGCCCAGAAGAGCGTCATAGCGACTAACGCGCCGAATATACCAACATAGTTATGGGTAGGTACGTTCGGATCGGACGTTAAGAACGGGAGGTCGTTCGGGTCATAGGATACAAGGCTGACGAAGACAAGGACAGATAAGGCGAAGAGAAGAACGCCCCAAATCTCGTTTATCCTCTCCTGCTTCACTTCTTATGATATCTCCTTTCGCCTCTGCCTTCTCTGGGTTCTCTCGGCTCGCGGAGTTCCCTGGGTTTTTCTTCTCCAGGAACATAACCCGGCATAGCCTGCTTCCTGCTAAGGTTCAGCCTGTTCTGGTCGTCTATCTCGACAAGCTTAACGGGGAATTCATCGCCCAGCTTTACAATATCCTCGACATTCTTGACGTACTGGTCGGACATTTCTGACACATGGACAAGGCCTTCCTGTCCGGGCAGTATCTCAACGAACGCGCCGAACGGCATTATCCTCTTAACTTTGCCCGTGTAGATCTTGCCGACTTCCGGGGCCTCGGTCAGCTTATTTATGATATCTATCGCTTTCTTTAGGGCCTCTCCGTCCGCTGAAGCGACGTTTACGGTCCCATCATCCTCGATATCTATCGTGACGCCGGTCTCCTCGATTATCTTGCGTATGACCTTGCCTCCCGGCCCTATGACATCCCTGATCTTATCGGGATTTATCTTGAAGGCGACGATGCGCGGAGCGTACTGGGAAAGTTCTTTTCTCGGTTCGGCGAGAGCCGCTTTGATCTTCTCAAGGACTATCATCCTCGCTTCCCTGGCCTGCTCGAGAGATTGCCTTACTATATCAAGGCCTATGCCGTCTATCTTCAAGTCCATCTGGACCGCGGTGACGCCTTTTTCCGTCCCGGTCACCTTGAAATCCATATCGCCGAAATGGTCCTCAAGGCCCGCGATATCCGTAAGTATGACATGGTTGCCGCCCTCTTTGACCAAACCAATAGCTATTCCGCCGACAGGCGCCTTGATAGGCACGCCCGCGTCCATAAGAGAAAGCGTTGCGGCGCAGACAGTCGCCATAGATGAAGAACCGTTAGATTCCAACACCTCTGACACGACCCTCACGGTATATGGAAACTCTTCTTTCGAAGGCATTATCGGCTTTAGGCCCCTTTCGGCTAATGCTCCGTGCCCGATCTCGCGGCGGCCGGGTCCCCTTACGGGCTTTACCTCTCCAACCGAGAAAGGCGGGAAGCTGTAATGCAACATAAAAGATTTTGAAGTCTCCCCTTCGAGCGCGTCTATCGTCTGCTCGTCAGCCGATGTGCCCAGCGTAGCGACCGAAAGGCTCTGAGTCTGCCCCCTGGTAAACAATGCCGAACCGTGCGTCCTCGGCAGGACCCCGACCTCGCAGGTTATCTGGCGTATATCCTTGAATCCGCGCCCGTCGACCCTCTTCTTCTCCTGCAGTATCGTCCGCCTGACTTCTTCCTTCTCAACTTTCACTAAAGCGGCTTTTACGTCCGGTTCTGTCCAAGGAGAACCTTCGGCGACAAGCTCTAAAATAAGGTCCTTGGCGATCAGGGCCATAAGTTCCTCCCGCTCTTCCTTGGTTGCCTTATGCTCGACCTCTTTTATCCTACTTAGAGAGAGCTCCTTTACTTTTTTATACAGTCCATCGTCTATCGTATTTATCGTCAAATTTGTTTCTTTCGGCCTGCCGCATTCCGCCTTCATCTTTTCCTGGAGTTCTATGGAAGCGATAAGGCTCTTATGGCCGAACTCTATGGCTTTCAGGACGACATCTTCCGTCAATTCGTTCATGCCGGACTCGATCATGACTATCGTCTCTTTCGTCCCGACCACTACGATATCCAAAGAGCTCTTTTCGAGCTCCGCGAACGTCGGGTTGATGATGAACTCGCCCTCTACCATCCCTACCCTTGCCGCGCCTATTACATAATTAAACGGGATATCGGATACCGCAAGCGCGCATGAGGCGCCGTTTAAGGCCAGGATATCCGGGTCGTTCTCTCCGTCATGGGATAATACCAGGGCCATTACCTGTATCTCATGTGAGATTCCCGCGGGGAAAAGCGGCCTTATCGGCCTGTCTATAAGCCGTGCGGTCAGGACTTCTTTCTCGGAAGGCCTTCCTTCCCGCTTAAAAAACCCGCCGGGTATCTTCCCTGCGGCATAGGTCTTCTCCTGATATTCGACGGTAAGGGGGACGAAATCTATACTGCCGCCCTCTCTGGGCTGTTTTGATATGACAGCCGTAACTAAAACGACGGTCCCGCCGTATTGTACCATCACGGCGCCGTTCGCCTGCTTGGCCATCCTGCCCGTCTCAAAAATTAAATTCTCTCTCCCTAATTTCGTTTCTAATCTTTTACTCATATACCCTTTCTTTTAAATTAAATGTACACAACAAACCGACGCCCTCCACCTGGATCCGGAACACTCTCCGAAAAGATGAAGGGACTATTTCCTCAGGTTGAGCCTGTCCAGGATTTCTTTATAATCCTCTGAATTTTCTCTTTTGAGGTATTCCAGAAGCTTGCGCCTTTGGCTTACAAGCTTGAGAAGACCATGGCGGGAATGATGGTCCTTCTTGTGGATTTTGAAGTGGTCGGTCAGAAGGTTGATCCTCTCCGTGAGGATAGCTATCTGGACCGGAGCCGAGCCTGTGTCTTTTTCATTTTGTTTGAAGGTATCTATCAGGCCCTTTTTTGCTTCTCTGGTAATCGTCATCAATTCACCTCCCAATATGACGATATAATATCATAGCAGGGCTTTAATGTAAAGGATTATTAACCCGCTTTCAAGATTTTTTTTGCCTGTATATCATCGCGCCTGATCTGCTCGACAAGCTTCACGCGGTCGGTGAACTTTCTTGCCCCGCGCAGGCGCTTGACGAATTCGACCTCGATATCTTCGCGATAGATGAACTCTTGAAAATCGAAGATATGGACCTCTATGACCGTCTCTTTCTCGCCGAACGTCGAGCGCTTACCTATGAAGAGCGCGCCACCGTATCTCTTCTTTCCGCGGCGGACCCATACAGCGTATACGCCTGCGGGCGGAATAGCCTCGTGATGAGGATCGATATTCGCGGTGGGATATCCGAGGAGGCGCCCGCGCCGCTTGCCACTGACCACCGTGCCGTAGACACTGACCGGCCTTCCCAGCATGCGGGCGGCCTCGTCCAATCTGCCTCTTATTATATGCCTGCGTATCGCGGTCGAGGAGACAATATTTCTCCCGACTTTGACCATGGGGACCACTTTGACTTCAAAACCGTATTCCCGGCCAAGCTTTTTGAGCGAGAGCGCGTTTCCGGAGTTACCCTTTCCGAAGACAAAATTACTGCCGATAAAAACCTTCGAGGCCTTAAATTTACCGGCGAGGACCTTCCCTGCAAAATCCTTGGGCGTAAATTTGGAGAACTTTTTGTCGAATTTGACCACACAGCATCTGTCCGCGCCGAGGCCGCAGATAAGTTTCAAACGATGGGAGGTCGACATTATCGAAGGGACGTTCATATGCGGCTTGAGGATCTTCGAGGGATGGGGATCGAAAGTTATAACAACGCTTTCTTCTTTCCTTTTTTTAGCTTCGCGTATCGCCGCGCTTATGATCCTGCGGTGGCCTATATGGACGCCGTCGAATATACCTATAGCCAAGACCGTATTCTTCATATCTTGATCAGCAGCCCTTCAAGTTCACGCTTAGAGATAGATTTTATTATTGCCGTATCTACCGAATCCTTCAAACTGAATTCGCCGGAGCTGACGCGGCGCAGGCCGGAGAGGTGCGCGCCGCAGCCAAGCATATCGCCGAGGTCGTCGCATAGCTTCCTTATATAGGTTCCCTTCGAGCACCTCACAATAAAATGGATGACCGGCAGCGCTATCTTATTTATTTCCAATTTTTCGATGCGTATCTTTCTCGGTTGACGTGGAACCTCCTTGCCCTTCCTGGCCAACTTGTAAAGCCTTGTCCCCTTATGCCTGATCGCGGAAAACATAGGCGGGATTTGTTCCCTCTCTCCCTCAAAAGACCTGAAGGCATCCCTTACCTTCTCCTCGGTTATGCCGCGGCAATCATTTTCGCTCAATATCTTTCCTTCAGCATCCCCCGAATCGGTCTTCCTGCCCAACGTCATGACCGCCTCGTATTCCTTATCGCTGTTTGTGAGTTTCAAGGATAGCTTTGTCGCTTTGCCGATCAATACGACCAGGAGCCCTGTCGCCGCAGGATCGAGCGTCCCCGCGTGTCCGGCCTTCTTGATATCGAACCGCCGCCGGATAAGATCCACGACATCGTGCGAGGTCATCCCGGCGGGTTTATCGATTAACAATATACCGTCCATCTTTAGACGCGCTTCGAAACTTCGGCCAGCGCTCTCCTCTCGGCTTCCCGGCGGGACGCCTTGATGCTGAAGCCTGCCGCCGCTACATGCCCGCCGCCGCCGAATTTCTCCGCTATCTTGTTCACATCGACGCCGTTCTTGCCCCGGAGGCTTACTTTAATAAGTCCCCTCTCCTCGCTCTCCTTGAACAAGAGCGCCGCTTTAGCCCCTCTTACCGCTCTCGCAAAACCGATGAAGTTCTCCGCATCTTTGAGTTGGGCGCCTGTCTTTCTCATCATATCCCTTGTTATCCACATCCAGACTATCTTGCCGTCGCCGGTCCTCTTCAAAGTCGAGAGAGACCGACCGAGAAGATGCGTCACCTCGTAAGCCTTCATCTCAAACAATCTCTCAAAAATGAAGTTCGTATCCAGCCCGTTTTTTATAAGCTCTGACGCGATTATATGTGTCTTCGCTGTAGTATTCGAAAATCTGAATGACCCGGTATCTATGAGGATCGCCGAATAGATGTTTATCGCCTCATCCTTTGTCAATTTCAAGCCGAGGCGTTTGAATATATCGAATACCATCTCGCCTGTGGCCGCGCCTTTTTCGTCTACCCAGTTGACGTGCCCGAAATAGTCGTTACTTACGTGATGGTCTATGTTTATTATCTCCGTATCCGCTGTTATCAGCTCGGCGACTTTTCCCGTCCGTTCAAGCGTCGGGCAGTCGACTACCAGCGCGCAACCCACTTCCTTCAATGCCTTCCTGTTAAGGGCGTTGCACAACACTATCGAATTTATCCCGGGCATGAAATCACATGAGATGGGCGGAGGGTCCTGGTCTATGATTATCGGTTCTTTGCCCAACCGTTTTACCAAACTGGCCAACGCGAGCTGAGAACCGATCGCGTCTGCCTCCGGGTCCACATGGCCTGAAATAAGGAATTTCCTGTGTCGCCGAATCGCGCTTATTACTTTAAGCAGGCTCATCTTTCTTCTCTTTCTCCTTATGGATCTTGTCGAATATCTGGTTAAGGTGAATACTGTATTCGGCCGACTCGTCCAGCCTGAAGAACAGCTCCGGCGTGAACTTGAACCTCATCTTCTCGCTCAGGCTCTTGCGTATATAACCTGACGCCGAATTGAGCCCTTCGGCCGCGCTCTCCTTCTCCTCTTTTCCGCCTAAAGAACTGAAATAGACCTTTGCGTTCCTTATATCAGGCGTCACCTCGACCCTCGTTACCGTGACGAAGCCGATCCGGGGATCCTTTATCTCCTCGCTGATTATCCCCGAAATTATATCCCTCATCTCTCTTGCGATGCGTTCCGGCCTTATTCCCATTATGGTATCTCCGTGTTTTTACCGCGAATCCAAGTTCTTCATTCTTCGTCTTTACCCTGCCGTCTAATTTAGCGTGGAGCGTCCTCCTGATAATCTCTTTGAAATGCGGGCCCGGCTCCATACCCGCCTTCTTCAGGTCGTCGCCCCTGAGATCAAGTTTTACATGCGCGTATTTGGTAATATAAGACATTATCCTGCGCCTGGCGGTCTGCGAACGCGTCTTGGCCATAAACATTATCATCACCTCATATGGAAACCCCTCTAGATGCTCGTAGACCTGGCTTGGTTTCAATTTTCCTTTTTTAGATAAAACAGCTGATATCCTCTTCTCATTCTTCTTATAAGAAACGAGTTTCGCCGCGTCGGCCTTTTTGAAGACGAAGTCACCGCAGATCTTTTTGATTTTCGCGGGGCTTAAGTCATCGATCAATACCGCCAGATAGATCAACCAGCATTCCAGCGCGTGCCTCCTGCTGATGTGCGTGTTATCATACCAGGCCAGCGCCTCATCCGCCGAATTAAACAATGAGACTGTGCTATTTTTTAATTTTAAGTCTGGATCGATGAATCTCAGTTCGTTCAGTTCCGAAAGGCGCCTGACCGCCTTTAGCGGCCTATCCTCGGAAAGGATAGAGATGAGTTCCTCCCTTATCCTCTGTTTCTGCGTCCGGTCGACCATCTTCAGGCCGACCGCTTTCTTTATCAGATTTTCAGTATGCGGCTCGATCCTGAAATCGAAACGCTGTTCGAACCTCACGGCGCGGAAGATCCTGGTTGGATCGTCCACGAAACTTAAGTCATGCAGCGCCCTTATTATGCCCTCCTTCAGGTCTTTCCTGCCGTTGAAGGGATCAAGCAGCTCGCCGAAATGCCTTCTGTCGAGGCTGAAAGCCATGGCGTTTATCGTGAAATCGCGCCTGTAAAGATCATTTTCTATAGGGCCTAATCTCACTGTGGGCAGCGCTGCCGGCCGTTCGTATATCTCGGTCCTCGTCATAGCTATATCTATCCTGCCAAGAGACGGGATAAATACGGTCGCCGTCCCGAACCTCTTGTGATAGACATAGACGCCGCATAGTTCCTTCGAGAGCCTTTTCGCGTATTCTATCGCATTGCCTTCGATGACCATATCGACATCTAAATTCTGGACCCCAAGCAACAGGTCCCTTATAAACCCCCCGACCGCGAAAGCTGTATAACCCATCTCCACGGCAAGCCTTCCGGAGAACCTCAGGAGATCGGCCATTTTTTCCGGAAAAGCCCTCCTTATCTTCGTCGTTATAAGGTCCATCAGTAGAAGAGCGATACTCCGGCTATAACCGAATGCGTCTCGATGCCGCCGTTCGGCCTCTTTATGCCGAGGTTGGAGATATGCCTGAAACGGTACCCGGCGTTAAGCGCGATATTATCTTTAATAAAATAGTATAAGCCCGCGCCGGCATGATCCACGAAATTAGCGTGAGAACCCTGCCTTCTTGTCTTCTCTGAGATATATATCCCGCCTGTGCCGCCTTCGATGTACGGGTAAAATCTATCGCCCGCAGGGAACATATATTTAAGTCCGAGGCTTAAGCCGGCCTCATAATCACCGCTGGGGTCTACGACCGGATTGACGAAAGGTTCTGTCATAAAAAGCAACGCACCTTTCAGGTTATCCCACTTGAGCCATTTCTTGAGGTTGAAACCGAACCTTCCCGCGATATAGACATTATCATAATCTTTCGGCGCGCCATCATCGCCGACATCGGCCGTGCCCCAGCCCGAATAAAAACCCGCCTCTTTCAGGCATGCGTCGCTGTTGACCCTATCAGCCGGTTCTGCCTTGACTACGGAAGGTACGATTACCAATGCGCTAATAGCTAATACACAACAGAGCAAACACTTACCCATTTGTTTTTCTCCTTTTTTGGATCCGCTAATTTCTGGCGGATCATTTTTCAATCTATCCCTTGCCTATACGCTCGAAAATTTCTACTAATATTCCTCGTTCTAAACGCCGGCAGTATTTCTACGAAATCCTGCTCGGCAGAACTCGGAATAGTTCGCTACTCCCTTTTTAGGGGAACTTATGGTGCGCCTGGTGCGAATCGAACGCACAACCTTCAGCTCCGGAGGCTGACGCTCTATCCAATTGAGCTACAGGCGCGCCGCTTAAATTTATGGGCGCGGGTGGAACTTCTGGTGGATCTGCTTCAACCGCTCCTTGTTAATATGCGTGTAGATCTGTGTCGTCGAGATGTTCGTGTGGCCGAGCAACTCCTGCACTATCCTTAAGTCCGCGCCGTTCTGCAAGAGGTGCGTCGCGAATGAATGCCTAAGCGTATGCGGCGTCACTCTCTTTTTTATGCGCGCGTCTTTAACGTAATGCTTTATGATCATCCAGAACGTCTGGCGCGACATCGGTTTGCCGAGCCGGGTCAGAAAAAGCGATTTTGATTCTTTCTGTTTTAAGAATTTTGGCCTGGCTTTTTCGATATATTTCTGCAGGGCTTCCTTCGCTTTTGACCCAACAGGTATTATACGTTCCTTCTGTCCTTTTCCCAGACATCTCACGAAACCCATCTCCATGTGCAGGTCGGTCAGCTTTAAATTTACAAGTTCGGAGACACGCATTCCGGTCGCGTACATAAGCTCGAGAGCGGCCTTATCCCGAAGCCCCTGCTTAAGACGCGTGTTAGGGCTGTCGAGTATCGCCTCGACCTCTTTCAGGTCCAGGACGTCGGGCAGTGTCTTCCAAAGCTTGGGCGTCTCGATCACCGAGGTCACATCCTCCTTAAGCAATCGCTGGCTCGTCAGGTAGCGGTGAAACACTTTTATCGCGACGAGGTTGCGCGCTATCGAGCTCGCGTTCAGTTTGCCGTCCTTTAGCCCCATCATAAAATCTTGAATATCCGGACGTTTTACCCTCTCGAGATTGTTTATGCCCTTCTTTTTCAGATATCCGGCGTACTTGTTCAAGTCACGGCCGTACGATTCGAGCGTGTTCTTGCTCAAGCCGCGCTCGACCGAAAGATAATCCATGAATTCCTTGATGAACTCTTCCATTGTTAAATAAAGGGGTTGTGCCCTTTCTCGTGGCCTATCGTCGTCGCGGGACCATGACCCGGGTATACCTTCGTCTCGTCAGGTAAAATAAAAAGTTTCTCTCTTATTGACTTGATAAGTTTATATTCCACTCCGCCCGGCAGGTCAGTCCTTCCCACTCCCTCGGCGAAAAGCGTATCACCGGTAAAGACTATCTCATCGCACCTAAGGCAGATGGAACCCGGTGTATGGCCCGGCGTATATATGACCTCCAAGGTAAGGTCGCCTACGTCTATCTTATCGCCGTCTTCGAGAAGCCGGCTCGCGGGCGGGGAACTGATCGGAATACCCAGCATCCCCGACATATTCTTCAACGGATTCGTCAAACATTGGGCATCGGCCGCATGGATGAATACGGGAAGCCCCATCTTCGAGTTCGCGCCGATATGGTCTCCGTGGCCGTGTGTATTTATTACGCATATCGCCGTAAGGCCCAGCGCGCTTATCTGCTGCTTTATCAGGTTATCTTCGGCCCCGGGATCTATAACTACGGCTTCCTTGGTATTCGCGCAGCCTAATATATAACAATTGGCTGCGACCGGCCCGACCGGCAATGTCCTAAGGATATATTTCATTTCTTAGGCAAAGTCCCGCCGGAGCGGGGCAAGGTCTCCTCTGCGAGGACTTTGCCCGTAGGGGGCAGAGTCTGTTCAGTAGTCCGGATCGGTTTCACGGGTTCCTCTTCCTTTAAAATATAGGCCTTGACTTCCTTAGGCTCGAATTTCCTAATGATCACCCTGCGGCGGCTTTCGAGGTCATTCCTCATGCGCGAGGCATCATTATCGTTCGGCTGGCCCAATTCGACCCTTCTTTGCACATCTTCATAGAACTTTATATATTTCGTAAGCTCGTCTTTCTTATCTCCGGTAAGAAGATCCTGCATCCTCTCGAGGTCCTCGACGGCTCTCGCCGCGGCAAGCTTTTCGCGTTTATTGCTCGCCTTCGTATCCAGGCAATTGATCAGGTCCTCTGTCCATGTCCGCCAGTAATTGAAATGATTGCTGTATAGGATATCGTTCGGATAGATCCCCCTGTAATCCTGCGGCACTAATACCGGCGAGACCTTCTTGGGACTCTGTTTCCGGATAAACTTTTTCTTTAGCGTCTCGCAACCGGAGAGATTCATGGCGATCACGCCGATAGATAAGAGTAATGCGATCTTCTTAAAACCGTTCTTCATCTCTTCTCCTTCAATATTTTCTCGAATTCCTTCTCACCTATTATCTTCACGCCGAGTTTTTTTGCCTTTCCATACTTCGAGCCTGGCGCTTCTCCGATCACCACAAAATCAGTTTTATTGCCGACGTTCGAGGAAACGGTCCCCCCAAGATCCCTGACCAATTGCTCGGCATCGGTCCTCGAGTAATTCTTGAGCTCGCCCGTGAAGACGAATGACTTTCCCGCGAGTTTAGCGGAAGAGGCCGGATGAGATTTCTCTTCCATCTTTACTCCCGCTTTTGCGAGCCTATCCAACACCTTTCTTGAAATCCGGCTGCTGAAAAATTCATGGATCGACTCCGCCACAACGGGGCCTATCTCCTTGACCTGAATCAGGTTTTCAGCTTTCTGTTGTGATAATTTATCTATCGACTGGAACCTTTTAGCCAGGACGTCGGCAATGTGTTCGCCGGCATGCCGTATCCCCAGGGCAAATATAAGGCGGTTCAACCGGTTCCCCTTACTTTTTTCTATGGCAACTAGCAAATTTTGCGCCGATTTATCTCCCATCCTCTCGAGCTCGCGCAATTGCGCGAATTTAAGATAATATATATCGCCGTAATCCCTTACCAATTTCTTATCGACCAGCTGATCTACCATCGCGTCGCCGAGCCCCTCGATATCCATCGCGGCGCGCGAAGCGAAATGGATGAGGCTCTCCTTCAGTTGCGCGGGACAAAATACATTCTCGCAGCGGAATGCCACTTCGCCCTCCTCGCGTTTCGTCGGAGCTCCGCAGACCGGACATTCCTTCGGGATCCCGAATTTCTTCTCTTTTCCCGTCCGTTTCGATTTCACGACTTCAACGATCTGCGGTATTATCTCTCCCGCTTTTTCGATTATTACAGTATCGCCTAACCTTACGTCTTTGCGCTCTATCTCGTCCTGATTATGCAGTGAGGCGTGGGCAACGGTCGTCCCAGCGACAAAGACGGGTTTAAGGACCGCGACAGGGGTCAATACGCCGGTCCTCCCGACCTGGACTTTTATATCCAGCAGTTTCGTCTCTACGCGCTCCGCCGGATATTTGTAAGCTATCATCCATCTCGGGGATTTCGTGGTCGCGCCGAGTTTTTTCTGCTGGGCAAAGGAATCGACTTTGACGACCATGCCATCGATATCATATTCGAGTTCCCTGCGTTTCTTCTGCCAGATATCGCAGAATTTTAGGACCTCATCAATAGCCGGACACTTCTTAAAGTTCGGGTTCACCCTAAAACCCAGATCCCTGAGCCCGTCGAACAGTCCGGATTGCGATCTGAAAGGAATTCCTTCGGAATATCCCAGCCCATGTATGAATAAATCCAGCCCGCGCTTCGCGACGATCCTCGGATCGAGGAGTTTGAGCGAGCCGGCCGCCGC
>MHHC01000061.1 GCA_001805885.1 Omnitrophica WOR_2 bacterium RIFCSPLOWO2_12_FULL_51_24
AAAGGGTTTGGGTTTTATTTCGCTTTTGTCCTTCGCGCACGCGATAGCATCGAAATATTTTACGAGATCGAGATGCTTTAACAGTATCATGCTGAACTTCGGCGGCCTGTTGCTGGCTACCGCGAGTCGGTAGCCCTTCTTTTTGAGGCCGCGCAAAAGCTGCCTTGCCCCGGGTATCACCTTAGAATATCTGAGGAGCGCTTTTTCGTGATGCGCGCGATAGAGCTTTATGCCCTCCCTGACGTCCTTCTTCCCGACGAAATATTCTATGAAATTCTTGTCGCCGTGGCCTACGGCCCTGCGCACGACAGGCATCTTTGCCTTAGGATAGCCGAGTTTTTTGAGGGTGTAATTCAGGCTCTTCTCGATCGCGGTGTAGGCGTCGACGATCGTGCCGTCTATATCAAAGATTATAAGCTTAAACATCTACCTCTACTTATTCTTCCACTCATATGAGCCGGACACATTCATTGCTTCGATAGGCGTCCCTGCGGGCGCGTCATCCTGCAGACGCTTCGCGTAGATCTTCTGGACATCCTCAAGCGGCGCACCGTTCTTCTGCGACAGTGCGTTGTAGATTATCATCCGGTCGGAGTTTTCGGAATTAACCAGATCTGCGGGGGCTTCGCCGCCTTTTACCTCCACCAGCCCAAATTTGTTTTCGCCGACCGCACCTTTACTTTCCCATGAGGTGAGTTCGGCACGCCTGTCCTTACGGCGCATAGCGGCCTGCTCAACATCCGGAGACAATCCCTCATCCGCGCACGCGTTAGCCATAAGGAAATTCAATTTCATACCGTCTTTCGGCTTCGCCCCGGTCTTTCCCGAGACTATACTTTCGATATCGTCGATATCCTTTACGACGTGCTGATAAACATCGAGGCGCATGGTTATGTCGACCTTTATGGGGTCCTTCGGCGCTTTGACCTGCACGCTCGCGCAACCCACCCCCAAAAACACGGCCAGTAAGACCGTCAAGACTACCATTTTATTTTTCATTTTACCTCCTTTAAAATCCGTGCAATGCTACTGTCAGGTCCCTTTCGCCTTTTGCCCCATCCAAAAGTATATGAAAAAGTATCGACTCGGCGTCCCTCGATATCCGCAGAGTCCCCCTTGTAAAATTGTAATTTTTAAATCCTTCCTCGATGACCGAAAGCGGCTGTTTCGTGTTCTCGGCAAGCTTTTTGAGGAATTCCCCGTCCTTGATGACCAACTTTCCTTCGACATTGCTCGGATCCGGATAGATAACGAAATCACCTTTTATGTACGTGACCTTCAGGTTCTGTCCACCCAGCGAAAGGCTTCCCTTTAACCGTCCGCTTAGTTCGACTTTCTCGGCGACATTTAATCCTTTTGCTAAAAACGCAAGGTCAAAATAGCCCAACTCTATCTCCGCTTTATAGGTCATCTCTTTGCCCGCAGTTATATTCCCGTTGACTCCGGCGCTGAGCTGCCAATCGGCCGTATCAACCGACACCATTAAATTCGAGATGACAACGGATCTCGCGATAAAACCCTTACCAGGCTTCGCTACGGGATATTCGATGAGGTCCTTCAAATTTTTGTCCGGAGAATTAAACTTCAAACGGGCATCTTTGACGGCCACCTTCGGTATTACCTTTGTAAATAACGAAAACGGCGAAAAATTTATCTCTACCGACTTGATCCTGTAGCGAATGGCATCGTCTTTCTTCACAACGATGTCGGCTATCGCGAGCATATCGGTATTCCTGATGTCAGCGCTGCCGATCGAGACGTCGTAGCCGGGAAACATTCCCTTGATCTGATTGACGGCGAAATTAAGTATCAAGGATCTGCCGCCAAGTCCCACAATGAGCACGACCGCAAGTATGACCAGGAAGACGACCAGTTCCCGTCTCATTTTTTAAATGTGCGCCTTTCGATTTTCCATCAATGTGTAGATATACCAGCTCGCCGAACCGGTCAGGTAAAGGTAAAGCCCGCGGCCCTCGTTGTTGAAATATTCCGGTATCATGGGGTATATCCGGGCCGCATCGCTCGTAGACATCTTATAGATGGAATCAAATACCTCTCGCCCTTCCTTTACAAACCCCCTTTTATACAGGGCGTTCGCCAGCATCACGTTCATGTGATTGAAGAACGCGCCGTTCTCCTTGTCGCCGTAAGCGAACCCGAACGCGCGGCCGAGGTCCATATACACCGTCTTGAAATCGGTCCCGAGGCGGAATCCGCCTAGATTAGGGTCCTTCAGATATTTTTTGATCGATTGCCAGGTCCTTCTCACCTGGACGTCCGTAGCGCAGCCGCTCATTATGGCGAATACCTGGGACTGCAATAGCATCCTCACTTTGCCGGCGGATTTTCCCTCTACGCGGCGTCCCTTATTGTCATAGTAACCGTTGAAGAACCCGGCGCCGGGGAGCCACTCCTTCTCCCTGAGCCATGCGGAGAGATGGTCCGATTTTTTACGCAGGTCTTTGATAACGCCGTCGATCTCCACTTCCACGGCCCGGCCGGAGATATTCCTTACGGCCCTTAAATATTCGTCCAGCCGTCCCTGTTTTTCTTTATAGTCATCATAATCTACGGACGCGTTGAGACTGTCTAATAAAAACAGGAATTCCTCCAGCAATTTGACGCTCTTGCGCTTTTTCTTCAACTTTTCGAGGATGGAGCAGATATCCCGCAGGTTGTGCGCGTACATGAAACTGAAGGCGACGCTCTCGCCCCTCTCCGGGGCCATATCGAGGCCGTCGTTCCAGTCGGCATTCTCGAGCCGGATTATATTATGCTCGCCGACATTGAAGAACCGGACTACATTCTGGACGAGGATATGCTCGAGGACGCTGCCCTTATAGATATTTTTTGGATCGCCCGGCCCGGGCTTCTGGTCATTGAAATATTCGCACTCCCTCAGCAGAAAGCCGACATCTCCTGTCTTTTTTATATAAAACCGGGTCGTAAGGTATGGCCATATCCCGTGGTCCATCCAGACGCGGCTTATCCTGTTGCGGTCGGCGATGAACCGGCCGTCTTTTGTTATTACCGTCGCGTTTGAGCCGTCAAGCCTGATGCCGCGGAAACTGTTGAAGATCAGATCCCTCGCCTTTTCCGGCTCGGTAAGGAGAAGTGTCAGCGCGTCCTGCCAGATATCGCGCCAACCCCGGCCGCCCTTTCCGTAATCGAAGTGCGGTAAAAATGAGTTCCCGAATAATTTCCTGAGGGTCGGCTGTATCTTGACCCACAGCAGCCAGTTGTTGAAATCGCCGTCGTTGAAATCGAACCCGGGCCTGGAAAGATATCGCTGCCAGTATCTCTTCGTCGCCTTCAGGGCCTTCTCGACCTTGGACGGGGAATTAAAATTTTTAAATATCCTGCCTATATTTTTCCTGTCGTCATCGATGCCCATTATCAGGATATACTCGACTTTACCGCCCTTTCTTAATCTCTTGCGGTTGAACCTGAACGCGGCGGACGCCTCTTTCCCGTCGAAACCGGGAAGTTTTTTCGAGGCGGGCTTTACGTCTTTTTCTATCGCGTCGGGGAAGATCAGGTCGCCCTCGCCGCAAAACATCCCGAGCGTCGGGAATTGGCCGGCAGGCGCCTTGCCGTTATCCTCGCAGCCGAGGACGAAATAATTCGTCCTGTTCCCGGTATGGCCCCTCTCATCGAATATCATCGTCGGCTTAAGGAATATGCCGTACCTGTCGAGATCCAAGCGGTTTAACAGCGAGCTTACGTGCCTGTGGTCGCGGATATTCTTTTCGCTGCGGCCGTATAGCGGGATAAATGACGTGGGCGTGATATCGATATCTTTATTTCTTTTATTGGTGACGCGGACGCGCATTACCTCGACGGCCGTATCGAACGGGATGAAATTCAGCACCTCTATCTCTAGGCCGTGGGCCTTTTTTGTGACTTTGTGATACAGGAAACCTGCCTCGACCACATCGTCGTGCGGATATGAGAGCCGTATTATCACATTCCCCGCTTTGATGAAAAAATCGCGGCGACAGAGGAGGTTGTTGCGGACATCCTCGATCGTCGCAGGCGGCGTCAGGAAATGTTCGTTGTCGCTCTTTATGTCACCGCCGAGGTTCGGGCTTATCGAGCTCAGCAATCTGCCGTCTTTGTCCGTGAGCGGGAAATACAGGCTATACTTGCTGGGGTCTCTAACGACAAAGGTCCCCTTGTCGTCTATGAATTTATAAATCATATGTTATGCCCTTCTTACGGTTTCAAGCCATGAATTTAATTTATCTATAAATTCCGTGTAAGCGGTTTTTTCGGCGCCGGTGTAGCGGCCGTGGCGTTCTTTTTCAAATTGGACACGCTCTTCCGCGGATTCGTGGATGATCTCTTTGATCGGGTTTACGGCATTGATCGTCTCTCTTTCGCCGTCCCATTTTTCGTTGACCGGGAACCCGACTTTTTTAAGCGGCAGGTCCCACGTCGCGTCGACCAGTGCCCAATTGCCGTTAATATCCGCCTTGCAGGCGAGATGGTAGCTTACCGGCAATCGGCTTATTATATTCTTTAAATCGGCGGGATATTTTATTTCCGAATCTCCCCACCTGAAAACATACGTCACTAATCTTGTTGGAATATTCAATTTAGCAAACAACTGAGCAATAAGATAATGTTTTGGCTGGCACGAGCCATTGTTCCCCTCGATGAGCCCGGGCGGACCGGCAGCCGGGTCGCGCAACTTTGGGATTATCGCATACGGGATATCCCTTACATGCTCGAATATCGCTATCCTCGCCTCTTTCGGCGCGAGGTCCCTCGTCCAATGCACGAATTTTTCGTCGACTAAGCTAAGCTGACCCATATACCCACTCTCTTTCTTACTGCGGTCTTAAAAATCAGATCCGCGATGGCGGCATCCTGGATGGCGAGACCCGTCGAATCGAAGACTGTGATCTCTTTGGCGTTTGTCCGGCCCTTTCTCCTGCCCGAGACGATCTGGCCGATATCGGCGTAAATATTATTCCGGGTTATCTGGCCATAGCTTACCGGCACGTTTATCTCTCCGCTGTGCGAGGCCTGTTCCCATGAATCGACAACGACCTTGGCATTCCTCAATATCCAGTGCTCGAGCTCCTGTTTTCCTTTAGCGTCCGCGCCGATGGCGTTTATATGGGCGCCGGCCTTGAGCCATGCAAATTTCACAAGAGGTTTGCGCGACGGCGTTGTCGTCACGACGATATCGCTGCCGCGGACACATTCCTCGATATCTTTCGCGGCGGTAAATTTCACCTTCGCTTTTTTCATATCACGGATAAAATCTTTGACTTCATGCGGCTCAAACCCCCAGACCTTCACATCTTTTAATTTAAATAAATTCAGCAGGGCCAGAAGCTGTGTCCGGGCCTGCGCGCCGCACCCGACCATCCCGACGACGCGCGAATCCTTACGCGCGAGATATTTTGCCGCTACGCCGCCGGCGGCGCCGGTCCGTATGTTCGTAGGATTTCCGCCCGCCATGATGCACAAAGGCAGGCCGTTGCGCGGATCGCTTAAAATTATGACGGCCATGACCGAAGGCAGGCCGAACCGCCTGTTATCCGGATGGACATTCACCCATTTGAGGACGCACTCGTCGGGCCGCCTGACGTAAGCCGGCATCGCCCTGAAATCCCCGCCATGCTCTGGCAGGTGCAGATATATCTTCGGCGGCATCTTTGTTCTGCCGAGGCCGTATTCGCGGAATACATCCTCAACGGCCTTTATCGCGGCCTTCATATCGGCCAGCCCGGCGACTTGCTTCTTATCTAAAATGAGAGTCTTATGATCCCTCATATCGGTTTTAATACAGCGTTACCTCATAGATATCGCATTGGCCGGTGCCGTTGTTGCCCGGGAAATACAAGTCGATATTCCTGACGGCCTGAAGGTCCAATGTCTTATTGCCACCCTGGTTGCCGTAGACATTCCTGAAGGTAAACTTCTCGAACGGATAGTCATACGTCTCGATCTTTCCGGTGCCCCCGTCCGAATCCGAAGCGAAGCTCTCGCCGTCAGCCCCGTTGACGCTGTTATATTCATCTCTTCCCGCGTCGTTCGCGCCGGATTCGTTTATAAAGACAGAGAACGGCATCGTATCCGTCAGGGACATCGTTATCCTTATCCCCTTGAACCCCTGAAGATCGATGGACCCGTCGCTATTGGCGCTCTTGACATCACAAGGGACCCCGAAGCCGCAGCCCCACCCGCCGCCGGTATCGATAACGCACTTCAGATATAGCCTGCCTTCCGCGGATTGCCCTCCGGAGGGCTTGATCGACGCTGAGGATGAGCTATCCGCCCACACGATAATTTTTCCCGTATTGATATCTCCGATATTACAGAAAGGCACGCTCTCGCGCTTGATATCCTTGTTATTTACGGCGGCATATCCGCCCATTTTGACGAGTTTGTCGGGATAAGGCACGCCGGACTTCCTGTGGATGGTATCCGCTTTGGCGTTTGTCTTTTTCATCCCGGCCGTCAGCAACTCGTATTCCTTATCGTAGATGTCGACGATGCCGTAATTGCTGTTTTCGCCGTCGAAGCTGCGCCCCTGCGGCGACTGGTCGAAATACATGAACCAGTGATAACCGACGAGGTACGGCAATTCCATCATCTGCGTCACATACTTCTCGAAGCCGGTCTTCCTCTCCTCCTGCGTCTTGACGGTCACATCGGCGCCGCGCGAATTCTTATCGCCGCTCCTGTTCTCCATCGCCCTGTAGGAGAATTCGGTTATCATTACCGGCTTCTGCCCGAGTAAATAATAATTATCGAATAACCGTTTGTCGACTTTCATGTTCTTGCAATAGTAATTGACGGAGACCACATCGCAATATTTTCCGCAAGCCGCCAATACTTCTTCCGGGGCGCTGCCCGCGAAACGCACGCCGAGTATCAGGTGGTTCGGGTCATACTTCCTGATATATCCGGTTATCACGGAGAAATATTCCTCAGCGACGATGCCCGCAAATTGCTTGCGCGCCTCTTTTGCCTCTGTGCCGCGGACGCGCATGAATTCGGCTATTTCTTTGCCGTAGGTCTGCTTCAGGAAATCGGCCAGTGCCTGTTTGCCGGGCGCGCCGTCCTCAAGTTTGGCGTATTCATCGAGGAGCGTGGGCGCATGGCCTGTATCCCATCCCCAATCCCCGTACCACGGCAGCTCGTTATCGATAAAATATCCCAGAAGGTATTTCGCGTCCATGAACCGCTTGCATCTGCTCGCGACACTCTGCTCCGCCGTCTCTCTGAACGCGGGGTCGAAGACATCCACAAGCCTGTGGTCCGCGGTCGACGGGATATTCAATATCACGGTAAAAGGCATGTTGTAATAGAACGTGCTTGCGTCGGACCAGGATCCTATCGTGTTAAAGTTCCAATTCTTAAGACGCTTTATCACGCTTTTCGCCCAATCCCCAGTATCTTTATATTTTGCCGTTACGTTATAATATTCGGAATCCGGCAGGACCGCGCCGTCCCTGCCCGAAACCACATTAACCCCTTTTGAGATGAACGGCTTTCCGTCCGGATCGATGAACCAGTATTTGTCTTTCACCTGCTTGATGGTGAAGAAGGTCTTGCCCTTCGGTATCGACATCCTCTTGGGGATATCCTTATACGGTTTGTCCGTCTTGAATTCCATCTCCCATATCGAGAATCCCCACGCCGTCGCCCTGTCGAGGCAGTCTATCTTAACGAATTTGTACGCCGTCGTATCTTTTTTGAAGTTGATCTTTATATCTTCGCCTTCGGTCCCGTCCTCTATCCCGGCGAGGGTCTTCCACTCGGCGCCGTCGGCCGAGCCCAGTACCTTATAGCGGTATGCGGAGGCCGTCTCCCATTTTATCTCCATGCCGTATAATACGACCGGACTTTCGAACTCGGCCTGTATCCACTGGTCATCCTTCCATTCCGATTCCCAGCGGGTAATGGGTTTGCCGTCAACCGCCTTCTCGGCCCTGTTGTTATTGATGTCGGAGGATGCCGTGATCGCTTTCATGGCATAGGCGGTGGGTCCAAACATGGCCAGCGCTAAGATGACAATGCCGAGCGGTCTTTTCATTCTTTTATGGCTTTTCATTTTTCTCCGGCGAGGCTTTACTCAGTTCATCGAGGAATTTTTGGCTGACTTCGGATCCCAGTTCCTTTGCCCTATGGACATCCTTCCAGCTCCTATCGTACTCCTCCTTTAAAAAATTGGCAAGGGCGCGGTTGCTGTAGGCCTCCGTGAGGTCGGGATCGATCTCTACGGCTCTGGTCAAGTCATAGACGGCCTGCTCGAGGCTGCTCTTCTTGAGATAGGCGATCCCGCGGTTGCAGTAGGCATTGGCATTTTTAGGGCTGATCTTCACTGCCATGGTGAAGTCAAATATGGCCCGGTCGAGTTCACCTTTCCCAATATAGGCGATCCCGCGGCTGACGTAGGCGTAGGCATATTCGCGGTTGATCTCTATGGCTTTGGTATAATCGGATATGGCCTTATCGAAGTTGCTTTTTCTGGCGTGGACTATTCCGCGGCTGACGTAGGCCTCCGCGAGGTTGGGATCGAGCTCTATGGCCTTGGTATAATCGGAAATAGCCTGGTCGAAGTCGCCTCTCCCGATATATGTAAGCCCGCGATTGTAATAGACTAAGGCATTCTTATTGGCCATATATAACCTTTTTACTTATATTTCGCAAATATCTCGCCGGATCTCTTCTCTACCGAACGCAGGTCGGTGCCGAAGGCCTTTGAAAATTTATCGCTGAAACTGCCGCTTTGCCCGTAAATATCCTTGATCTTACTTTTGCCGCAGGTATCCATTATATATGAAATTATGGACCATGCATAGAGGTAAGAATCACCTTCTGTCTTGTCCGCCCCGAATCTCGCATCGAGCCGGACAAATGAGAAATCCTTGAAAGGCGGAAGATCCCGGCGGTACACATTGCGTATATCCCCGTGTTCCATATACATCGCCAGGCCTTCATGGAACCAACGCGGCGCTGTAGACAGCGGCTTGGCGATGAGGATGTGCGTGAGTTCATGCCTGAGCAGACCATTATCGATCGCGCCGAGGGTAAGGTAGAGCACCGCCGAGCCCGCGGCCGCCCTTAAAGCCATTCCCTTCTCCGGCGTTCTCCACACCTGGACCTCTATCTTTCCGGAGCTTTTATACTCGACGCCAAGGGCATCCGAGACCTGCTTGTAGACGCTCTCTACGTCCCCGCCTATCTTCCTGAGGTCGGACTCCTGGATATTCGGCCCCTGCGCGACGACCCTGAAATGTTCCGTCTGCACCGGCGAAACGGCCGCGGCCGTGCCCATAAAGAACATGATACAGCAAGCAATACAGATATAAAGAAAGGATCTATTCATCTTTTGCCACCTCCCTCATTTAAGCTGTCTCCACTCTTTAGTCGTAGAATTATAGGCCTCTCTCAACTTGATACCCGGCAGATTCGCAAAACACACTAAGCTAAAGTTTTTTCCCTCGTCATAAGTTGTATAGCGCATGCCCCGGATGCCCGGTTCGGCATATTTTATTTTGCCCCCTAACTGTTCCAGGGTATCGGGATAAACGCCATGCTTGACCTTGTAATCTTCTATTAACGGGACCAACCTCGCTCCTTCGCGGTAGACGGGAAGCAACATCGTCCACGGCATAGATAATAAAGAGAATACCAGCAGCACAACCGAGATACTGACCACGCGGCGTAAAATGCTTTTTCTTTTCCTCGATTGAATCTCATATTTAGATATATTGGCGGCCAAGGCGCCCGCCCCGGCCTTATCAAGCTCCACCGTTTCTTTTATATTCTTAACCAAATATGACAGGGCCCAGAAAATGCCGAATATAAATAAGGGGAAAAAACAGAAAAACGCTATAAAAGAAACGGCAAAAGCAAGGCCCGGGATCCAGCCATTTATCTTCCTATCGGTCCGAAACCTGTTCAAAAAACGCGTTATACGGCTTGTCCAAATAAAACCCCAGAAGATATTGAGGACAGGGATTAAGAAATATAACACTGCCTGCGACGGATCGCGGGCAAACTCTCCGCCTGTGATCTTTTTCATGACTTTATGCGTGCGAAACACGCACCAGCACCAATAAATGCATCCTGCGATGGCGATTACGCCAAGTACTTCGAACCCCTTTAGGTGCATAATTTTCACCAACCATCCCAATGATGAAAACGCCGCAAGTATGTAGCCGATGCGTAAATTAGGATAGCCGACCTTCACTGCTCCTCTTTTCTCGGTTAAGGGCACTGCGGCGGCAAGCCGCGTTTCATGAGACCTTTCCTCAATTGACAGGAAAGTCTATCCTTTAGGATTAGATATTTCTGGTGATACGCCTCGGCCGGATAGAAGATCCCGGCCGGGGCGATCTGCGTGACTATCTTATTCTTGTATCTGCCGGACTTATCAAGTTTTTCTTTTGATGCCTGCGCGAGGGCCTCCTGCTCCTTATCGTGATAGAAGATAGCCGACCGGTAATTCGACCCGATATCCGGCCCCTGGCGGTTTAACGTCGTAGGGTCGTGTATCTTCCAGAATTCGTCGAGGAGTTCCCGGTAAGTGACTGCGGACGGGTCGTATTGTATCTCGATAGACTCGGCATGGGCGTCATAACCGACGCGCGTAAACACTACGCCCTTGAACGTGCGGAAATTCTCCTCAACTCCCCAGAAGCACCCGGCCGCGAAAGTCGCGGTCTTGAGCGGCTTATAGTCGGTTTTCACGAATTTCAGCGCGACGGAATTTATGCAATAGCGCTTGCCTGTCGGCGGCGGGCCGTCGTCGAATACATGCCCGAGGTGCGCCCCGCAGCGCGCGCACATCACCTCGATGCGCTGCATCCCGTAGCTGACGTCCTCGTCCAGTTTGACATTGAGAGACGATACCGGCTCATAAAAACTCGGCCAGCCGGTCCCGGATTCAAACTTCGTGCCGACGCCGAAAAGGTCTGTGCCGCAATCGACGCACTGGTAGAGGCCTTTTTCTTTAGGTATTTCACAGGCGCCGCTGCCCGGCCGCTCGGTGCCCTTCTTGCGCGTGATCTCGTATTGCTCGAGCGTGAGTATCTTCTTCCATTCCGCATCGGTCTTTACGACCCGGTCGACTTCGTTGACCTTTCCCGACCGCGCGTCGTATATGGGTATCTTTCCGGCGGGCTCTACAGGCTTTGCCATGCATCCTCCGCAAATAAACACGCTCGCCAATATTATCGCGAAAACTCTCATACCTTTATTATATCACTTACGTCTTTACTCCGTTATCGCAAAATCCGCATGCACGACCGCAAAGACCTTCTTCTCGAGCGATGAGGTATCGTTCTCGCCCCACGCGGAGACATCGTTGGAATTGACCGGCGTTATCTGGAAGACGCCCATGTTCGCGGAGCGTATCCGCCCGACCTTGTTGCCGGATGCCGAAGCGATCCTCACGGCCCTCTCCTTGGCATCGGCGGAGGCCGCGGCGAGCATATCGAGCTTCAGTTCGCTCAATTTGGTGTAAAGATACCGCGGCGCGTCAGAGACAAATTGGATGCCCTGCTCGATGAGCTCGGTCGATTCGCGCGAGACCGCGGTGACCTTCTTCGTGTCCGCGGACCTCACCTCGATCCCCTGGTCCACCAGATATGTCTCGATGACGTTGGTGTCCGCGCCCTTTTCATTCTTCTTGTAGGTGATAACCGTGGTGACCTGGGAGACTATCAACTCGTCCTCTTTTACCCTTTTGGAGGCGAGGTATGCCCTGACCTTAGCGGTGTCTTCCTTGACTTTAACGAACGCGTCTTTCAACTGCGGGTCACGCGCGGAAAAACTCGCCGTCCACACGGCGTAATCCGAAACTATCTTCTTCTCCGCCGAGCCGGTAACGTTTATCACCTCGGCCGAGGCCTTCTTGAACTTCACCAACCCGTCCGTCAACGCTACTGCCGAACCTATCGCCGCCACTACAAAACATATCCCCAAAATCACTATCTGCGCGTTGCGCAGAAAACCGTACTTCTCCATCTGCTTCTCCCCTTACTAAAATTTACCAAAGGCAAATTTTACCCGAAGGGCCCGACAGATTAAATCTCCGCGAGATTTAATCGCGCTTGTCGGGGTAACCCTTTAGGGTCATTTGCCGGTTTATCTTAACCGCTTGCCCGGCATCATTGTTAAATTTTCATCACCTCCTCCGCGCTACACCGGCACAAACAAAATCACGCAAATCTATAAGGTGTCCCCTATTGAGCTGCATAATGATCATGATGGTCATGCGCTGCTTCTTTTCTTAACGGCACAGCCTCAAGTTTAATAGTAAAACCGACATAACGCAAGACCTTTCCCAGCGTTTCCATGCTGCTGAATTCGCCATTTTCGATCTTCGATATATGTTGTTGGGTAACACCGATCTTCTTCGCCAGTTGTCCCTGCGTTAGGTTGTGGTCGATGCGGTAGCGGATGATGGGCTTCACGATTGCGAGCTTTTGCTCAGTAATCTCATAAAGCTTCCTGAATTCCGGGTCCTTCCGGGCCAGTTCCTTTAAATGCTCATCAACACTCATACCTAAATGAATATTCTTCTTCATCTTTCCTCCTGTTGGTTGCCAATAAATATCTCGCGTCTTTGCTTAGCTAATTCAATCTCCTTCAGGGGCACCTTAACAGATTTTTTGACAAACGCGTTGGTCATAACTACCTTATCTTCCCAAAAGAAATACAACACCCTGATTGTGCCAACTTCACTTTGAAATCTTAATTCAAATATATTGCTACCGAGATGCTTGGAATGCGGTTGCTTTAATTCTTTCCCTAATTCTTCAAGCAACCTCCTAAGACAGGAGAATTTTCCCTGAGTTTTTGACTCAAGCGACTCAACAAATTCTTTAACCGGCATTCTCCCTGAACTCAAGCTATAATAAAAGCAATAAAATCTTCCCACTCTCGCCTCCTTAACTATACAACCATTTAGTTGTATTGTCAATGTCCATTCTTAATGTTTGCTAGTCATGTCTTTACTGCCATCTATTTTTCTTTCAAGTTCGATCATTTTGGCCGACAACCCGTTATCATATTCGCTGAATAATTCCCTTATTCTGCGGAAGATCCTCAGAGCCATTATATTGACCTGCGCTATGTAGTCTGAGTTCAAGAAACTTAACATAATAGCAACCCCGCTTTCTGTCAAAAAATAACCGTCTCGGTCCTTTATCGCGAAATCAGCGGGGAAATCATTCTCTTTTTGCTCGATTACTCCTACAACGGTACTTTCATCGACCTTATACAACCCCGCCAGATCTTTTGCAGAAATAGCGAGTTTTCCGTCCTTCATGATTATCTTTTCAATGACTTTGTCTTCCCTTAACATTACCTACCCTCCTTATTCGAACTATCCGGAATTTCCGGATAGTTGCAGTTTTGCAATGTGCAAAAATTACACATTGCTTTTTACCTTGATCCCTTTCATAAAAAATCCCTCCTTTAGCTACGCCCCCTATTTCCTATTTCTGCAACCATTGGCTGCATTTCTCGCACCAATGGCGCGAGTTTTCATCGTAGCAGATTCGTAATAATCCTTATCATGACATCCTTCTCCCGCGGATGGCTGGTCGCGATCAATAAAGCCAGCGCCACAATAGTCGTATCCGGGATCTTCGCCTCGCCGCTCGCTTTACGAAGGCAATTGTTTTTTTCAAGGTAATAGATGAACAGCAGTGAGCCGCTGCGCTTATTCCCATCGCCGAACGGATGGTCTTTTATTACCAGATAAAGGAGGTTTGCCGCTTTCTCTTCGACGGTCGAATAAAGATCCTTTTTGTCGAAGGTTTGATAGAGGGCTCCCATTATACTTTCAAACTTGTGAGATATTTCTTGCCCGAATAGGGAGCTTCCTTCGCCTCTTTCGACCAGTTTTTCCTTTACCTGATGAACAAATTCCCTTGCGTCGTCATAAGAAAGTTCAAAGGTGGGCTGTTTGACCCCGCGTATTTCGAGCAGTTCATTGTCGTACTGGTACAGCAGGGTCAGGGAATCAGAGTATTCGTTGACAATGTTTAAGAGCTC
Source organism: Omnitrophica WOR_2 bacterium RIFCSPLOWO2_12_FULL_51_24 (assembly GCA_001805885.1). GTDB lineage: Bacteria > Omnitrophota > Gorgyraeia > Pluralincolimonadales > Pluralincolimonadaceae > Pluralincolimonas. Next base: position 14,035 of record MHHC01000061.1, read on the forward strand.
CCTCTCCTGCCCTTTCAGCTCGGGATGTGCGGCTTTTGAATTGATAAATCCTATCGCTTCCTGGAGCTCTTTAAGCTTTACACCTTGTTCGAGTAATTTCCTTTCGTTTAAGGCATATCCTTTGACCAGGTAGCCTTTGAGGACATTAGTGGCCCAGATGCGGAATTGAGTGGCGTGTTTAGAATTGACCCTGTAACCTACCGAAATTATCGCATCAAGGTTGTAGAATTTAGTATCGTAGGTTTTCCCATCTTTGGCAGTATGTGCAAAATTTGCACACACTGTAACTTCTCTTAACTCATTTGTTTTAAAGATATTGGATAAATGTTTTGCGATAGAACTTCTATCTGTCGCAAACAAGACAGCTATCTGCTTCTGACTAAGCCACACCGTCTC
>MHHC01000062.1:0-8096 GCA_001805885.1 Omnitrophica WOR_2 bacterium RIFCSPLOWO2_12_FULL_51_24
AGAACTCTATTGAGATACCTGACTGGACCTGATAGACATTGTAATTATATGTGTAGAATTGCTCGTATTTCTGGTTAGATTTTACCCACGAATAGTCAAAATAAGTGACCCATGAAAGTTCTTTCGTGATAGGATAGGACGCCGATAAGTGCACGGCGTGTTCCCTGTCATGCTGCTTGGAATCAGTATAAGCCCCACCCGCCTCCTTCGCTAATCTTCCCGGGTAATGCCTGTAAAGGAAGGAATATCCCCCGCGCAGCGCGAATTTTTTATCCTTGCCAATGGGATGATAGTACGTGATATAGGGATACGCCGACACGCTCAAAAAAGTATAGTAGTCCTTCGTGTAGACGTCGTCGTTTAAGATAAGTGTACCACGGGAATCGTAGAGGTCAAGGTTGCTGTGATTATAGGTCAGATTTCCGTCGCCGGATAATACCCATCTGTCGCTTCCTAATACGGGGATGTCGAAACCCATATTGTTTGCCAGCACATAATCTTTTCTTTTAGAGTCGCCATCCAGCGTCCCGTCTTCAGTTATAAGTTTCTTATCCGTAAAGAATTTGAGCAGGAGCGAGGGCTTGATATCCCAGCTTAAGCCTTTCTTGGATATCTCGTCGAATCCCCAGGAGAGTTTTATGCCGTCAAAATCCTTCTCATCTACCTCGGGAGCGGTCACCGACGCAAGTGAAATGAGCGACTTATAGTTCGGATACGTCCTCCTGAAATACTGGAATCCCCAGCCGTATTCGTGCTGCTGCGATTCGGCTACGGACAACGACTGGCGGAGGTCGAACGAGAACCCGAAATCGCGGTAATCGTAGAGGCCCTTCCCGAACTTCTCGTCCTGCGTCTCATTAAGGAAGCTCCAGGTAGCGATACCGGTAAATCTGCTTACCCACTCCCTGGAATGCCTGGTCCTCAAAGCTACTGAGGCGTTATGGAGCTGCCAGTCATTATAAAATCTTCCGCCTTCTTCCTGCGTTATGTACTGGCGCATCCGCTCGACTATCCCGCTATATAAGGGAATGAGGTGCTGGGTATCGTTTAACTTGACCGCCGGCGCGTAAGAGCCGGAAAAGTTATAGCCCCACAAGCCGTCGCTCTTGTCCGAATCGGAATAGCCGCCCAGCATCTGGAAGTTGCCTATAGGGGTGATCTTTTTCTGCTCGGCGTTGCATAATTGTGATATTGCGGTAAAAACGGTTAAGATTGCGATAATCTTTAGTTTTTTCATCTTGAAGCAGATGATATCAGAAAATACAAAAGTTGTCAACCGACTTTAGCGGATTGACCGTTTGCGCATTTTATGATAAACTTTCAATCAAAAGAGGGGGGATAAAATGGAAAAACAGAATCCCGGAATGGCCGCGGTCTTGTCTTTCGTTTTCAACGGGTTGGGCCAGATCTATAACGGGCAGATCGCAAAAGGCCTCGTGATAATGCTCGTCTCCTCGATCGCGATGATGGTCATGCTGATCGGCGCCGTATTCCTCGGGCATTTTATTATTACCGGATTCCTGTATCGGGTCGAGTTCCTGGCCGGCGCAATTATGATGTTCATCGGGGTGTCGGTTATCATCGTCCTCGGCATCTACAATATATACGACGCCTATTACACCGCACAGAATAACCTCGACAAATAAAAGATAGATTCCCGCTTCCGCAGGAATGACAATCCCGCCTCTAATATAAATTGACTACACTTTGACTCTGTGCTAATATTTAAGTTTACCTACTTAAAATAAAGGGGTTATGACGTGAGACTGCCAGACAAAAAAGGCCATTTCGGCGTCTTCGGGGGCAAATATATCCCCGAGACGCTTATGGTAGCGCTCGACGAGCTAGAGCGTGAATATAAGGCCGCAAAAAAAGACAGAAAGTTCAAAACACAGCTGGACTATTACCTTTCGGACTTCGCCGGAAGGCCCAGCATACTTTATTATGCGGAGCGCCTGACTAAAAGACTGAAGGGCCCTAAGATATACCTCAAGCGTGAGGACCTGCTGCATACAGGTTCGCACAAGATAAACAATACATTGGGGCAGGGGCTTTTAACGGTGAGGATGGGCAAAAAGCGCATAATCGCCGAGACCGGCGCCGGTCAGCATGGCGTCGCGACCGCGACCGTCGCGGCATTGTTCGGCCTTGAGTGCGAGATATTCATGGGCGAGGAGGATATAGAAAGGCAGGCGTTAAACGTATTCAGGATGCGCCTGCTCGGCTCGAAGGTGACGCCTGTAACGAGCGGGAGCAAGACCTTAAAAGACGCGATGAACGAGGCGATGCGCGATTGGGTCACGAATGTCAGGACGACCCATTATTGCATAGGCTCGGTCGCGGGTCCGCATCCTTTCCCGATGATGGTCCGTGACTTCCAAACCGTAATAGGGAAAGAGGCGAAGCGGCAGATACTTAAGTCGGAAGGCAGGCTTCCGGATTATCTCCTCGCATGCGTCGGAGGCGGATCGAATTCGATGGGCCTGTTCTACCCCTTCTTTAACGACAAAAAAGTGAAATTCATAGGCGTCGAGGCCGCCGGACGCGGCTTATCGACCGGCCTGCACGCCGCGACCCTTGAAAAAGGGGAGATAGGCGTTCTACACGGAAGCAAAAGTTATCTACTGCAGGATAAGTCCGGGCAGGTCAAGATCGCGCACTCCATATCCGCGGGACTGGACTATCCCGGCGTGGGGCCGGAACACGCGTATTTTAAATCCATCGGCCGCGCGAAATACGTATCGGTGACGGATGATGAGGCGCTGGACGCCTTCCAGCTGTTATCGGAGGTAGAAGGCATAATCCCCGCGCTCGAGTCAGCGCACGCGATCGCTTACCTGGCGAAAAACGCCAGAAAACATAAAAAGGCCGATATTGTGATCGTATGCCTCTCGGGAAGAGGGGATAAAGACGTTGATATGGTTTCAAAGATACTGGATTCCCGCCTGCGCGGGAATGACAATAAAAGAACGCAATGAACAGAATAGATAAAAAATTCAGGGAATTAAAGAGGCAAAAGAAGAAAGCGTTTATCGCTTTTCTGACAGCCGGCGATTTCGGACTGAAAACGACTAAAAGGCTCGTCCTTGAATTCGACAAACGCGGCGTAGATATAATCGAGCTCGGCGTGCCGTTCTCCGATCCGATAGCTGACGGCCCCACTATCCAGGCTTCGTCCGAGCGGGCCTTAAGGCGCGGCACAAGGCTTCAGGATATAATTAAAATGGTCGGCGAGTTAAGAAAATTGACCGATATACCGATAGTGCTGATGGGATATTATAATCCCGTCTTGAAATACGGCATCAAGAAGTTCGTTTCGGATTGCGTAAGGCACGGGGTCGACGGCGTGATTGTCCCCGACCTGCCGCCTGATGAGGCGGATGAATTGACGGCCGCGGCAAAGAAGACGGGTTTTGCGACGATATTCCTCCTGAGCCCGACGAGCACGGCGGGCAGGATCAGATTGGTCTCTAAGAAGTCGAAAGGTTTTATATATTACGTCTCGCTTACCGGAATTACCGGCGCGCGCGCTATGCTTCCAAAAGAACTCATCTCGCGCGTCCGCCTGATAAAGAGGTACTCCGATAAGCCCGTCTGCGTCGGGTTCGGCGTCTCCCGTCCGGAGCAGGTCCGCGAGATAGCCAGGGCCGCTGACGGCATAATCGTCGGTTCCGCGATCGTAAAGGAAATGGAAAAGGGCGCGAAACGTAAAGACTTCATCAAGCGCGTAGGCGACTACGTCCAAAAATTGACTTCCGCCCTAACGGCGGACAGGGAGGCTTCCCATCAATAAGAATATCTATGCGGTCATAATCGCCGGCGGCAGAGGCGAAAGGTTCTGGCCAAAAAGCAGGGCAAAGACCCCCAAGCAGACGCTTAAGCTCATGGGCAGGCGGTCCCTTATCCAGGAGACGGTCAGCAGGATAAAATCAATAGTGCCCAATGAGCGGATATATGTGATCACCAACAAGGAGCAATTAGGTTCGATAAGGTCCGACCTCCCTTCCATAAAGAATATAATCGCTGAGCCGGCGGCCAAAAATACGGCGGCGGCATGCGGCCTTGCCGCAATGATAATAAAAAAAATTGACCCTCAAGCGACGATGATAGTCCTTCCGTCCGACCACCTCATAAAGGAAAATGGCAAATTCATAGATGCCCTCATGACCGGGGTCAAGGTCGCCGAAGCCTCGAACGGCCTTGTTACGATCGGCGTAAAACCGACTTTCCCGGCGACCGGATACGGTTATCTCAGGATAGATACGAGCGGCCAGTTCAGGATAAAGGGGCCCGGCCTGAAGGCGAAGGTCCACAGGGTCCTGGCGTTCGTGGAAAAACCGAGCCTTCCGAACGCGGTGAAATTCCTCAAAGAGAAAAGATACTACTGGAACAGCGGTATGTTCATATGGAAGGCGACGAGCATCCTCGATGCCATAAAGGAGAACCTGCCCAGATTATATCTCAGCCTGCAGCTGCTTGAGCCGAGCATAGGCCATTTCAGTTTTCACGGAAAGCTGAACAGCGTCTATCCTAACCTCGAGGAGATATCCATAGACTATGGCGTCCTCGAAAAAGAGCAGAGGATATTCGCGGTCGAGGGCAAATTCTACTGGGACGACCTGGGCTCATGGGATTCGCTCGCGCGCCACCTAGTTACCGACAAAGACGGCAATTTCACGATCGGCTCCCACAAGAAAATCGAGACGAAGGATTCGGTTATAGTCTCCGAACAAGGCATAATCGGGACGATAGGCGTATCTAATATTATAGTCGTCCGCGAAGGCGATTGTGTCCTCGTCTGCAGCCGTGACAGGGCACAGGACGTAAAGAGGCTGGTCGGGCTCATGAAAGAGAAGAAGGAACTGAAGAGATACCTATGAGGGTATTGGCGCTGGACACAGGCGAGAAGCGCATAGGGGTAGCGGTAAGCGACCCGCTTGGCATAATCGCGCAGGGCGTGACAGTCATCACGAGAAAAGATCCGGAAACCGACTTAAACGAGATAAAAAGGATCATCGAAGAATATAAGGCCGATTCGATAGTCATCGGGATGCCGGTAAATATGGACGGGACAAAAGGCAAGAGCGCTGAAAAAGTGAACGAATTCGTAGAGATCCTCAAGGGCCGGCTGTCCATACCGGTTTATACATACGACGAGAGGCTTTCTACCAAAGAAAGTGAAAAATTTTTGATATCCGCCGACGTATCGAGAAAGAAGAGGAAACAGGTAATAGACAAGATGGCCGCGCAGCTCATACTTGAATCATATCTCGAAAGGTTGAAGCATAATGTATGAATTTAGGACCCTAAAAAACGGCGCGCGCTGCGTAGTGAACGAGATCCCTGACAGGGATTCGATCTCGATAGGGATCTGGCTTAACGTCGGCGCGCGATATGAGCCAAAGGCGCTAGGCGGCGTATCTCACTTCCTCGAGCACTTGCTCTTTAAGGGAACGAAGAAGAGATCAAATGAGGATATAAAAGAGGCTATCGAGGGGAGAGGCGGAGCTATGAACGGCTTCACCTCAGAGGAATTTACCTGCTATCTCGTCAAGGTCCTTAACAGGGATATGGATACCGCGCTCGACATCCTTTCGGATATGGTCTTGAACGCCAAGCTCGCGCCGGAGGATATAAAAAAAGAGAGGACGGTGATAAAGGAAGAGATAAAACTCTACATGGACCTTCCGAACCATCACGTCCACGACCTGCTGATGGAACTCCTATGGCCCGACCAGCCGCTAGGGCGGAATCTCGCGGGCACGGCCGAAACCGTGTCAAACATGAAGAGAAAGGATATAGTCAGATATAAAGAGAGATATTACAATCCGGCCAATATAGTGATATCCGCCTCCGGGAACCTCGTCGCGGATGAGTTCTTTGCGTCCTGCGAAAAATATTTAAATAAGGCGCGTCCAGGTCAAAAGGCTTCATATAAAGAAGCTTCGGAGGCGCAGGTGAAGCCGAAACTAAAAGTACTTTCAAAAAACACCGAACAGGCCCACCTCGCTATAGGCCTTCGCGCTTTCGGACGCAATGATCCCGACAGATATTCTTTGACTTTGCTGAATATAATCTTGGGCGGCAATATGTCCAGCCGCCTCTTCCGTGAATTACGTGAAAAACGCGGCCTGGCGTATGAGATAAATACACACACCAAGAAATTGAACGATACCGGCGCTTTCCTGGTCTCTGCCGGCCTCGATAACAAAAATGTAATAAGATCGACTGAACTGATAATGAAGGAACTAAGAAAGATAAAAGAAAAGACCGTGGGCAAAGATGAGTTCGAGCGGGCCCGCGAGTTCTATAAGGGCCAGCTCCTCCTGGGGCTGGAGGACACGCTTGACCAGATGTTATGGATGGGCGAGCACCTTTCGGCGGAAGGGAAGATCCCCACGCCGCAGGCGGTTGTCGCCGAGATTGAAAAAATAGATCCGGATGACGTGAAACGGGTCGCGAAGCGCGTATTGGGCGATTTGCGTTTGAATATGGCCGTCATCGGGACCACAGATGAGGCCGAAGAAAAAAGGATCTCAGAAGTTTTACATATATAGTCCCTCGCCTAATCACTTGTAAATTTCCTCGAAATTTACTGCGTAGGCTTCGGGATTAATTCGCCCCGCAACTACAAGCAGATTTCTGCGAAATCTGCGCAGTGTATAGTTGCAGGGGCTCATTAAGGAGAAAGATGAGGAAGGTCGAGCGATCAAAAATCAAATTCGGCACAGACGGCTGGAGGGGGCTCATAGCCGATGATTTCACATTTGAGAACGTGCGGATAGCAGGACAGGCATGCGCCGATTATTTCAATAAGGAATTCAAGGCGCCGCGCCGCATCATAATAGGTTATGACACGCGTTTCATCTCCGATAAATTCGCTCAGGCGATCGCCGAAGTATTAGCCGCCAACGGCATCAAGATATACCTCTCGGACAGGCCCTCGCCGACCCCGACGACAAGCTACAATATAAGACTCCTGGGATTAAACGGCGGCCTGATCATTACGGCAAGCCATAACCCGGGAAGATTCAGCGGTCTCAAGATAAAAACACCTTTCGGCTCGCCCGCGGACCAGACCGTGACACATAAGATCGAGGCCTTCCTGCGCAGGAACAAGGTAAAGATGATACCCCTTGAGGAAGCCGTAAGGACAAAGAAGATCGAGATAATAAATCCGATGCCGAAATATCTCGACGCGGTGCGCAAGTACCTCGACCTCGACCTCCTGAAGAATTGCAGCCTTAAGGTCGCGGCAGAGGTTATGCACGGCGCAGGTAACAGCTATCACGCGGCCGTGTTGAAGGGCACAAAAGTCAAGATTGACGTAATAAACGCGGAACCAAACCCTTCCTTTGAGGGATTGAAACCCGAACCGCTCCCGCGCAATATGCCCAAACTCATGGAGATCATGAAAAAAAGCAAATACGATATAGGCTTAGCCACTGACGGCGACGCTGACAGGGTCAGCGCGGTAGCACCGGGCGGGAGGTTTATCACTCCCGGCGAGATAATGTGCCTCATAGCGCTGCATTTCATAGAGAACAGGCGCTGGAGGGGAGCGCTCGTAAAGAATATAGCAGGGCCGACGCTCATGAATAAGATCGCGAAGCATTATAACCTGAAATTATTCGAGACGCCGGTCGGATTCAAGCATATCGCGAAACTAATGCAGCGAGAAAACGTCCTTGTAGGCGGCGAAGAGTCAGGCGGTATCGGAGTCAAGAACTATATACCCGAGAGAGACGGTATCCTTACGGGGCTGCTGCTTGTAGAGATGATGCAGCAAGAGAAGAAACCGATCCTCTCCCTGCTTGAAGATATGGAGAAGAGGTTCGGCAAATTCAGATATCACAGGCAGGACATAGAGATCCCGCTCAAGACCAGAGAAAAAACGGTAAAGCGCCTCTTCTCGAAACTTAGAAACAAGGTCCCGCGACAGCGGGGCAAGAGGATATTCAAGCACAAGATCGTCAACATAAAGACCTATGACGGGTTGAAATTCATCTTCGATGACGAGAGCTGGCTATTGATAAGGCCATCCGGCACCGAGCCTATCCTCAGGGTCTACAGCGAGGCTCATACGGACAAGAAAG
>MHHC01000062.1:8164-12844 GCA_001805885.1 Omnitrophica WOR_2 bacterium RIFCSPLOWO2_12_FULL_51_24
GTAACTTCTGCATCATCGCGCATATAGACCACGGGAAGTCGACCTTAGCCGACAGGCTGCTCCTTAAGACCGGCGCAATCTCGCAAAGGGAATTCCATGACCAGATGTTAGACGGCATGGACCTCGAGAGGGAGCGCGGCATCACTATCAAGGCCAAAGCGGTGAGGCTGGCGCACGCGGCCGGCGGAAAGGAATATATCCTTAACCTCATCGACACGCCCGGTCATGTGGATTTCACCTACGAGGTCTCGAAAGCGCTCGCCGCCTGTGAGGGCGTACTTCTTGTCGTAGATGCCGCGCAAGGGGTGGAGGCGCAGACCGTCGCCAACCTGTATCTCGCGCGAGAACACGATCTCGTGATAATCCCTATAATAAACAAGATAGACCTTCCCAGCGCGGAACCCGAAAGGGTCCGCCACCAGCTCAGGGAGACGCTTCATTTGACCGATATAGAGCCGATAATGGCCAGCGCTAAAAGTGGTATCGGCGTAGACGAGATAATGCAGGCGATCGTAGATTTTATACCGTCTCCTAAAGGCGAAAATGAAAATCCCCTGCAGGCGCTTATAATCGACTCCGCATTTGACACGTTCAAGGGCGTCGTGATCTATATAAGGCTCAAGAACGGCATAATAAGAAAAGGCATGAAGATAAAGATGATGGGGACCGGCCGCGTCTATGACATAGAAGAGGTCGGCGTATTCAAACCGTCTCCGGCCGCCGTTGACGAGCTCTCGTGCGGAGAGGTCGGATATTTCACCTGTAATATCAAGAATCCCAAGGAGGTCCATGTCGGCGACACGGTCACCGATTTCAGGAAGCCTGCGGCCGATGCGCTTCCGGGATATAAGAAAGTAAGGCCCCTGGTATTCTGCGGACTCTACCCGGTGAACGCCAAGGATTTCCCGTTCCTGCGCGACGCGATCGAGAAGATGGAATTAAGCGATTCGTCTTTTATCTATGAGGTCGAGTCTTCGGTATCATTCGGGTTCGGATTCCGTTGCGGCTTTCTCGGCCTTTTGCATATGGAGATCATACAGGAACGCCTCGAACGGGAATACAACTTGAATCTCATAGCGACCACGCCGAGCGTCGTATATAAAGTAATCAAAAGAAACGGTGAGACGGTCGAGATCGAGAACCCCAGCAAGCTTCCGCCTCCCCAGGAGATCGAGGAGATAGAGGAGCCGTTCATAAGGGCGTTCGTGATCTCGCCGGCCGATTCGCTCGGGAACGTCATGCAGCTGTGCCAGGAGAGAAGGGGAATATACAGATCGACCGAGTACCTCGACCCGACAAGGGCGATGCTCGTCTACGAGTTCCCTTTATCCGAGATTATTGTGGACTTTTATGATAAAATAAAATCAATGACGCGGGGCTACGGCTCGCTCGATTACGAATTCAAGGAATACATGCCGAGCGACCTCGTGAAACTTGACATACTTATTAACGGAAAGCCATGCGACGCCCTCTCTTTTATCGTCCATAAGGAAAGCGCGTACAATAAGGGCAACCAGCTCGTCTCTAAACTGAAAGAGCTTATCCCGAGGCAGCTTTTCGAGGTAGCGCTTCAGGCCGCGATAGGAAGCAAGATAATCGCGAGGGAGACGGTCAGGCCGGCCGGCAAAAACGTCACCGCCAAGTGTTACGGCGGGGACATAACGAGAAAACGCAAACTCTGGGAGAAACAGAAAGAAGGCAAGAAACGCATGAAACAGTTCGGAAAGGTCGAAATACCGCAGGAAGCGTTTATGGCGGTGCTCAAACTCTAAAGGAAATAAGATGGTAAAAAAGAAAAAATCATGGTTCATGGAACTTGTCGAGATCATTGTCGTCGCTTTCCTTTTGGCGTTCGCGATAAAGGTCTTCGTTTTCGAGCTATATAAGATCCCGTCCGGCTCGATGATACCCACGCTGCTTGTAGATGACAGGATCGTCGTCGTAAAATTCATTTACGGCCCGAGGCTGCCTTTTATAAATATCCGCCTGCCCGGATTCAGAGAACCGAAGATCGGGGATATCGTCGTATTCAAGGCGCCGGATGACCCGACGAAATCCTTCATCAAGAGGTTTATCGCCGGTCCCGGCGAGACGGTCGAGATAAAAGACGGGAAGCTTATCGTAAACGGCAAGGCCGTCGAAGGCCCTCCTGCATTCAGGCGCGTCTATTACTACAATAGGGGCGACTATGGCCTGGAAGGAAAACCGATAGCTGTGCCTGAAGACTCGTACTTTATGTTAGGCGATAACTCGGCCTCAAGCAGGGACAGCAGGTACTGGGGTTTCGTACCCAAGAGTTACCTTATAGGGAAGGCGGTCCTCGTTATACTGCCCTTTAACAGGATGCAGATCATAACCGACAAGTAGAAGATGAATATCGCCAATAAGATAACCATACTCAGGGTCCTGCTGACGCCTATATTTTTCGGGCTTGTGCTTTATTATAAACCGGAACAGGACCATCTGAGGTTCATTGCTCTCGCGATATTCGGGATAGCCGTGCTTACCGACGCGATAGACGGTCTTCTGGCGCGGTTCCTGAAACAAAAGACCGCGCTCGGCACGATAATGGACCCTATAGCCGATAAGTTCCTCCTCATTACATCCTTTATCGCCCTTACGGTCTGGAGCGGAAGCGTAAAACTGCCGCTCTGGCTTCCGATCGTAGTGGTCGGCCGCGATATAATCATCGTAATAGGAGTAGTCGTCATATTTTTGACTAACGGCGATATCAAGATAGCGCCCAGCATGCTCGGGAAACTGACTACGTTCTTCCAGATGATGGCTATAATAAGCGTCCTTTTACTCTACAGGCATTCCGAATATATATGGAATCTCGCGGTAGCATTCACCCTGCTATCGGGCATAGATTACGTATTCCGCGGGGCGCGGCAGCTGAACGGGAATCACGGGAAAAAATAACATGCTTATTGCCGTCTCATTTATAGTCTCTTATCTGATAGGCTCGATCCCGACCAGTTTCCTTGTGGCAAAATATTTGAAGGGCATCGACATAAGAGAGCACGGTAGCGGCAACGTCGGGGCCACAAATACCGCCAGGGTAGTCGGAAAACTCCCGGGCCTGCTGGTCCTAGTCTTCGATATCCTTAAAGGCTGGGTGTGTGTCGCGCTGGTCGCGAAATTATTCATCAGGCTCGGCGTAACGGTTATCGAGCCGAATACCTACGCGCTTATGCTCGGATCTATGGCGATAATCGGGCACATATGGACGGTCTTTCTTGGCTTTAAGGGGGGAAAGGGGATAGCGACTTCGTCCGGCGTCTTCCTCGGAGCGGCGCCAAAGATATTCCTCATCGCCTTAGCGATATGGATAGCCGTTTTCGCGTGGAAGCGTTATGTCTCCTTAGCGTCGATAATCAGCGCGGTATCGATACCCATTATGCTGGCGGTGATGTCATATCCGCCCTCGTTCGTCATAATAACGTCTATCGTCTGCGCTATAACTGTCTACAGGCATCATCCGAACATAAAGAAACTGGTAAGAGGCGAAGAACACAGGTTCACTTTGGGGAAAAAAGATGAGCGCTAAAAAAATAACGGTAATAGGCGACGGCGGATGGGGCACGACCCTCGCGATGATATTACACCAAAAGGGGTACAACGTTACCGTATGGGGCGTATTCCCCGACTATATCGAGACGATGAAGTCGAAGAGGGAGAATATTAAATTTTTGCCCGGCGTAAAGATACCGGAAACCATCGTTTTGACCTCGGAACTGAGCGCAGCCGTCCGCGAGGCCGAGATCCTGATCCTCGCCGCGCCCTCGCAGCATATGAGGGAAGTAGCCGGCCGGATGAAAGGGCTCAATTTGGGCGGAAAACTTTTTGTAAGTGTGTCGAAAGGGGTAGAAAACCATTCGTTAATGAGGATGTCACAGGTGATCCGCGACGTCCTGGGCAAAGTAAATATAGGCGTCCTATCCGGCCCGACGATATCCTATGAAGTCGCGCGCGGCCTGCCCACAACGGTCGTCGCCGCCGCCGAGGAGGAAAAGACAGCCGAGGAGATACAGGACCTGTTCATGACCGAAAACTTCAGGATATATACCAATACCGATGTTATCGGCGTAGAGCTGGGCGGTTCACTGAAAAATGTCATCGCTATCGCCGCCGGCATCTCGGACGGAATGGGGTTCGGCGTCAATACCAAATCCGGCCTGCTCGTAAGGGGCATCGTCGAGATAGCCCGTCTCGGCGCCGCAATGGGCGCGAAGCAGGAGACTTTCTACGGAATAAGCGGCCTCGGGGACCTTGTAACTACCTGCGTCAGCGCCCATGGCAGGAACAGGTGGTTCGGTGAGGAGATAGGAAAAGGCAAGAAACCCGGCGAGGTCCTCAAATCGACCGAGATGGTCGTGGAAGGCGCCGGAACCGCGGAATCGTGCCATGAGCTGCAAAGGAAATATAACGTGGAGATGCCTATTGCCGAAGAGATTTACGCCATCATATATCAGGGCAAGGACCCGAAGGCCGCAGTCCGCGACCTCATGACGCGCAAGAGGAAGTCAGAAAACGATAACTGATCCCTTGCAAATTCCCTCTATACACCTTCAGTTAAATCTGATATAATCGAACTTCTAATCGCGGGGCGTGGCTCAGTTTGGTAGAGCACTTGTATGGGGTACAAGTGGTCAGCGGTTCAAGTCCGCTCGCCCCGAC
>MHHC01000063.1 GCA_001805885.1 Omnitrophica WOR_2 bacterium RIFCSPLOWO2_12_FULL_51_24
TTTTACTCCGGATAATCTGCCCTCAATCGGACGGTTCTTCTTCTTTGACCCCTACCCAAATATTATGAATAGAGAAGTCGAGAAACCAAAAACCACATTTGTAAATACGGAATATGCATTAAGGATATATAGGTCTTTGGGCGGAGCTGATCTATCCGCATACGCGTACAAAGGATTTTATAGAGATCCGGCAATGAGGGCGGATAATTTCACATCGCCAACGACAATAGCGCATTTCTATCCGGAGCTTGCCGCATACGGGGCAAGTTTACAGAAGAGCGCCTTAGGCGGTGTTATAAGCGCGGAATACGGCTACTATGATTCAATGGACGATAGAAATGGAAAGGATCCAGGGATTGAAAATTCACAGTCAAAATTTTTAATCGGTTATCAAAAGGCCTTTCAGAATGATCTAACGGTTGGTTTGCAATATTATGGTGAACTTATGCCTCAATATAAAGAATATAAAGCCAATCTTCCTCCAGCATTTTTTAGGAAAAAAGAGCTTCATCAGTATATTACTCTAAGAGTTACCAAATTATTAAAATATCAAACAGTAAAACTCTCTTTATTTACTTTTTATAGCCCTGACGAAGAAGATTTTTTTATTACGCCTGAAGCTAGTATCAATGTAACAGATAATATGCTTCTCGCCTTAGGGGCCAACATATTTGCCGGGGTTAAAGACAATGCAACCTTTGGCCAACAGCACAAAAATAGTAACATATATGTGCTTACCAGACATAGTTTCTAAATTAGGGGGGCGAAAGATATGACTATGGAAAGGGCTTTAAGAGGTTTTGCGGGGATGTTTGTTTTAATCAGCCTTATCCTGGCCTACTTTGTAAACCCAAAATGGCTGTGGTTCACTGCCTTTGTCGGCCTCAATCTCTTTCAATCTGCATTTACCAATTGGTGCCCGATGATGTGGGTTTTGAAAAAGTGTGGAGTGAAATAAGACAAAAACATGAGATTTGATATGAAGCATCATAACCTGCATGGGCTGCTAATAATTGTATTAATTTTGACCTCAGTAGTTTTCACGTTGAGACAGGAACAAGCCGGAGCTGAAGGTGCGTCTGAATTCATTCCTGAAGCTGGAAATCAAGTTCCTGATTTTGCCCTGAATGATTTTAATGGCGGAAAATTCATGCTTTCGAAGCCTAAAAAAGATACCAGTGCCATCCTTTTATGGTTTACCAATCTCTGCGGTGGTTGTCAGATGAAACTTCCAGAAATAGAAAAAGTTAACAATCTCTATAAAGAAAAGGGAGTTGAGGTAATCGCTGTAAGCGTCCTTGGAGAAGATAGAAAAACTGTTGAAAATATAATTCGTGAAAAGGGGATAACATTTAGATTCCTATACGACCCAAAGGGTAAAGTGACAGGATTATTTAGCGGAGAATATTATCCGGGCGCCTGCCCTTTAAGGAATATTTTCCTGATAGATAAAAACAGAAAAATCATATATGTAAGCCATTACCCCGGAATAGAAGAATCAGAACTGATTGGACAGTTAGAAAAAATAAAGAAAAAGTAAAAAAAGGAGCTAAAAATGAAGAAAAAAATAATTAAGATCTCAATATTGTTGGTGTTAGCAGCGTTTTCAGAGGAGGTATGGGCATACCCACCTGCTGTGGGGATACTTGGAGAGGCGAAAAATTGTCTTTCGTGTCATGTGAATAACGGACCCTGGAGAGACGATGGGTTGACTATTATTGATATTCTGGACAAAGAGACAAAAAAGTCGTTAAAACAGATTGATGGGAGCTTCCTCATTGAGGTCAGGAGGGGCGAGAAAGAGACAATCCTCACAGTAATTGGTCGCTCAAAAGAAGACAGAGAGGAGCCTCCTTACAGAAATGCTTGGCTTTATGTGGATACTAGAACCATCGGAACAACTTCTTTGTCAAAGTTCGCGCCCGGATGGGATGTGAATTTACCGATGTCTTGTAGACTTGTCGGGGATAGATTAGAAGGATATGAAAATGCAAAAATTACGGTTCTTCCAATGACAATTCAACCTTCTGATGCTGCCCAAGATGCAGAATTGATGCTCCAGGTTATGCCTACAAAAGGTGAATCTGTCAAAGGTAAACCAAAAGAAGGAATGATAGGCAACTATTTTGAACGAAAGGTTAAGTTAAAAGTCGTGGACTGATGTTGTAAAAAGAAAACATCAGAAGGTCGATTTTATTACGGATGCCCAGAAAGACGCCTTATGATATTGACTTCCGGATGAAGTGCACATGGATTCCTTCGAGGGGCTTGGCCATTTGGCCTCGCTGAGGCCGTTTGGTCGATTATTGCAGTGAGACGGTGGTGGATTGCGGCTGGAAAAATAAATACAAATGATACGCAATGGAACCTAAAATACCAACATGACAAAACGTCCACTGAAAAGGAGGAGCTACAATGAAGAAATTAATCTGCTTTTTATCTATTTTCACATTTATAGGATGTCTTTGCGGTATATCTTTTGCGGCTGAGCATCCCGGCACGGACATATTCGAGCATCCCGGAGAAAAAACCGTGCTTGGAGCGAGCGAAATAATAGCCGCGATAGAAAAACACATCGATAGTGTTACAAGGGCAAATAACGGTATTTTCCCGCTTCACGATGCGGAAGAAGGGAAGGATATTGCTCTTAAACTCGTCAGGGTACATAAAGGCAAGGTTAGCTACATCAAGAAAGAAGATGCCTATTTTGCCTGCACCGATTTCATCACGGCTGACGGTGCCACCAAGTATGATGTTGACTTCTGGATGAAAAAGGGCACAGACGGTAAGCTCGATGTATACATGACCAAGATCCATAAGAAAAACGGAACGCCGCGTTTTGTATACAAAAATGATGAAGTTGTAGAAGTGAAATAGGATACCTCATGTGCCATGAGCTTGATAATTTTATGGGAAATAAAAACCTGTTCCATACTACAGCGGAGGTGGTTCGATGGATGTCCTTTATAGCATACTGAAGTTCTTCCACGTTATGAGTTTTGTGTTTATGTCTATTCCCCTGTTCAACTTAATCGTCGTAAACGAACGGGCGCTGTTGGGTCCCTCGTTCAATTATCATGCCGACCGTTATATGGAAAATATTATCAAACATGGAGCTTATCGATGTTTTGTTTTCCAGTCCGCGGCGCTCATGACAGGTGTCCTGTTATTGATTTTTGGCCCGTTGGGGATTAAGGCGTTATGGACAAACTGGATTATTTTAGTAAAGACAGTTCTTCTCTTTGGTCTCATGGGGTTGCTTTCTTATGTCCATTTCTTCGTGCAGCCGAAAATCGAAGCCATTCTGGCAAGTCTTCGCCCCGACTCTCCGGCGCCAGAGGCACCGATAAATGAGCTTAAGCCGTATCGGGCAAAAAGAAAGAAGCTCGCGACATTCTGTTTATTTTTGGTTGTTACGACAATTATTCTGGGCTTACAAGTCTACGACACTTTTAATCCTTTTTTAAATATTTGCCTCATTACTTTGGCAGGTATTTTTGCATTAAGAGCTAACAAAACCCTCATTCGTTTTGGGTGGTTTTAAGGAGGCGATTATGAAGATAGGAGTTATTATTTCAAGTTAAGATTGATTATAGATGTCCAGTCCCACTCACCCCCTATAAAACCCCTCTCTAAAGTACAGATAGCCCTTGCCATAACAGGGGAGAGGCCTATATAATAGTTCTTATATAGGTAAACTATGATCAAAGATAAATTAAAGGGCTATCCAAAGTCATGGGGCCTTCGTCGAAAAATCCTGCTTAGCCAGGAAAGAAACAGGATCGCCCTGGACCTCCACGATTGTTGCGCTCAGGATTTGGCCAACGTTATAAAAAGGCTTGAGCTTTGCGAAAAACTCTTTAAGATCGAACCCGCGAGGGGGTTCGAGGAATTGAAGACGTTAAGAGACAATACAAGGAATATCCTGGATAGGACACGCCAGGTGATATTTAACCTCAGGTCCCCGGAAGGCGAACTATTTGACCTATCGGGTAAATTAATCTCCTATATAAAAGATTACGAAAAGGCGAATAACATACTGGTCAAGTTGGATATTCCCGATTCGCTGAATGATATTCCTTCCATAAAAAGGTATTCGATCTTTCGCTTGATAACGGAGGCGCTTATCAATATAAAAAAGCACAGTCATGCAAAAAATGTGGACTTGAACTTGGAATATGATCCTGACTTTAACTTAAAGATAAATATTAAGGACGACGGCAAGGGTTTTGATGTAGATACTGAAAGGCTATCTGCCTCGAAATACGGGAAGTGGGGTTTGATAGGCATGCAGCAAAGAGCAGTTTCTTTAGGAGGCACATTCGCCATAACTTCCCGGTTACAAAAGGGAACGGAGGTTTCCTTCAAGATTCCGCTGTCGGAAGTAACATGAAATGAGGATATAAAAATGTCTGATATGATAAGGGTATTTTTATGTGACGATCATAATCTATTCCGCCAGGGCATGAGGAAATTGTTGGAATTGGAGCGGGATATCCAGATAGTGGGGGAAGCAGGTAACGGCCGAGAGATGCTGGATATGCTAAAGAAGACGGGACCGGACATAATCCTGATGGATATCAATATGCCAGAGATCGACGGTATCGCCACAACTTATAAAATTAAGAAGATTTTGCCTAGCGCCGATGTTGTCATCCTTACCGTTTACGAAGATGAGCCGCATATTTTTGAAGCGATAAAAGCCGGGGCAATGGGATATTTATTAAAGGATGTTTCTATAGAGGAGGCGATAGAAGCGATCTACAAAGTCTATAAGGGCGAGGCTCTTCTTCAGCCGATGATAGCCGCTAAGGTTTTAAAAGAATTTGCGATGCTGGATAAAAGGAAGATAAAGGAAGGCGATAGATTTTACAATGATCTGACAGAAAGAGAAAAAGAGATCCTGCGCTTGATCGCCTTAGGAGGAAGCAATAAAGAGATAGCGCAAAAACTTGATATCTCGGAAAAAACAGTTAAAAATCATATAAGCAGTATCTTTCAGACCTTGCATGTTAATAATCGCACTCAAGCCGCGCTATATATTTTGACAAAGAAGATATGACTTTTGACGCTTGTCTATGTTATCAAAACGGTTGTATAATAACTAACGGTAGAAAGACACAGTACCCCTTGCCTAGACGCTTGAAAATTTCGTTGAAATTTTCTGCACAGGCTGCGGGGTTAATTCGGTCATGTAAGTTACGTCACTTCGTTCCGTAACTTACGACCTCATTAAGGAGGAAGCTTATGGCGAAGATATTGATCATTGACGACGATCCTGATATTGTAGAGGCAATGAGGATAGTTTTGGAAAGTAAAAATTATCTGGTAAGCAGCAGTAAAAGCGGCGATGATGGGTTGAGGAAAGCGGAAGCTGAAAAGCCCGACTTGATCATACTTGACGTCATGATGGAAACCATCAGCAAGGGATTTGAAGTAGCCAGGGACCTTAAAAAAAGCCAGAAGAATAGGGATGTCCCCATACTTATGCTTACGGCCATAAAAGAGAGTACCGGCTTGGATTTTAAGAATGAGGCGGGGGATGAAGACTGGCTTCCCGTTGATGATTATATGGAAAAGCCCCTAAAGCCGCAGGAGTTGCTTTCAAAAGTCGAATCGCTTCTTGGGGGTAGGTAGTATCGCATGGAAAATCTTGCGCCACAAGAAGGGCTCATTGAAAGGATATATTGGCTTATAAGATTAAGATGGATAGCCGTTGCGGGTGTAATCTTTACCGTCTTGTCCATAGAAAAGATAGCCAATATTCCCCTCCGGTCTCTTACCCTGTATACTATAGCTTTTATCCTGGGCGTATATAATTTAATCTTTTTTCTATACTTAAATCGAATAAAGAGGAACTCGCCTCCGGACTTGCCTACGATAGCAAACCGGGTCGCTAATATTCAAATTTCACTCGATTTACTGAGCTTAACAGCGCTCATCCATTTTTCCGGGGGCATAGAGAATCCTTTCATCTTTTACTTTATCTTCCATATGATTATAGCGAGCATCCTGCTTTCCCGCCGCGCCAGTTACTTGCAGGCTACTTTTGCCACGGCCCTTTTCATCCTTATGGTAAGCTTGGAATACTTCAATTTTCTGGAACACCATTATTTAAACGGATTCGTTGCCTACAGCCTTCATGCCAATAAGATTTACATACTAGGCATATCCGTCGCTTTTATCAGCACGTTATATTTAGCGGTGTATATGGCGACTTCTATCTCAGTTAAATTAAGACAGAAAGAGAAGATCCTGCAGGAGGCAAACCTTCTTCTCGAGGAAAAGGACCGCATAAAGAGCAACTATGTCTTGCGCGTCAGCCATGATATTAAAGAGCACCTTTCAGCCATACAGGGCTGCCTCGACCCCGTATTGCAAGGTTTGACCGGAGAGCTTAACCCGGGTCAGAAAGACTTAGTCCGGAGGTCGTCGGAGAGGACGGGGAAACTGATGTCTTTCGTAAGAGCCCTGTTAGAGATAACCCGTATAAAGCTAAGCAAAGAAATGGAGACGGGCCCCTTCTCTCTCAGGAAGACCGCTGAGAATGCCGTAAATTTCGTAGAAGCGAGAGCCAAAGATAAAGATATGCGCCTTAGTTATAATATCGATCCCGCCGTAGATGTAATTACGGGTGCGCAGATCTATATAGAGGAGACTATTGCTAATCTTTTGGCAAATTCCGTCAAGTATACACCTAAAGGCGGCAGGGTAGACATGAAGATAAAAGATAAGGGCGATTCCGTATTGATACAGATCAGCGATACCGGCATCGGCATATCTAAGGATGATATCCCCCGCATCTTCGACGAATTTTACCGCGCAAAAAATGCCAAGGCGCTGGAAAGGGACGGTACGGGATTAGGGCTATCTATAGCTAAAGAGGTTATAGAAAGGCATAAAGGTAAGATCTGGGTAGAATCGGAAGAAGGCAAAGGAAGTACGTTTAATATAGTATTGCCGAAATAAGTTTATGAAAAATAAAGTCGGGATCATCGTTTTCACGGTTGTTATATTTTTAACCTTTGCGGGAAAGAACATAGCAGAAGGAGGCGAGAGAATGAAGATAACCAGTCCGGACTTTGAGAACGGCAAATCTATTCCCGTGAAATTTACCTGTGAGGGAGATGATGTCAACCCTACCCTTATCGTCGAGGGTATACCGGAAGAGGCCAAGGGTCTCGCTTTGATAGTCGACGACCCTGATGCCCCGGGAAAAATATGGGTACACTGGGTCGTTTATGATATCCCCATAGTCGGGCGTATCGATGAAAACAGCGTTCCCGGAAAACAGGGGATGACAGATTTCGGAAGGAAGGGTTACGGAGGGCCTTGCCCGCCTTCAGGGACCCATCGTTACTTTTTTAAAATATACGCCTTGGATACGGCGCTTAACCTAAATGAGGGGATAAGGAAGCCGGATCTGGAAAAAGCGATGCAGGGGCATATATTGGATGAGGCCGAACTGATGGGGTTGTATAAAAAAAGAGGAAGATAAATGATAAAAAAGTTATCGGCTATAGCCGCTATGTTTGTTGTTCTGGAGACTAACCAGGGCGCGATAGAGATCAAGCTTATGCCGGAAGTTGCGCCGAAGGCCTGCGAGAATTTCACCAAGCTGGCGGAGAAGGGATACTATAATGGGCTGATATTCCATAGGGTCATAAAGGGATTTATGATCCAGGGAGGCGATCCTACGGGAACAGGCAGGGGAGGAGAGTCGGTCTGGGGAAAACCGTTTAGCGATGAGACCGATCAGAAAGTCCAGTTTGACAGCCCCGGTTTGCTGGCTATGGCGAATGCCGGGCCTAATACGAACGGCAGCCAATTTTTTATCACTACCGCCAAGGCAGCGTGGTTGAACGGCAAGCATACGATATTCGGAAAAGTCATATCCGGATATGACTTGGTCGAGAAGATAGAGAACACGGCTACCGGCAGGAATGACAGGCCTAAGTCCGAGCAGAAGATCATCAAGGCATATCTAAAGACCAATAAATAAAAAAACATATGTCGAACGGCCATCTCGAAAAAAGGATATATTACCACGATACCGACTGCGGCGGAGTGGTCTATTACGCGTCATATTTAAAGCACCTTGAGGAGGGCAGGACGGAATTCCTCCGCGCGAAGGGGATAGACATCGGAGAACTTGCGCGTCAAGGGACTATATTTCCGGTCATCCGCCTTGAGGTCGACTACAAAAGCCCCGCCCGCTATGCGGATGTCATCCGGATAATAACCTCGGTCGAGAAATTAGGGCACGCCTCAATACATTTCGAACAGGAGATAAAAAGAGGGGACGATCTTTTACTGAAGGCGAAAGTCGTCTGCGCTTGCGTCGATGCCGGTCTCAAAGCAAAACCTATCCCCGCGGAACTTTTCAAACTAAAGATTGTCTAAATGAGTGAAGAGAGCATAGATTTCGACGAGCTGGTCCTGAAGCATAAGGACAAGGTCTTCAATTTATGCTACCGCTTTTTGGGGGATTACGAGGAAGCGAACGATTGCGCGCAGGAGGCGTTCGTAAAAGCCTATCGCTCTTTGAAGGATTTCAGGTTCGAGTCATCTGTCTCGACGTGGATATTCAGGATAGCGGTCAACACATGCAAGAATAGGCTCTCTTCCGCGCAATACCGCAGAAGCAGGTATATGGTGCGGCTGGATGAGCCCAAAGAGACGGATGACGGCGCGCAGGCGGTTGAAATAGGCGGCAGGTCGCTTTCTCCGTCGGCCGAATTGGACCGCAAGGAAAAAGGCGAACTGATACAGGAAGCTATAAGCTCACTTCCGGAAGACCAGAAATCGGTAGTAGTATTGCGCGATATCGAAGGTCTGCCATATGAGGAGATATCCGAAGTGACGGGTTATAACCTAGGCACGGTGAAATCGAAACTTGCGAGGGCGAGGCAGGAATTGAGAGAGAAGTTAAAGGGGCTGATCTAGATGGACCGCGAAGACCCAAAAAATTTATTACCGGAAGAAGAGTATCTGAAACAGATGAGCTCTTTGCCTAAGGTCAAAGCTCCGGAGGATTTTCTCGAAAAGGTGCATGAGCGTATAGAGAGGCGTTCCGCATTTGAAAAGATAATGCGTACCCTGTTTGTACCGGTAAAAGTCAAAGTCCCGCTGGAAGTCGCGGCTATGGCGGCGACGATAATCTTGATATTCTCGACCATCGGTATAAAGAAACCCGTCGAGCGCGAGGGCGGCAAGCGGGAAGCCGAGCAAGTTTTTGCCGATAGAGGATTCATCTCGGCCGATTTAAAGAGTAAAGCGGCTGCCTCGGTTCCGGCCGCAGAAAACAAACCGATAGAGCTTACTCTGAAGCCCTACTCGACCGAAATCCTTTCGAAAGTAAAAAACCAGGTCGAGCTGGCGCAGGGTAAAGTCACAAACATTGAAGCCGATAAAGAGACGGGCATGCCTCAATACGTCGACGCCGAGATCCCCGCGGCGGATTACGGGAAATTCGTCGAGAAATTAGCGAGCATCGGCGTCCTTCAAGAACCCATCCTAAAAGAACTGCGCGAAGTCCGGAATACCGTCCGGATCCGCTTATTTATAAAAAAGGAGGAGGAGAGATGAAGAAGGCGTTTTTTTGTTTGGCGGTAATGCTGAGTTTATCATTGGCCGGAGAGGTTTCGGCGATGGATTTTTCAGCGGATATGGTCACCACCAGCGAGGGAATGACTACCAATACAAAAGTTTTTGTAAGCGCAGACAAGAGCAGGATGGAAACTCCCCAGTCAGTGACTATATCGAGGATGGATAAAAAGGTCGTATGGATACTCATGCCCGAGCAGAAGATGTATATGGAGCAGGCTTTCGATCCCAGCAAGGTGATGGCCTCCTCCGAAAAAGTCGAAGGCGAGATTGAGCGCATGCCGCTGGGTAAGGATACGGTAAACGGCAAGATAACGGACAAATATAAGGTGACTTATCAGATAGGGGGAAACAAAGATGAGATGTTTCAATGGATCGAATCGGGTTCCAACCTGCCTGTAAAATCGGCAGCGGTAGATGGCAGCTGGAGCGTAGAATACAGGAATATAAAAACAGGCCCGCAGCCTGATTCGCTATTTGAGATTCCCGCAGATTACAAAAAATTCTCCATGGATATGCCGGATATGGGCGATATGATGAAAGAAATAGAGGGGAATGAATAGGACGCGCATTTTTTCACTGGCGCTCGTTTTATTATTATCCTGCGCCGTCCCTTATGCGGATGACCCCCAGGTCGAAAAAAAGATAAACGGCCTTATCAAGAAGATGTCGATATACGATAAGGTCACTTTCATCGCCGGCAGCGATATGGACACATATCCCATCGAGAGGCTGGGTATCCCGCGGTTGAAGATGTGCGACGGGCCGGTCGGCGTGAGGCGCGGACAGGCGACGGCGTTCCCTTCGTCGGTATGCATGGCGGCGACGTGGGATCCCGGGATGGTCTACGAGATCGCATCGGCGATCGCCGAGGAAGCGAAGGCGAAGGGCAGGAATATGTCGCTCGCGCCATGCATCAATATCCTGAGGGTGCCGATGGGAGGAAGGAGTTTCGAGGGTTTCGGAGAGGACCCGTATCTTGTTTCCCGGATGGCGGTAGCGTATGTAAAAGGCCTGCAGGAAAACAGGATCATTGCCACGGTAAAGCATTACGCATGCAACAATCAGGAGTGGGAACGGGGGACTATAGACGTAAAAGCGGACGAGAGGGCGCTTCGCGAGATCTATCTTCCGGCTTTTGAGGCCGCCATAAAAGAAGGCGGCTCATGGTCGGTCATGGCAGCTTATAATAAAGTAAACGGCTACCATTGTTCCGAGAACGATCATCTGCTCAACGATATACTGAAAAAGGAATGGGGGTTCAAAGGATTTGTCGTCTCGGACTGGGGAGCGACTCACAGCACCGTTAATGCCGCTAATTACGGCCTCGACCTCGAGATGCCGAATGGCGATTTCTTTAACGATGACCTGATAGACGCCGTCAATAGCGGAAAAGTTAAAGAATCGGTTATCGACGACAAGGTAAGGCGCATCTTAAGGGCGATGTTCTGGCTCGGCCTCTTCGACGCCAAACTGCCGGCAGTCGGCGGCGCCCTTGATACTCCGGAACACAGACAGGTGGCATTTCGGTCGGCCAGAGAGGGGATAGTGCTTTTAAAAAATTCCGGCGCTATCCTTCCGATAGACCCGAAAAAGATAAAGTCGATAGCGGTAATAGGGCCCAACGCGTCCGTAAACAGGCACGGGGGCGGCGGTAGCTCGGTGGTAACGCCGTTTTACTCGATAAGTCTTTTGGATGCGTTAAAAAATAAAATAGGGGATAAAACGGCAATTAATTATGCGCCGGGATGCATAATGGAAAATGAGGTTATCCCCGTCGGATCATCGGCGCTTTCTACGAGATATAATAATGCCGAGGTAAACGGCCTTACCGGAGAATACTTTAATAACAAAGACCTCAGCGGCAGTCCGGCGCTCACAAGGACAGACAAACAGGTGAATTTTAACTGGCACGGCGGTTCGCCGGCCAAAAATATCCATCCGGATATTTTTTCCGCAAGATGGAAGGGCAAATTGGCCGCTCCTGCCAGCGACGAATATGAATTGCAGCTTACAAGCGATGACGGCTCGCGCTTATATCTCGACGGAAAATTAGTCATAGATAACTGGGGAGACCATCCTTATACGCTGAAAAGCGCGAAGGTCAACCTTGAGGCGGGAAAGAGTTACGACTTGCGGATAGAATATTACGAAAATTGGGGCGACGCGTCAGTCAAATTCGGCTGGGCGAGGACCGGCCAGCTATTGAACGAGGCCGTTGAAGCAGCGAAAAGATCTGAGATAGCGATCGTGTGCGCCGGCCTTTCCTGGAAATACGAGAGCGAGGGCGCCGACAGACAGGATATGGACCTGCCGGCTTATCAGGACGAGTTGATCGAAAAAGTCGCAGGCGCGAATAAAAATACCATAGTGGTCCTGAACAGCGGCGCGCCGATATCGATGGATAGATGGATAGATGCCGTGCCGGCCCTGGTCGAGTCATGGTATGCGGGCCAGGAAGGCGGAAACGCGGTCGCCGATATCCTCCTGGGCGATTACAATCCCAGCGGTAAGCTTCCCATGACTTTTCCGATGCGGTGGGAAGACTGCTCGGCTTACGGCTCATATCCCGGAAAAGACGGAAAGACATTTTACTCAGACGGCATATTTGTCGGTTACCGCCATTTCGACAGGAAGGGTACCAGGGTTCTCTTTCCGTTCGGTTACGGCCTTTCTTATACGACCTTCGAATACAGCAACCTCTCGATAACGCCGGGCGTTATGACCGACAGTAAAATAGATCTCGAGGTAAGCTTTGACCTCAAGAACACGGGCCAAAGGGAAGGGGCTGAGGTAGCTCAGCTATATATAAAAGACGCCGAATCGAGCGTCGAGCGGCCGGTAAAAGAACTCAAAGGGTTTAAAAGGGTGGATCTGAAGCCCGGGGAGACAAAAAAGGTGACATTCAAACTCGACAAAAGATCCCTCGCGTTTTATGATGCCGATAAAAAGGATTGGGTCGCAGAGCCGGGAGAATTCGAGGCCCTTGTCGGCGGTTCGTCGATGGATATAAAACTCAAAGGTATCTTCATTTTACAGAGAGGCAGGTTGCTTTGACATTTATTGGGCAATTCGTATCGCTGGGCATTTTTCTCATTATCGTCCTCGCCGTGTATATAAAAGAGGGGCTGCTGATATCCGGTTTTATCCTCCACAAGTTACGGCGCAGGGAAGGAGCTTCGGGTTTTTTTACGAAAAAAGCCATAGCAGTCCATATCCTGGCCGTGACCGGCATCCTCTGTTTTCTCTACGGCATTTTTATAGAGCCGCACTGGATAGAGGTAAAGAGGATTGAGCTCGATACCGGAAAATTCACCCATGCCGTTCTCCGCATAGTCCAGATATCGGATCTGCATACTGACCCGAAGGGAATAAATGAGAAGAAACTGATAGGTATGGTCAATTCCCTGGATCCCGACATAATAGTCTTTACCGGTGACACTATGAATACGCCGAAAGCCCTGCCGGTCTTTAAGTCGACCCTGAAAAGCCTAAAGGCAAATATCGGAAAATTCGCGGTGAACGGGAACTTCGATTACTGGTACCTGCGCGGCCTGGACCTGTTCGGGGGGACCGGTTTTCTCGTCCTGGACGGCGAGACCGTAAGGATAAGCAAAGATGGCGACATCTTTTTTATTTCGGGGCTAAATTTCGAGCATAAAAGATATTGGCTTGATCTTTTAAGGAAAGTGCCAAGGGGATATTACAGCATATTTTTGTACCATACGCCCGACCTGATCGAGGATATAGGTGGCGTAAATGTCGATCTTTATCTTGCCGGCCACACGCACGGCGGACAGGTAGCCCTTCCATTCTATGGGGCTATCATCACGCTCTCAAAACATGGCAAGAGATATGAAGCCGGAGAATACAAAGTCGGCAGAACCGTCCTTTACGTGAACCGGGGCCTGGGCACCGAAGGGAAAGCGGGGATCAGGGTGAGGTTCTTAGCGCGGCCCGAGGTAACCGTATTCGATATCCGTCCTGCGCTTGCCGGCGCTAAAGATGAGATTGGCCGTTGAAAAAGCCCCTTATTTGTGGTATATATAATCATCCCGCCGGAACGTAAAAGCAAGCGAAAACAAAGGAGGATTACGATGGTCATCAAGGACAAGGTCCAAAAGGCAATAAACAAACAGATAAACGTCGAGCTCTACTCCTCACATCTCTATCTTTCGATGGCGGCGTATTTCGAATCGATCAGTCTCCGCGGATTCGCGCACTGGATGAAAGCCCAGTCCGACGAGGAGAGGGGTCACGCGATGAAATTGTATGAATACATCGTCGAGAGGAACGGGATAGTGGGCCTCACCGAGATAGACGGCCCGAAGACCGAATGGAAATCTCCGATTGCCGCGTTCAGCGAGACGTATGCCCATGAGGTAAAGGTTACTTCGATGATAAATGACATCCTGTCTCTTGCCAGGGAAGAGGGCGACTACGCGACCGAGGAGATGCTGGATTGGTTTGTTCACGAACAGATGGACGAGGAAGCCAACCCTAAGCTCATCATCGATAAATTGAAGATAATAAAGGATTCCGGCGACGGCCTGTTGAGGCTGGATAGCGAGCTCGGGGAACGTAAATAGGGGAGATAAGGGATGGACAAATCGTTAAAAGGCACAAGGACAGAGAAGAACCTGCTGGCGGCTTTCGCCGGTGAATCTCAGGCGAGGAACAGATATACCTATTTTGCCAGCGCTGCCAGGAAAGAAGGTTACGAGCAGATAGCTAATATATTCATCGAGACGGCGGAGAACGAGAAGGAACACGCTAAAGTTTTTTTCAAGCATCTTGAGGGCGGCGATGCCGAGATAACGGCCACCTACCCCGCCGGTATGATCAATAACACAAAATCAAACCTTGAGGCCGCGGCAGCCGGGGAGAACATGGAATGGACCACGATATACTCAGATTTCGCGAAGATAGCCAAAGACGAGGGATTTCCCGAAGTTGTCCGTTCGTTCGAGCAGGTCTCAAAAGTGGAGAAATTCCACGAATCGAGATATAGAAGGCTGATAAGCAACATAGTGAACGGAGAAGTATTTAAAAAGAAGACCCCGGTCAAATGGCATTGCATAAACTGCGGCTACGTGTCCGAAGGAGTGGAAGCTCCCAAAGAATGCCCGGCCTGCAAACACCCGCAGGCGTTTTACGAGGTCCTTTCCGAGAATTTCTAACGGTCCCTTATTCCAGCCGGATATGCGAAACCTTAAAAGATACCTCAAGATCCTGGCGATAGCCGTTATTGTCGCGGCCGCGGCCATTACGCTCTTTACCGTCTTTTTTGACCAGGCGGTCATCGTGCGCAAATCCACTATCTACCGCGTCAATACCGATAATAAGCTAGTCGCCCTGACTTTCGACGACGGCCCCTCTCCGGTATGGACGCCGCAGATCCTCGACGAGCTTAAAGAGGCAGGTATCAAAGCGACCTTTTTTATGGTGGGAAAACATGTGGAGAAATATCCCGAGACCGCAAAACGCGTTGCGCGTGAAGGACACGAGATAGAAAACCACGGATACGACCATAAGGTCATGGTCTATTATAAAATAGACGAACTCAGGAAAGAGATAAATGATACGGAGAAGATCATCAAGGACGTCACCGGGCAGACGACAGGATATTTCAGGCCGCCTAAGGCCTGGCTTACTAATGTGGAGAAACAAAAGATCAAGGAGATGGGATATGGTATCGTGTTATGGTCTTTAAACTCCAAGGATTGGGTGACATTTCACGATAAGCAGATTACCTCATACCTTTTAAGACATATCAGGCCGGGAGATATCATTCTATTCCATGATAGCGGAGGTGTTTTCAGCACTGAAGGAGGAGACCGTAAGCAAACAGTCAAGACTATCCCGCGGCTGGTAAGGAAACTAAAGGAAAAAGGCTATAGGTTTGTGACGATATCGGAATTATTAAACAGTAAAAGATAATGCCCCCGGCAGCGCTATATATCCATATACCTTTTTGCAAAAGGAAGTGCGCGTACTGTGATTTTTACAGCGTGGCCTATGACAGGAGCCTTGCCGGCGCGTATATAGGCGTCATCTGCGGGCAGATAGAAAAGCTCGAGAGGCCGGTTTCCACGATATTTATAGGAGGCGGTACGCCCACGGCGCTGGAGACCGCCGACATGAAGAGGCTGTTACGGAGCGCTTCGCGGAAATTCGCCGGAAGCGGCAGGGAATTTACGATCGAGGCGAATCCCGAAAGCCTGAGCGGCGAAAAGCTCAGCCTCTTTTCGGATGAGGGGGTCAACAGGCTGAGCATAGGGGTGCAGTCTTTCAGCGACGTGAAATTAAAGAGGTTGGGCAGGATCCATAACGCCAAAAAAGCGATAGACGCCGTCACATTATCGAAGAAGAAAGGGTTTGATAACCTTAACATAGATCTCATATTCGGCTCTCCGGGGGAGACGCTCGATGATTGTTCCGCCGAATTCGCGCGGGCGGTAAAATTGCCGGTCACTCATATATCATGCTACTGTCTGACTTACGAGAAGGGCACGCCGCTTTTTGACGCGAAGAAAAGAGGCAAGGTCGTCCCTGCCGATGAAGATCATTCGGCGGGGATGTATTCCCTCGTGATGGAATATCTTCCCAGGCACGGCTTCAAGCATTACGAGGTATCGAACTTCGCCAAAAAAGGTTTCGAATGCGCGCATAACCTCAATTATTGGCGGAATGACGAGTATATCGGCCTCGGGGCGTCGGCCGTGTCATATATAGACGGGGTCAGGAAGAGACACGTACCTGATATTACGGAGTATATAGAGAAGACAACGGATGGAGAGAGCGCCATTATCTCGGCCGAAAAGTTAACAGGGGAACGAAAAGGGAAGGAGACGGCCGCGGTAAAGATAAGGACGGCGGAAGGCATAGGTTTTAATTGGTTTAAGAAGAAGACAGGGTACGATCTCCTTCAGATCGAGGCGGATGCCGTCAGAAGGCTTTCAGGCGCGGGACTCATAAGACACAAAAAGGCGAGGGGGGCGGGTTCGGGGATATCGCTTACAAAGAAGGGATTCCTCTTTTGCGACACGGTCTCAAGCGAGTTGCTTTGATTTTTTTTGTTGACAAGTTATTGTAGTTGTGATAAGTTTGATAACAAATATAAGTATCATAATTATTGTAACTACAATAAATGGGGTTAAATGAAGCAGAAGCTCATATCCGCTAAAGAGATAGTCCAAAATCATAACCTCACCTACCAGACGGTCAACCACTATACCAATTTCGGCCTGATAAACGTCATCTCGAAGAAGGGGAACGTCCGCCTATACGACGAGGACGCTATCAACAGTCGCCTTACCAAGATAACCCTGCTTATAAATGCGGGATTGCCTCTTCGCGTCATCCGGAAGACCTTAAACGATGAACTCGCTATCAAAGTTTTAAATAAGGATATAGGCGGCGTATGAGCTATTCGGAGCGCTTTCATATTATTGTAAATTCGGGGAATGAAGGCGCTCCTACGTCTTTATGCAGGGAAGGATCCGGCTCCGGTGGTGGGGTTTCACTTCATTACTTCTTCGGCTTTCTGAAGCTCCACCTCGGCGCTAACCCTAAAGGGTAGACTTTCCTGATACCATTTAAGGAAAGGTCTGATCGGGTCCGCGGAGCGTTTAAATAATTATTTGACAAAGAGCGGGAGATGGTGTATTATAATTAAACCGTAAGGCAAGATAGCCTAACCTTACGGTTTTTTCTGTTCTGCCCTTATTTATAATTTTTATCGAAAGGAGGTAGTGCAGTGGCAATAGGCAAGGTAAAGTGGTTCAGCAATCAGAAGGGTTATGGATTCATAACCCCTGAGTCGGGTAATGACGTATTTGTGCATTACAGCGCCATCCAGGGTGACGGTTACAAGACTCTGGAAGAGGGCCAGGCAGTCAATTTCGACATCGAAAAAGGCGACAAAGGCGAACAAGCCAAAAATGTAACAAAGGCGTAACCCTGAAGGGTCTAAGACCCGCAAACAACGGCCCCGAGGTTATCTCGGGGCCTTTTTTTCACGGAGAAAGCAGGACAAGATGAGGATAGTTTTTATTGAACCGCGCTCGACAGAAGCGAATGTATACAGCAAGATATCCATGCCGTTATTGGGACCGATATATCTGGGGACCATACTTAAAGCCCGCGGGCATGAGGTCGAGATATATAATGAGGATATATTCAAGCCGGATTACTCTAAGCTGGAAGCGGACCTGATAGGGATCTCGATCCTGACCTCGACCGCGAAACGCGGATACGAGATAGCCGCCCAATTTCCCCGGGAAAAAGTGATAATCGGCGGAGTTCACGCGAGCCTCCTGCCGGAAGAAGCGATAAAATACGCGAGACAGGTCGTTGTCGGCGAGGCCGAAGAAATGATAGCGGATATCGCCGAAGGCAGGATAACGGAGCCGATAGTAAAAGGGCGCCCCGTTAAAGATCTCGACTCGCTGCCGTACCCGGATTTTTCATTGATAAAAGGCGACAGGAGCCGCTGTCTGGCCACGCCTATCTCGACCTCGAGAGGCTGCCCTTACGACTGCAGTTTCTGCTCGGTCACGAAGATGTTCGGGCGCGAATACCGTTTCAGGAGCGCCGAGAACGTGATGGGAGAGTTAACGGATAATAATAAGAAGTCGATCTTTTTCTGTGATGACAATTTCGCGGCCGCTCCGAGGCGCACATACAAATTACTCAACCTCCTGCTTAAGAACAAAATAGGGAATTGGTCGTGCCAGGTCCGTTGCGACGTCACCAGGGATGATAAATTGCTCGACCTTATGTCCAAAGCCGGCTGCGGTTCCGTATGCGTCGGCATCGAGTCGATCAACGAGAAGACCCTTGCCGCCTACGACAAGAAGCAGACGGTAGCCCAGATAATAAACGCGATCAAGGCGTTCCACAAAAGCAAGATCAAGGTCCACGGGATGTTCGTCATCGGCGGGGACGACGACAATATAGAGACCGTATTGGAGACGCTCAAATTTGTGCTAAAACAGAAGATCGACACCATCCAGATGATGGCGCTTACCCCGTTCCCGGGGACAAAGATCTATGAAGACCTCGAATCCCAGAAAAGGATATTTACCAAGGATTGGAGCCTCTATGACGGGCAGCATTTCGTCTTCAAGCCCAAGCTCATATCCGCAAAGGAACTGCAGTTAAGCGTGCTTAAGGCGTACACGGAATTCTACTCGCTTTCCAGGGCGGTCTCCCTGCTGTTGAGGCTGCACCTCAGGAACGCTGCGCACCGCTTCATGGGCTATTTTATCGTCAAAGAGTGGAAAAGGAATAACGCCAAGTTTTCGTGGTTGTCTTCCGCGCCGGTTTAAGATATAATCCCTATCTATGAAGATAGGTATTATAGGCCTGCCCCAGACCGGCAAAAAGACCTTATTTGAACTCCTGACCAACCACAAGATCTCGGAGAAGGATCTCGCCTCGGGCAAGAACATCAAGAGCATCGCCGAGATCAGGGACCCCCGTTTCGATAAGCTTGTGGCTCTTTACCACCCTAAGAAACAGGTGAGAGCCAGGATAGATATCGAGCTCCTGCCGAAGATAGAGAAGGACTCGATAACCAAAGGCGATATCTTCAAGGACATCGCCGAGACCGATGCCATATGCCATGTCGTCAGGGAGTTTAAGGACGATTCGGTCTACCACATAAACGGCTCGGTCGATCCCAAACGCGATATAGACAGCGTCAATTCCGAACTTATACTGCATGACCTCATATTCATCGATAAACGCCTCGAGAAACTGGAATTAGACCTGAAGAAGGCCAAGGATGAGGCCAAGGCCAAGGAAAAAGAACTCCTCTCGCGCATCAAACCCCATTTAGACAAAGAGCTCCCCCTGAGATTACTCGACCTGAAACCCGAAGAGAGAAGGATCATCGCCAGCTACCCGTTCGTTACCCTCAAGGAGATGATACTGGCGGTAAACGTCTCGGAAGACGACCTGAATAACAGGGCGCTCCTCGACGGCCTCAACAAGGCCTATGGATCCCTAAAGATAGAAGTGATGCTCGTCTCGGCCAAAGTCGAATCGGAGATAGCCTCTCTCGAAACGGAAAAAGAGCGGCAGGAATTCCTCTCCGCGCTCGGGATAGAGGAGCCGGCGATAAATATGCTCAGCCGCCTCTGTATCCGGGCGCTTAACCTCGTTTCATTTTTTACCGTCGGTGAGGATGAGGTCAGGCAATGGCCGGTCAAGCGCGGTTCTTCCGCTCCCGAAGCCGCCGGCGCCATACATTCCGACCTGCAAAAGGGATTTATCCGCGCCGAAGTCACAAAATTCGCCGATCTCGCGGAACTGGGCAGCGAGGAGAAGGCCAAAGAAGCGGGGAAACTCCATCTCAAGGGCAAAGATTACATCGTAGAGGACGGGGACATAATAAGCATAAGATTTAATGTTTAGGGGGAATAATTTTAGTGACATTTCCCTCCTTTGATGTTATAATTACTTAATTTTAGCAACGATTTTTTCACGAGTTTACCCATGCGATACCTCCTTCTAAAGAAAGAAAATTTCAACGATTTTATATCCGCGCTGGCTCAGATCGAGAAAGTCGTCGCTCCTGTAGCCGCGGGTTACAAAAATTTCTCTTTCCGGGAGGTCAAATCCGGAAAAGAGATCTCGGTGAAATATATTCCCACTATCCTCCCGCCTAAGAAATACTTCATGCCGCAAAAAGAGAAACTTATCGAATTCAACAAGGCCGAGAGTCTTTTCGACGCCGTACTCGAATACGAGAAGATGATCATATTCGGCGTCCATACATGCGATCTGGCCGGGATCCAGTGCCTTGACATGGTCTTCTCGGATAAGCCGAAGGACGCCAATTATCTGGGGCGCAAGAATAAACTGATCATCATAGGGCTGGAATGCAACGATTATTGCGACGAATACGCCAGCTGCAAGGTGGTCGATAACCATATCCCCAACGGCGGATACGACCTATTTTTTACCGAACTCAACGACAGTTTTATAGTCCATGTCAATACCGGGCTGGGAGAGGAGATCGTCGAAAAGACGAGGCTATTAGTGCCCGCTGAGCAGAAACACCTCAACGAGTTGGAGGATGTGAGGGCGAGGAAGAGGGAGATATTCAAAGACGAGGTCAATGTCAAACATGCCGAACTTGCCGGCCTCTTCGATAAGGCCTTTGACAGCAAAGTGTGGGACGATCTCGACAAGCGCTGTGTTGCCTGCGGGAACTGCACCAACGTATGCCCCACGTGCTACTGTTTCGATATCCTCGATAACATAAATCTCGATTTCAATACAGGCGACAGGACCAGGGGGTGGGATTCCTGCCAGACCGAACCTTTTGCCAAAGTGGCCGGCGGCGAGAATTTTCGCAAGACCAGGGGCGCGCGCCAGCGCCACCGCTATTTCAGGAAATTCAAATATCCTGTCGAACGTTACAGCAGGTATTTCTGCACAGGCTGCGGCAGATGCACGAGGACCTGCATGGCCAAGATAAGTTTGAAGGAGACGATCAACGCCCTCGCGGCGGAACAGAAGAAATGAAAACAGCTAAATTAACCGATTCCGAATATCTGATCAAGACCGGCAAGATCCTGCGGACGAAGCAGATGACAAAGCAGGAGAAATACTTCGAGATAGCCCTTGCCGGCGGCGAAAATCTTAACCACGAACCGGGCCAGTTCGTAATGGTGTCCGTCCCCGGCGTTGGAGAAGCGCCGATATCGGTCTCTTCATCGCCCACCAAAAAGGGGTCTTTCGAGCTTGTGATAAGGAAAGCCGGAAAACTCACCGGCGTCCTGCATAACCTTGAGGCCTCGGATACCGTCGGCATACGGGGCCCGTTCGGCAAGGGTTTCCCGACGCAGATACTCGAGGGAAACGACCTCATCTTTGTCGCAGGCGGCCTCGGGATCGTCCCGCTGCGCTCGCTCATAAATTTTGTTATCGATAACAGAAGGGATTTCGGGGAAGTGCATATCCTTTTAGGCTGCAAGACGCCGCAGGATATGCTCTTTGGCGACGAAGTGGAAGGATGGAGCAAGAGGACGGATGTCAACTTCAGCTGTACGGTCGACCGCGCCGACCCGGATTGGAAAGGTAATATAGGGCTCATCACTTCGCTTATCCCGGGCGTGACGCTTGACCCGGCGCGCACCTTTGGCGTGGTGGTCGGGCCGCCCATTATGTATAAATTCGTCATAATCGAATTATTGAAGAAGAACATCCCGGAGAGGCAGATACTCGTCTCGCTCGAGAGGAATATGAAATGCGGCGTAGGTAAATGCGGCCATTGCCAGATACAGAATTATTATTGCTGCAAGGACGGGCCGGTATTCACCTACGAACAGATAAAATACAAAAAAGAGGCCATCTGATAATGAAACCTAAAGTCGCGTTTTTTGATTTTACCTGCTGCGAGGGATGCCAATTGCAGATGGCCAACTTCGGCGAGACGCTCCTCGAGATACTGAAATTAGTGGACGTGGTCACATTCCGCGAGGTGATGTCGGAGCGTTCGGAGGATTACGATATCGCGATAATCGAGGGCAGTATCACTACCGAACATGACGTCGAACGCATAAAGAAGATAAGGGAGAAGGCCAAGGTAGTGATAGCCTACGGTTCATGCGCCACCATAGGCGGGATCAACGGGATGAAGAATAAATTCCCGCTCGATGAGATAAAGGAATACGTCTATAAGGACGGCGCCAAATATTTTCCGACTATCCTGACAAGGCCGGTCCATCAGGTGGTGAAAGTGGATTATTTTATAAACTGCTGCCCGGTCTATCCGCCGGAGATAGTCAAAGTCCTCAAGGCGGCTTTGCAGGGTATACCATATGAGGCGCCGGATTACGCGGTCTGCGTCGAATGTAAACTTAACGAGAACGTCTGCATGTATGACAAGGGGATCACCTGCCTCGGCCCTGTCACAAAGGCCGGCTGCAACTCGTGGTGCATAAATAACGGGAATATCTGCTACGGGTGCAGGGGGATGGTCTCGAATCCGGCGAAGACCGGCCAGATGGATATCCTCGAGAAATATAAGATCCCGCTCGATTGGGTCGTAAATAAGGTGGATATGTACAATAAACCGCGGGAATTAGAGGAAGAGAAGCCCAAAAAATGAGCAGGAACGTCAAAGTCAACGTAGAATACCTGACCCGCGTCGAGGGCCACGGAAATATAGTCGTAAACGTCAAGGACGGCAAGTTGGAAGAGTGCCGCCTGGATATCGTCGAAGCGCCGCGGTTCTTCGAGGGGATGTTAAGGGGCAGGTCTATCTTTGAGGCCCAGCATATCACTTCAAGGATATGCGGGATATGCGCCTGCGGCCATACCCTTGCCTCCATTCAGGCCGGCGAAGATGCCCTTGGTTTAAGGCCGAGCGAGCAGACGATAAAACTGCGCAAGCTCCTGCTGCATCAGGAGATGCTCGATAGCCATATCCTCCATATATATCTGCTGGTCGCGCCCGACCTGCTGGGAGTAAAAAGTTTTGTGCCGCTCATCGATACGCATCATAAAGTCGTCCGCCGCGCCCTGCGCATGAAGAAGACCTTTAACGACGTCTGCGATATATTGGTGGGAAGGCACGTCCATCCGATATCCGCGATCGTCGGGGGATTTACCAAGCTGCCCAAGGAAAAAGACCTCGATGCCATGCTCGATATGCTCAAGGGCCTGCGGCCGGATATGGAAGCGACGATGGAATTGTTGTCGACGCTGAAATTTCCCGGATTCGAAAGGGAGACCGAGTACGTCGCGCTCGTAAACGATGCCGACGAATATCCCCTGCTTGAGGGGGATATCGGCTCCACCGACGGCCTGCGTATCTCCAAGAAGGACTATCTTAAACTGACCAACGAGTTTGTCGTGCCGCATTCCTCGGCGAAGCACGCCAAAGCCAGCCGCGAATCCTATATGGTGGGAGCTCTTGCCAGGCTGAACTTAAATTACAAGAAACTGCATCCCAGGGCGAAAAAGGCCGCCGAACTCCTGAAGATCAAACCCATAACCACAAATCCCTTCCTGAACACGGCGGCGCAGGCGGTCGAATGCGTCCACTGCCTGGAAGAATCGATCTCCATCCTCGAAGATCTTAAAGAGAAAGGCGTCAACCAGGACGAGGCGATCGTTGTGGGCCTCAACGAGAAAGGGACTATTCCCGTAAAGGCGGGAAACGGAGTGGGGGCGGTCGAGGTCCCGCGCGGGATACTTTTCCATAATTACGAAATAGACAAAGACGGGAAGATCGTGAACGCCGATTGCGTCATCCCGACTGGCCAGAACCTCAACAATATAGAGCATGATATGAGAAAGCTCGTCCCCGAGATCCTCGATAAGAAAGACGAGGAGATCACACTCGCGATGGAGATGCTCGTCAGGGCTTACGACCCGTGCATCTCCTGTTCCGCCCATTTCTTAGATGTCAAATTTGTTAACCGCTGAAATAGATGATCTGCTGAAGCCGGCCGCGGCCTTAACCGTAATAATTTGCGTAGGAAATACCCTCCGCTCTGACGACGGCGTAGGGCCTTACATAGCCTCTTATCTCAGTAACAGCAAGCTTCTCGCTGTCATTGATGCGGGCTATAATCCGGAAAATTTCATCGGAGAGGCGGCCGGGCTCAAGCCCGGCAGGATCGTGATAATAGACGCCGCGGACTTCGGCGGAAAAGCGGGAGAGGTGAAGGTAATAAACGAAGGGGATATACCCGGAGCGTCGCTCTCCACACACGCCATCCCGCTGAAAGTCATCTATCATATTTTGAAGGAAGATACCGCTTCGGAAATAAAATTTATCGGGATCCAGCCCAAAGAAGTAAGGCACGGCGAATGCCTTTCTCCTGAAGTCAGGGCCGCGGCCGATAAGATAATCACGAAGATAAAAAAGGAATTCACGGATGCATGAGATGCATGATGCATGAGATGCATCTAGTAAAGGATATCTTTGAGGACCTGCTCAGGCTTGGGAAAGAGCAGAAGGCGAAAAAGATAACCAGGGTCTACCTGCGAATGGGCGAGTTCACCGAGATAAACGGGGACATCCTGAATTTTTTCTTCGAGGAGAAGGCTAAAGGGACTTTGTTGGAGGGCGCCCGGATCGAGATAGAGAAGAGCCCGGCGCGGGAGTTAAGGCTTTTGTCTTTTGATTGCGAGTAGATAAATGTGCTACGCGATACCCGGAAGGGTCGAATCGGTAAATGATAATATAGCGACCGTGGATTATTTCGGCCAGCGCAAGAAGGCGATAAGCGAGATAGAAGGCCTGACACGCGGCGATTATATCTACGCGCAGGGCGGGTATGTCATAGAGAAGATCCCGCGCACCGAAGCCGAAGACATCCTCTCGACATGGAAGGAGACGTTCTTCGAGCTGCAGGAATTAGACCTGAGGTTCTCCCGCCTCGACCTCGGGGAAAAAGGCATAAGCAAAAGGTTTGGCGGCATAATAGACAAGGCGCTGGAAGAGAGAGACCTGTCGAAGGAAGATCTCCTTTATCTTCTGGGTTTAAAGGACCCGAAGGAACTCAATATTTTATTCAAGGCGGCAAATTTCCTGCGCCAGAAATACCACAAGAACGCCTGCTGCGTCCACGGCATAATAGAGATATCAAATTATTGCCGGAGGAGTTGCCATTATTGCGGGATATCTTCTGCCAACATGGGCCTCAAGCGTTACCGGATGAGCAGGCAGGAGATCGTCGATGCCGCGTGTGAGGCGGTAAACGGCCTTCATTTCAAGGCGCTGGTCCTGCAGAGCGGAGAAGGCGCGGGTTATTCAGCGGCCGAGCTGTCCGAGATAATAAGGGAAATAAAGGCCAAAGCCGCCGCGCTCATATTCATCAGTTTCGGGGAGATGCCGCGCGGGGATCTCGAAACGCTCTTCCATGCCGGAGCGAGAGGTATTTTGCTGCGGTTCGAGACGTCCAATCCCTCCATTTATGAAAAACTCCATCCGGGCTGCCGTCTGGAGACGCGTTTGCGCACTTTAAGGGACGCCGCCGGACTTGGTTATCTTATTATTACCGGCGGGCTTATCGGTCTTCCCGGCCAAAGCCCCGAGGATACCGTTAACGATCTCTATCTGACAAAGGAACTGAATGCCGATATGTTCAGCTTCGGGCCTTTTATCCCGCATCCGGGTACCCCGTTAGCGAGAGCCAAGCCGCCGGCGAAAGAAGATATACTTAAAATACTCGCCCTGGCGCGTTTCATCGAACCGCGGAGGGCGAATGTGGTAGTGACTACGGCGCTTGAGACGCTGGACAAAAAAGCGCGCAAGGAAGGCCTGTTAGCAGGCGCGAATTCCGTTATGCTCAACCTCACGCCGCTCAAATACCGCGGCCTTTACTCGATATATCCGCATCGCGCGCATGAGACCGAAGAGATAGGTATCCAGATAGAAGAGACCCTGGCACTTTTGAGGTCTATCGGAAGAGCTCCGAGCGACATAGGTATCGTTGATCATCCAAGGGGGCTAAAATGTTAAGTTTAGACCTTTCCTTAATTGATGGGAAAGTCTATCCTTTAGGATTAGCCGGATTGTTGCTGGTAGTAGGGCTGGTGATATGGTCTGTCTTCACGTATAACCTCCTCGTTAAATACAAAAACCTCATGAAGGAAGCATGGAGCGGGATAGACGTCCAGCTCAAACGCCGCGCCGACCTCATCCCAAATCTCGTCGAGGCGGTGAAGGGGTACAAACAGTTCGAGAGGAAGACGCTTGAAGAGGTGACTGTATTGCGCTCCAGGAGCATCTCGGTTGAAGGGATCCAGAATAAAGCCGACTCAGAGAACGGTATCTCCCGCGCGCTGAAATCCATTTTTGCCATCGTCGAAGCCTACCCCGAGCTTAAGGCCAATCAGAGTTTTCTCGACCTGCACAAGAACCTCGTCGAGATAGAAGACCAGCTGCAGATGGCGAGGAGATATTACAACGGCGCGGCCCGCGATTATAATATCCTCTCGCAGACTTTTCCCAGCAACCTTGTCGCCGGCTCCTGCAATTTCGATAAGGCGGAATTTTTCGAGATAGAATACGCCACCGAAAGGCAAACCCCCAAGGTAAAACTATGATCGGGGACGTGTTTAGAAGGGACAGGTTCCAGCACAAATATTTCTCGGCATTATTATTTCTTCTCCTATCTGTTTTAACTTTTCTGTTTTTTCCCGCTTCTTACGCCTCCGAACGAATATTATCATTCGACAGCCGCATCATCGTCCACAAGGACTCGACGATGA
This sequence comes from Omnitrophica WOR_2 bacterium RIFCSPLOWO2_12_FULL_51_24, assembly GCA_001805885.1. Classification (GTDB taxonomy): domain Bacteria; phylum Omnitrophota; class Gorgyraeia; order Pluralincolimonadales; family Pluralincolimonadaceae; genus Pluralincolimonas. Next base: position 26,851 of record MHHC01000063.1, read on the forward strand.
CCGTGACCGAGACGATAAAAGTCAATGCCGAAGGCAACCAGATAAAGCGTGGCATCTACCGGGATTTTC
>MHHC01000064.1 GCA_001805885.1 Omnitrophica WOR_2 bacterium RIFCSPLOWO2_12_FULL_51_24
CGATATCGACCATGTCGGCGGTCTCGCTTCAGTCCTTGACGGACTAAAGGTGAGATATGTATTCGATAACGGCGCGACATCCGATACCTATGCCTACAGGCATTTCAGCCGGGAGGTATCGGAGAATAGGATAGCCGCAGGCAGACGTTTCATTTTGAGGCGGGGCGATTCGATAGAAGGGGTAAAAGGCGTCAGCATCCTTTGCCTGAATCCGCCTGCGGCATGGGCAAAAGACCATAGCGTATCCGTAAACGATATGTCCCTTGCCCTTAAAGTAGGGTTCGGCGGATCGGCGATGCTGTTTTGCGGCGATATCGGAGAAAAGGCCATCTCCGAAGCGATGCTCATCTCGCCGCCGCTTCTAAAGTCAAGCCTGATCATGCTGCCGCACCATGGCGAGAAGCTAAGTCCCTGGTCAGAAGCCTTTATTGACTCGGTCAGGCCTATTTACGCCGTAATCTCGCAAGGGAGAGCCGCTGGAGAAGTCTCCCGGTCAGAAGATACCCAGAGCCTTCTTTCCGCGAAGGGGATAAAAATCTTCCGCACTAACAACGGCGGGTCGGTTTTCGCCTCCATGGACGGCAAAAACCTTTCTGTGGATAATTTTGAAAGTAAATATAATCCCGGATTTTTCAATAGAAAAATCCGCCCCGAGCGTTAGCGAGGTATCCCAAATTTTGCTATTGCACAAAAAAGTGCATGAGAAAAATCCGGGATACTCCGCCAAGCGGCTCAAAACCCCTTCGGGGTTTTTCGCGGCGGCCCTTCGGGCAAATTTTGCATGCGCTTCGCGCTAGCAAAATTTGGGATAAAATTTCACGTTGACAAATAGCGCTTTGAAGTATAAAATTGATTCTACGAAGGGGTAATGTATGCATTGGAAGGATGATTTCCCTGAGAGAAGGCAGCAGCTCCGGGTCAACACGGCAATGTCTGTGCAGTATAGGGGTATTAGGCAGGCGGATGACTCTGTCGTAAATGCCATATCCAGGGATATTTCTACCGGCGGTGTTCGCCTGCTGGTGAACGAGTTCATCTCTGTATTCACGCGCCTTATCCTGGATATAGCAGTACCTTCTACGCCTAAGCCTGTCAGAGTGGTCTCGAAGGTCGCTTGGATACGCAAGAGGCCGTACGGCGAACAATATGAAGTCGGCGCCCAATTCATGGATATGTCGGAAGAAGATAAAAGGGGCGTGGGCGACTTTGTGGAGAGGTCGATCCCCAAGAGATAGACCCGTCTTGAGCGTCAAAATTAAAAACATGAGAAAATTGATGAGAAGATATCTTTTTGCTGTCGCGATAACGCTTCTATTCCTTTCCGTCTCGCCTGCGCTTCACGCCTACTGGATATGGACTCCCCAGACCGGCACCTGGATAAATCCAAAATGGGCCGTCAAAGACACGCCGCAGGAACAATTCGACTGGGCGATGAAATTCTATAATTCGAAAGATTATAAAAAAGCAGCGGAAGAATTTTTTAGGCTTGTCCGTTTCTATCCGCAGGCCGAACTCGCCGCCGAATCTCAATATTACGCCGGTAAGTCTTACGAAGCTATAGAGGAATATGAGCAGGCGTTCAACGCCTATCAGAAGGGGATCGAGACGTATCCCTTCTCAAAGCGCTTAGAAGAGATGATAGAGCGGGAGTACGAAATAGCCGGGAAATTTTACGCGGGAGAAAAAGTGAGGCTGTGGGGTATACCGACGTTCCCATCGGTGTATAAAGCTATTGAGATTTACCAGAAAGTGGTCGATAATGCGCCTTACGGAAAATTTGCCGAGCAGTCGCTATTCAAGATAGGGGAATGCTACAAGAAGGCCGGAGATTATCAGCAGGCGAGGCTCGCGTTCCAGAAGCTGGTCGATGAGCACCCGGAGAGCAAGCTGGCGGAGGAGGCGAATTTCCAAGTCGGGCTTTGCGCTTCCCAGGCGTCTTTGAAACCCAGCTACGACCAATCGGTTACCGACGACGCGCTTAAGGAGATAGAGGATTTCGCGCGGCGCCATCCGGAATCGACACTTACCGGAGAGGCGGACAAGATGCGCGAATCTCTTCGCGAGAAGAAGGCCGAAAGCGATTACACTATCGCGGAGTTTTACTGGAAACAGAAATGGTACGACTCGGCCGAAGTATATTACAGGAACATAGTAGATAATTTTCCTGATACAAACGTGGCCAAAAAGGCCGATGAGAGATTGAAGATAATAGAGAAGAAGGCCAAAAAATGAAGGAAAGGCTTGCGTTCCTATCGGTGGCGCTCTGCCTAATCGCGATGGCCGGCTGCGGTTATTCGACCCACTCGCTGGCTTACAAGAAATCTACAACGATATTCATAAAACCGTTCGAGAATAAGGTCGATCTCAACATTAACACGGAATTATCGGACCGCAATCCTTACAGGTTATACCGTCCGGGGATGGAGACGAAGATAACCGACGCGGTGATAAGCAGATTCCTCGTCGATGGTTATCTGAAAGTCGTCTCGAAAGAGGACCAGGCGGACCTGATCTTAAGCGGCGCGCTCCTCAACTTTGAGAAACAGCCCTTAAGATACGACCAGCTAAGCCAGAACGTAGAGGAATACAGGGCAAATATCATAGTCGATATCTCGCTTGAGAATGCGACTAAAAGCAAAAGGGTCTGGAGTGAAAAAGGGTTTGTGGGTTTTTTCGAATATAATCAGACCGGGCCTAATTCCGTATCTGAAGATACCGCCATAAATAATGCTATCGCGGACCTGGCAAAAAGGATCGTCGAAAGGGCCGTCGAAGATTGGTAGGACTGATTTACCTATTTTTGGGAATAGAGAACGCCCTCAAGGAAGAAGCTCTCCGCGAACTAAAGGATAAGACGCTTTCCGGCGGGAATCCGCAGGAAAGCGGCAACCCCGACCTCAATTACAGTATATTCTATTCCGACCAGTTCGACCCACACGCTTTCCTGGACGCCGTAAACACGAATCCGTTCCTGAGCCCAGCCCGATTTGTCGTAATAAGAGATATAGATAAACTCCCGCAGGAGACGAGGGATCCGGTGATAAGTTACGCCAAAAATCCCTCAGAAAGCACTATCCTCGTCATGACGGCCGGCATATCACCGAGGGAAGCGGCCGGCGATCCGTTCCTTTCCGAATTATCAAAATTAGCGAAGGTCCAGAATTTCGAAAACCTAAGCGGAGAAAGCCTGAGGCGTTATATCCTCGGTAAGGCCGCCCTTTACAAAAAAGAGATCGGCCGGGACGCGATAGAACTGCTTATCGCAAAGGTCGGAAACGATCTTCAGAAATTGCGCATGGCGATAGAGAAACTTACCAGTTATGCCGGCGAGCGCGAGGCGATAGAAAAGAAGGATGTCGAGGCGCTCGTGGGAAAGTCGCTTGAGGAGACGGTCTTCGATATGACAAAGGCGATGATGAGCGGGCAGGCTTCACGTTCCCTTTTAATATTATCTGAACTTTTGAGGGAATCGGTGCGCCCGGAGAATATAATCGGGGCGATGGGGGCCGGGGTAAAACGCGCCGCGAGGTCCAAAGGTCCTCCTGACCGGGCCAAGAAGTGGCTTAAAAAGTCCCTTTCTTATCTGGCTGAGGCAGACCGAGACTGCAAAAATAGGGACATTGATAAAAGGGTTATCCTGGAATCTCTCGTGGTGAGATTATCTGAGTTTAGCGAGCTTGCTTAGGATGCGGGCTCTCTTGCGCGATGCGGTATTTCTGTGTATGATGCCCTTGGCTCGCGCCTTGTCGAGTTTGGTTACGAGAGTAGCCCCGAGTTTCTTAGCTTCATCAGCCTGTTTTGCCGCTATAGCCATAGTGAACTTCTTGGCGAGGGACTTGAGCTCGGTATTGATCTTCTGGTTTCTCGTATGTCTCTTCTTGTCCTTGCGTATACTTTTGAATGCAGATTTTAGATTAGGCAATTCCCTTTCTCCTTTCGAATTAAGATTGTGTAAAAATACCATATAGGGCGGAAAATGTCAACACATAAATCTCTGGCGAAATCGGCGGGAGTGATAGGCCTCGGCATATCCGCGAGCCGCATCCTTGGCTTCATAAGGGATATCGTGATAGCCGCCATCTTCGGGACCTCGATGCCTTTCCAGGCGTTTGTCGTCGCATTCAGGATACCAAACCTGCTGCGCGACCTGGTCGGTGAGGGCGCGGCAAATGCGGCCTTTGTCCCGGTTTTGACGGGGTACGCCGCCACTAAGCCGAAAGAAGAGTTCTGGAAGCTGGCGCGGGTACTGCTCAACGCGATGACGGTAATCCTGGCGGCCATAACTGTGGCCGGCGTTATTTTTGCGCCGGTTATAGTCGCGATAATATCGCCGGGTTTCGTCAAGAATGCCGAGCTATTTCGGCTTACCGTTACCCTTACGCGGACGATCTTCCCGTACATATTCCTCATCGGGCTTACTGCTTACACCACCGGCGTCCTTAATTCGTTAAAGCTTTTCGGCGCATCCTCGTTCAGCCAGCCCCTGTGGAATCTGGTATTTATTATGGCAGCCGTATTTTTATGCCCCATCATGAAGGTCCCGGTGATGGGGCTTGTTATCGGCGTGCTGGCCGGCGGTTTGCTTCAATTACTGGTCCAGCTGCCCCAATTGTTTAAGAGGGGATTGGGAATACCGCGCTTCAATAAATTCAAGCATCCGGCCTCGACGGAGATCGGGAAACTGCTTTTGCCGAGGGCCGTAGGCTCGAGCGTATATCAGTTGAACGTCATGGTGGATACGGCGCTCGCATCGTTGTCAGGCATAGTCGGTGAGGGCGCGATCGCTGCGATATATTATTCGAACAGGCTATGGCAGCTGCCGCTCGCGATATTTTCCACCGCGATCTCTCAGGCGATGCTTCCTACTTTGTCGGAGCATGCCGCCCGTAAGGATATCGAGAAATTCAAGGATACGCTTTCGTTCTCGCTGCGCTCGGTATTTTTCATGACCATACCGGCTGCGATCGGGCTTATAGTCCTGTCCGAGCCGATCGTGCGCGCATTATTCGAGAGAGGTTCTTTCGACGCTTATTCGACCAGGATAACCTCATCGGCCCTGTTGTATTTTTCGATAGGATTGTGCTCATATGCCGGAGTCAAGGTACTCGTCTCGGCATTCTATTCGCTTAAGGATACGGTCACACCGGTCAAGAACGCCTTTATGGCTTTCCTGCTTAACGCCGTGTTGAATGTGGTCCTGATGTTCCCGATGAAAGTCGGAGGGCTCGCCCTTGCCACGTCTATCGCAAGCATATTCAACTTCTTCTCACTCTTTTATCTTTTGAGGAAGAAGATCGGCCCGCTCGGCGGCCGTAAGATACTCGCATCGTTTATGCGCGCCATGATGCCCGGCATTATCATGGGGATAGTCCTCATCTGGCTTAATGCTGTCTTGCACTTTAGGCCTGTCCTTCAGATAACGATCGTCATTCTCGCCGGAATGGCCACGTTCTTTACCGCCTGCCTCATATTCGACGTGAAGGAATTCAAGGGATTCATGAAATGGATATTAAGGAGAAGCTGAAAAAGGCACCGGACCAGCCCGGAGTTTACATCTTCAAGGACGGGGACGGTAAGGTATTATACGTCGGCAAAGCGTCATCGCTGCGCAACAGGGTCCGCTCGTATTTCCAGCGTTCGAGCGACCAATCGCCGCGCATTTCGGCGATGATCCCGAGAATTCGGGATATCGATTGGATCACGACAGCGACCGAGGTCGAAGCGCTCCTCTACGAGTCTAACCTCATAAAAGAACACCAGCCGAAGTACAATGTCGACCTGCGCGACAGCAAGACATATCCTCTCATAAAAATAACAATGTCCGAAGATTTTCCGCGCGTCATGGTCGCACGCGGAAGAAAGAGCGACGGCGCGCTCTATTTCGGGCCGTATACCGATGCTGCGCTTTTACGTCAAGCAGTTAAGGTGATACGCAAGATTTTCACCTTCCGTACCTGCGCCTCCCTGCCCAGGAAGGCATGCGTATATGACGACCTCGGGCTTTGCTCGGCGCCGTGTGAAGGCAAGGCCTCAAGGGGGGATTACGCGGAGAGGATAAAGGAGATCATACTTTTTATCGAGGGCAGGAAGGGTGAGCTGATAAAGGGATTGACCGGGAAGATGAAGGAGCTCTCCGGCGAAAGGCGATTCGAGGAAGCTGCCGAAGTCCGCAACCAGATAGAGGCGCTGAGCACCGCGGTCTACGGGAAGAGATCCGTCGGCGCGGCGGGGCTGAGCGAATTGGCCGAAGTCCTGGGCCTGAAAAAAACACCGGCACGCATCGAGGCGTTCGACATCTCGAACATCAAGGGAGAGGAAGCCTGCGGTTCGATGGTGACGTTCAGGGACGGCAGGCCCGAGAAGTCTAAATACAGGATGTTCAGGATAAGAGAGATAAAGGGCCAGGACGATTACGCGATGATGCGCGAGATAGTAAGACGCCGGTACATGGGGTCGCTTAAGGATAAGCTTCCGACCCCTAACCTTATAATCATAGACGGGGGAAGGGGCCACCTCTCGGCCGCGGCGCATGAAATAAGGTCGGCAGGCCTCAAGGACGTCCCGATCATCGGTATTGCAAAAGTCTTCGAACATATATATACTTTAGACAGGACCTTGCCGATCGCGTTACCGCCCTCATCCAAGGCGCTGCAATTGATCCAGCGGATACGTGATGAGTCGCACAGGTTCGCTATAAGGTACCATCACATATTAAGGCGAAAGGCGCTGGTCGGTGAAAAAAGAACGAAGAAAAGAAAAACGCGCAAAAACACATCCTCTCTTTGACGGCTGCACTGCCTTCGAGATAAGCGTCTACAAATGCATCATGAAAATACCCTCAGGCGAAACCCGTTCGTATGCCTGGGTAGCCGGGCGGATCGGAAAGCCCAAAGCCACCCGCGCCGTCGCGCAGGCGCTCCATCGCAACCCCTGGCCGCTCATCATCCCATGCCATCGCGTCGTATCCTCGGACGGAAAGCTCGGCGGATACGCCTATGGTGTAGAACTTAAGCGATTGCTTTTATTATTGGAAAAGAAGTAAAGCAGGCTGTTATCCTGCCATTTACCCTTGTTTTATGACCCCTAAATATTTTTATCTATAATCAGCTCATATTTGTAATATATATATTACAAAATATTACTTGACATTACAAATTTGATAATGTATACTTTACCTAAAAAGGAGGCTAACATGAAGGACATAAAGGAAATCAAGGAAATAATGTCTTTTAGATTAGACAAAAACAGAATAAAGGCACTAGCTCAAATTCATCAAGCAACAAAGATACCCATGACTGAACTGTTGAAACAGGGGATAGACAGGGTTATTGAGACTTACCATATTTATATTCCCGATGCAGAGTTCAGGAAGCAATTAAATATCGTTGTTCAGGACAGCGATGAATATTTAAGGAGGCTTGCAAATGAAGATTAGATACCTAACCTATAACGAAGTTCTGGATATATATCGCGAACAAATAAATAAGTTTGGGGGATTCGGAGCCATTAGGGATAACAATGCTTTATTGTCGGTTATCGTAAACCCTCAGCGAGAATTTGCGGGGAGAGATCTATATCCGACTATTGCTTCAAAGTCAGCGATTCTCGTTTATAGCATGATCAAAAATCACCCTTTTAAAGACGGGAACAAGAGAGCTGCTTTTGTCTGCGGAAGAGTATTTTTGAGGCTAAACGGTTATGACGTTGAGTCGCTCGAAAAATATAACGGCTTGATTCTCAAAATAGCCAAAAGCGAAGCGACGCAAGAGGATGTGTTTGATTGGTTTGAGATTTCTATCGATACTCTTGCTAACCTGGAATCCAAAGTAAAGGAGAAGAAGAGATGATATTAAAAAATTTGTTTTTGTGTGAAGCGGTTAGCCCAAATCCTGATAACACATTTTCTGTTCTAAGAGGGGGGATCAATATATTTAATATTTCAATACCTCAAGGCAAGGATCCTTCACAATTGCCGCCTATTAAGATGGGTCTTGTAGCGACAGTTGAACTTGAAATAACGGAGATGGGGAGATTGCATAATCTAGAAGTTACCCTGATGGACGGTGATGGGCATAGAGTGATTCCCGAGTTGAGGTTAAATTTTCAACCGCCGACCAGTCAGCGAAAAGGGTACCATAATATAATTATCGATTTATTCACACCCTTTAAAACTCCTGGAGAGTATTGTTTCTATATAAATGTTGATGGGCACGAACTTGGTTCAATTCCTTTTAATGTTATTCACCATCAGGTGCCAGGACCAGGGGGAAATAATACTTAATTCTGAATTCCCGCTTTACCCGCCATTTATCCCTGAATTTGCTTTAGCAATTCAGGGATACCCCGCCAAGCAGCTTAAACCCCGTTGGGTTTAAGCTGGCGGCCCCTCGGGGCAAATTTTGCTAGCCCGAAGCGCATGCAAAATTTGGGTTTACCCTTGTTTTATGACCCCCAAACTGGTATAATTTTAATCCTGTAAATGCCTTACGGAGGAGAATCATGCTTGAGGACCTTAAGAAGAGATTAAAGCAAGCGCAAGAGACCTTGGCTAACCTGCGGAGGTATCTTTGACCTCGATACCGCCGGGAAGGATATAAGCGCATTCGAGGGCCGGATGTCAGAACCCGGCTTCTGGGACGACCAGCAGAAGGCGAATAAG
>MHHC01000065.1 GCA_001805885.1 Omnitrophica WOR_2 bacterium RIFCSPLOWO2_12_FULL_51_24
TGACGCGCCGAAAATAACCCTTATGTCCGCGGTGGCTGTCGCGAACACTATCCGCAAGGCAACGCACCTCGGAGCCCTCATAAAATGGCCGAACGATATCCTGATAAATAACCGCAAGGTCTGCGGGATACTTACCGAAATGAGCGCCGAGATAAACACCGTAAAATACATCGTCCTCGGCATCGGCATAAATGTCAACACCGCGAAGGCCGACTTGCCGAAAGAGGCGACATCACTCAAGGCAGAAGTGGGCGAGAGCGTTGCGCGCGTCGAGCTCACGCAGGAACTTCTAAGAGAACTCGAGCATCAATATTCTATATTTAAGGAGAAGGGCTTCAAGAAGATAATCGAGAAATGGAGAGGCTTTTCACACACTCTCGGCGAAGAAGTAAAGATCGTCTGCCAAAACAAGAAGATAGAGGGCGTGGCGGTCGACCTCGACATGAGCGGCGCTTTGGTCGTCCGGCTCGACAGCGGTTTTACCGAACATATCATGGCCGGTGATGTATTAATGGTGAGATAATGCTGCTTGCAATAGACGTCGGAAACACAACAATCGCTTTCGGAGCATTCCAAGGGAAGAAGCTTAAATCATCCTGGAAGATTTCAACGCAGAGCGTATTTTATAAGAAGGCGATTAAGCTGCCAAAGAATATTGATGCGGCAATAATATCGAGCGTCGTGCCGAAGGTGACACCTATCATAAAGAAGATGGTCGCTCAAAAATATAAGATACGCCCGTTTGTATTGGGCGGGAATATCAAAGCGCCGATAAAAAATCTCTACCGCAACCCAAGACAGGTCGGGCAGGACCGGCTCGTTGACGCGGTCGCGGTTAAAGAACTTTGCGGATATCCCGCAATCGTCATCGACTTCGGGACAGCGATAACTTTTGACGTGATATCAAAGAAAGGGGAGTATCGGGGCGGGATAATCGTCCCTGGCATCGAGACATCCCTTAACGCCCTCTCGGAAAAGGCTGCGCTCCTGCCGAAGATAAAACTTTCGCCGCCTAAAGGGCTTATCGGCCGCGATACGGTCGACAGCATGAGAAGCGGGGTATTCCACGGTTTCGGTTCGCTATGCGACGGCATCATCGCCAAGCTCAAAGCCAAATACCCGGGAGCGATCGTCATCGCCACCGGCGGCCATGCCGCGCTGATGACTAAATATTCTAAATTAATCAGAAAAGTAGATCCGAACCTTACCCTGCACGGTTTACGGATAATTTACGACAGATCCTCAAAAGAAAGGTAACGGAAATGCGCCAGACATCTTATTTAATCACGGCTTTCCTTTGCATCATAATAGGGATTTCTTTTATAGGCTGTGACATTGGGTCAGGGGGAACGGCCAGGCTGCTGAAGGTCAGGATACAGCCGGTTTTTTTCAAGGAGGATATCTCGAGCCTGCGTTACAAGAAGGCCATAATGGACCAAAAATTGGTCAAAGGCATACAAAAATACAGGGAAGGGGCGGGGGCGGACCAAAATAAACCGATCGGCGTCACGGCAATGGCCAATCAATTCGTCGATAACATCTTATACAGCGATGAGGAGTGGGCAAAAGTAGTCAAGCAGGCAGACGAAGCTAACCTCACGATGGCCGAACAGATATGCCAGAATATCGAAAACAATTCGGCCAATTCCAAATATCCGATCCTTTTTGTCAAAGATGGCGCCGATATCACTATTGAAGTCACCATAACAAAAATATTGCGCGGCGCCGACTTTTCAATGTTGATAGCCGATAAGGTGGTCTATAAAGGCATTAAAAATAACGAAACGAAATTTTCGGGTGAATACAACGGGGATAAGAGCATTGGGATTGAAACTCCAGAACAAGTAGGCAAAATCCTCGCGAAGAAAATTGCAAAAGACTTGAAGAAGACAGGGTTGATATAGTCCCTGTTTACGTCCTGAAATATTTTTTCCTTGACAAAATCCGCAGAAATCATATAATATATGCCATATTTGGCACTCAGCGTATAGGAGTGCTAAATTCCTCTAAAATTAAGCTTTTCAAGGTATAATTAACTTACCCTTCGCCTAAACGCTCGAAAATTCCTACGGAATTTTCATCGCAGGCTTCAGGGTTAATTCGCAGCAATTCGGCTGCGGGCGAATTAAAGGAGGTGTACAAATGGCGGTTCAACCGTTAGGTGACAGGATTTTGGTCAAGCCCACGGAGCAGGAAGAGAAGACCAAGGGCGGAATAATCCTGCCTGACACAGCGAAGGAGAAGCCGTCCAAGGGCAAGATAGTGGCCGTTGGCAAGGGTAAGCTCCTGGATGACGGCAAGGTAAAGGAACTGGAAGTAAAAATCGGGGACGTGGTCCTTTATGGCCGTTACGGCGGCACAGAGATAAAATACAAGGATGAGGACCTACTGATCTTAAGGGAATCGGAAATTTTAGCGATAGTAAAATAAAAAGGGAGGGAACAAAAGTGGCAAAGCAATTACTGTATAACGAGGAAGCAAGGCGCAAGATTTTATCGGGCGTCGAGCAGCTCTCGAGAGCTGTAAAAGTTACTCTCGGCCCGAAAGGCCGCAACGTAGTCCTCGATAAGAAATTCGGCTCACCCACCATCACAAAAGACGGCGTCACCGTCGCAAAAGAGATAGAGCTCCAGGACCCGTTTGAGAATATGGGCGCTGAGATGGTCAAGGAAGTCGCCAGCAAGACCTCTGATAACGCGGGTGACGGTACCACCACGGCAACGCTTCTCACCGAAGCTATCTACAGAGAAGGCCTCAAGAACGTGACCGCGGGCGCAAACCCCATGGCCTTAAAGCGCGGGATCGACAAGGCCGTCGAAGAAGTCATCGAACACTTAAAGAAACTCTCCAAATCAATCGGAAAAGATAAGAAAGAGATCTCACAGGTCGCATCCATCGCGGCAAATAGCGACACCACAATCGGTGATCTGATCGCCGAGGCGATGGACAAGGTCGGCAAGGACGGCGTAATAACCGTTGAGGAAGCGAAGTCCACCGAGACGACCCTGAAAGTCGTCGAGGGCATGCAGTTCGACCAGGGCTATCTCTCGCCTTATTTCGTGACCGACGCGGAAAGGATGGAAGCAATACTCGAAGACCCGTACATCCTTATCAATGAGAAAAAAATATCAAACGTAAAGGACATGCTTCCCCTGCTCGAGAAGATAGCCAAGACCGGAAGGCCTTTGGTCATCGTCGCCGAGGAAGTGGACGGCGAGGCGCTCGCGACATTGGTCATCAATAAGATACGCGGGACGTTCGCCTGCTGCGCGGTCAAAGCCCCGGGCTACGGCGACAGAAGGAAATCGATGCTCGATGATATCGCGGTATTGACCGGCGGTATAGCCATAACCGAAGACCTCGGAAAAAAACTCGAGAACATAGAAATCAACGACCTCGGCCGCGCCAAAAGAGTAACGATCGATAAAGATAATACCACGATCATCGAAGGCGCCGGAAAGACCTCGGATATCAAAGGCAGGATCGAGCAGATCAAAGCCCAGATATTGAAGACCGATTCGGATTACGATAAAGAGAAGCTGCAGGAAAGATTAGCGAAGCTCTCGGGCGGAGTTGCCGTCATCAATGTCGGCGCCGCGACCGAGACCGAGATGAAGGAGAAGAAGGCGCGCGTCGAGGATGCCCTTCACGCGACCAGGGCTGCCGTCGAGGAAGGTATCGTCCCGGGCGGCGGTGTCGCGCTGTTGAGATGCGTTTCAGCGCTCGATAAGATGAAGCTTAGCGGCGACGAGCAGATCGGCGTCGAGATAGTCAAACGCGCTCTCGAGGAACCTTTAAGACAGATAGTCCAGAACGCCGGGCTCGAGGGTTCGGTAGTAGTCGAGCACGTAAAGAAAGAAAAGACAAACATCGGTTATGACGTCATGCGGTCGGATTACGTCGATATGATAGAATCAGGCGTAATCGACCCGACCAAGGTCACAAGGACAGCGTTACAGAACGCCGCGTCTATTGCCGGCCTGCTCCTTACGACCGAGGCGCTCATCACCGATATGCCGGAAAGAGAAAAGACTCCTCCTATGCCACCGCACGGCGGCTACGGCGAAGGAATGTATTAGACCCTAAAAGGAGGAATCTAAATGAACCTTAAACCATTAGGCGATAAAGTCATAGTAGAGGTATTAAGCGCAGAGGAGAAGACCAAGGGCGGCATAATCCTTCCGGATACGGCGAAGGAGAAACCGCAGGAAGCCAAAGTCATCGCGGTAGGCTCGGGCAAAACGCTCGAGAACGGCAAGGTCGTAGCGCCCGATGTAAAGGCCGGAGATATCGTGATCTTCGGAAAGTATTCCGGGAGCGAAGTCAAGGTCGATGACAAGGAGTACCTCATCATCGATGCCGACGACATCCTCGCAATAGTTAAATAACTCAACTGCTGAATACAAATACGCCCCTTAGCTATTAGCTTAAGGGGCGTATTATTTATACTGAAATTTAACGTCTCGCGCAGAGCCGGTTTATGACGCAGTTGCTCTTGCTTGCTGCGAGTAATAAATAAGGCCAAGCGAGACTTAAATTTCAGTAAATTTGTTCTTTTCCTTGACTTTAACGGGGGATTTTTGTATCATATAACCCTACCTCAAGGAGGCTCCCGATAGATGGGTGAATATATAGGCATCAAACGTAAGGCCCGCCGTTGCTATGGGTTCGATGAGATCGCGTTAGCCCCCGGAAGAGTCACGATAAATCCTGCCGAAGTAAACACAAACTGGGAAATTGACGGCAAAAAATTTAATGTCCCTATCCTCGCTGCCGCCATGGACGGTGTGGTCGATGTAAAATTCGCGATAGCCATGGGTAAGCTGGGCGGCATCGCGGTCTTAAATCTCGAGGGCGTCCAGACAAGATACGAAGACCCTGATGAAGTCCTAGAACAATTGGTCAGGGCAGACCCGGAAAAGGCCACAGAGATAATCCAATCGATCTATACCAAGCCCATACAGGAAAAATTAATAGAGAAGAGGATCCGCCAGATAAAAGACGCCGATGTCCCGGCGGTCGTAAGCTCGATCCCGCAGCGCGCTGAGAGATTCGGAAAGATAGCGCAGGAGTCCGGCGCGGATATATTCGTCATACAATCAACGGTCAGCACCGTGAGGCACATCTCGAAGGAATATCAGGCTCTCGATATCAAGAAATTCAATAAGATGATGAAGATACCCGTAATCATCGGTAACTGCGTCGGTTACGAAGTCGCGTATGAACTGATGGCATCAGGCGCGGCCGCGATATTGGTAGGGATCGGCCCCGGCGCGGCGTGCACGACAAGGGGGGTTCTGGGTATCGGGGTCCCGCAGGTCACCGCAACAGTGGATTGCGCCGCCGCGAGAGACGCCTTTTATAATAAGACCAAAAAATATATACCGATAATCACGGACGGCGGGATGAGGACCGGAGGGGATATCTGTAAAGCGTTAGCCTGCGGTTCCGACGCTGTAATGGTCGGTTCGGCTTTCGCCCGCGCAGTAGAGGCGCCCGGACGCGGTTTTCATTGGGGGATGGCCACGCCGCACGCTAACTTACCGCGCGGCACCAGGATACATGTCGGCACGACCGGTACGCTGGAAGAAATAGTGTTTGGCCCGGCCAGGTATGACGACGGCTCGCAGAATCTGATGGGCGCATTACAGACATCGATGGGTTCAGTCGGCGCCAGAAGCATTAAGGAATTCCAGAAGACAGAGATCATAATAGCTCCATCCATCAGGACGGAAGGAAAGATATTCCAGCAGGTCCAAAGGGTTGGAATGGGTAAATAGATGTCGCAGCAGGAAGTTATCCTTGTTTTAGACTTCGGCTCGCAATATAACCAGTTAATAGCTCGCCGTGTGAGGGAGAACAGGGTTTTTTCAAGGATCGTCCCGCATAATATCACGGCCGAAGAGATAAGGGAGATAAACCCGAAAGGGCTTATCTTATCCGGCGGCCCCGCCTCGATCTACGGCTCCCATGCGCCCAAACCAAAAAAAGAACTATTCGAACTCGATATCCCGGTCCTTGGCATTTGCTACGGCATGCAGGCGTTGGCGCATATGCTGGGCGGAAAAGTCACGAAGGCCAGGAAACGTGAATTCGGACACGCCGAACTCCTTATAGACGATTTTGAGGACTTTTTCGCCGGCCTTGAAGAAAAGACAATCTGCTGGATGAGCCACGGCGACTACGTTTCGCAACTGCCTCCCGGATTTAAAAGGATCGGTCACACAGACAATACCGAATTCGCCGCGATAGCGGATAAAAACCGCCGTCTCTACGGCGTCCAGTTCCATCCCGAGGTCGCGCACACGCCTAGAGGCAGCAAGATAATCTCGAATTTCCTTTTTAATATCTGCGGGTGCGAAGGGACATGGACCCCGCAGTCATTTATCGACGATACCGTAAATAACATAAGGGAGGCTGTAGGAAAAGAAAAAGTCGTCTGCGGATTATCGGGCGGCGTGGATTCATCCGTTGCCGCCGTGCTCATCAACAAAGCGATCGGAAAGCAACTTGCCTGCATATTCATCAATAACGGCGTCCTGAGAAAGGGCGAGGCCGACCGCGTCATAAAAACCTTCAAAAAACATTTCCACATAAATCTGAGATACGTGAACGCCGAAGCGCGATTCCTTAAAAGACTGAAAGGCGTCATCGACCCGGAAAAGAAACGCAAGATAATCGGCCATGAATTCATACGCGTATTTGAAGAAGAGGCGAAGAAACTCGGAAAGATCGGCTACCTGGCGCAGGGCACGCTATACCCCGACGTGATCGAGTCGAAGTCCGCGTTCGGCGGCCCTTCGGCCACAATCAAATCGCATCACAATGTCGGCGGCCTGCCGTTAAATATGAAACTTAAACTGGTAGAGCCTCTCCGCGAATTATTTAAGGACGAGGTCAGGCTGGTCGGAAAGGCGATGGGGCTTTCGAATGAGATCATTTTGCGCCAGCCGTTCCCGGGTCCGGGGCTGGCCATAAGGGTGATCGGCGACATCACGAAAGAGCGCCTCGATATTTTGCGCGAGGCCGACCTGGTGGTCATCGAGGAGATCAAAAAAGCTGAATTTTACAGGGAAGTGTGGCAGTCGTTCGCGATCCTTCTCCCGATAAAGACGGTGGGGGTTATGGGCGATGAGAGGACTTATGAGAATGTGATCGCCCTGCGCGCCGTCACAAGCGCTGATGGCATGACCGCCGACTGGGCCAGGCTTCCTTATGATCTGCTCGAGAGGATCTCCAACAGGATAATCAACGAGGTGAGGGGCGTAAACCGCGTAGTGTACGATATAAGTTCCAAGCCGCCTTCCACCATCGAGTGGGAATAAATTTAGTCTAGGGGTATATTATGCAACACTCGCATTTCGTCCATCTTCACGTCCACACGCAATTCAGCCTGTTGGACGGCGCCTGCAAAATACCGGAACTCATCGCATTAGCAAAAGAATATAAGATGCCGGCAGTCGCCATAACAGACCACGGCAACATGTTCGGCGCGATAGAATTCTATTCCGAAGCGATGAAGAACGGCATAAAGCCTATAATCGGATGCGAGATCTATGTGGCGCCGGGCTCGCGTTTCGACAGGGCGACCCCGGTAAACGAGGAGGCGTCGTATCACCTCATACTGTTAGCTAAGGATGAGGAAGGTTACCGGAACCTCATGAAACTCGTTTCGGCCGGATATTTGGAAGGTTTCTATTACAAGCCGCGCGTAGATAAAGAACTCCTCGCTAAATATTCAAAAGGGCTTATCGCCCAGTCCGCATGCCTCCAGGGCGAGATCCCGTATCTTATCGTAAAGGGCAAATACGAGGAGGCGAAGTTAGTCGCCGCCCAGTACAAAGAGATCTTCGGAAACGGGGATTTCTATCTCGAACTGCAAAAGAACCTCATCCCGGAACAGGAGATCGCGAATGCGGGATTATTAAAGCTGGCGAGAGAACTCGAGATCCCGCTGGTCGCCACAGGCGATGTGCACTACTTGCGGAAAAAATCGGCACGGGCGCACGAGGGGCTGCTGTGCATCCAGACCCAAGCGACCTTAAACGACCCGGATCATATGAAATTTTCAACCGATGAGTTCTATTTCAAATCGACCGAAGACTTCAAGGAGATGTTCGAGGATGTGCCTCAGGCGATAAATTCCACGATAGAGATAGCCGAGAAATGCAACCTCGAGCTCGATTTCAACAAGACGCACCTCCCTCAGTTTACGCCGCCCGAAGGAAAAACCCGCGAGGAGTATTTAAAGGAACTTGCCGAATCCGGGCTTAAGAAACGCTATCCCGCCGCGGATAAGGTAATAAGGGACAGGGTCGAACACGAACTTGACATCATAAAGAAGACCGGCTTTACCAGTTACTTCCTGATCGCTTGGGATTTCATCAATTACGCGAAGTCAAAGAACATCCCGGTCGGGCCGGGAAGAGGCTCAGCCGCGGGAAGTGTCGTAAGTTATCTCCTCGGCATAACAGACCTCGACCCCATAAGATATGACCTGATCTTCGAACGGTTCCTCAACCCTGACCGCGTAAGCCTGCCGGATATAGATATTGACTTCTGTTACGAGAGGAGAGGCGAGGTCATCGACTATGTCATCCAGAAATATTCCAAGGAGAATGTCGCGCAGGTCATAACTTTCGGGACGATGCAGGCGCGCGCCGCTATAAGGGACGTCGGGCGGGTCATGGGAGTTAGCTACGGCGACGTCGACCGTATTGCCAAACTCGTACCTCAGGAACTCGACATAACGCTTGAAAGGGCTCTAAAGTTAGAGCCGGAGTTGCGGAATCTATATAAGAATGACCCGCAGGTAAGACAACTTATCAATGTTTCAATGGAAGTCGAAGGGCTTACGCGCCACGCCTCCACCCATGCGGCGGGAGTCGTTATATCCGACCGTCCGCTGACTGATTATATCCCGCTATTTAAGACCGGAGACGGATTGATCTCGACAGGCTACGAGATGAAGTCACTCGAAAAGATAGGCCTCCTGAAGATGGACTTCCTGGGCCTGCGCACGCTTACGGTCATCGACGAGACCGTGAAGATAATAAAGAGGACGAAGGGCGTCGCGATCGATTTCAGCGACATGCCTCTTGATGACCCCAAGACATACGAGCTCCTCTCAAACGCTGAATCGCTCGGGATATTCCAGCTTGAAAGTTCCGGGATGCGCGATATCCTCAGGAAACTGAAGCCGACAAATTTTGAAGATATAATCGCTATCCTGGCGCTTTACCGGCCCGGGCCTATCGGTACGGGGATGGTCGAAGACTTCATAAAGAGAAAACACGGGCTCGCGCCGATAAAATACGACCATAAGCTGCTCGAACCGATCCTCAAGGAGACCTACGGCACGATAGTCTATCAGGAACAGGTAATGCGCATCGTATCCGACCTGGCCGGATTCACGATGTCGCAAGCCGATTCGCTGCGCCGCGCCATGGGCAAGAAGATCCCCGAGGAGATGGAACAGGCGAAATCGAAATTCCTCGAAGGCGCGATAAAGAAAGGCATAGACAGGCGGACTTCAGAGAAGATATTTAATTTCATAGAGTATTTCGCGGGTTACGGATTCAATAAGTCACATTCAACCGCTTACGCGCTTATCTCTTACCGCACCGCTTATCTCAAAGCGAATTATCCCGTCGAATTCATGACGGCGCTCATGACCTCTGAACGCGATAATATCGATAAAGTCGCGTTTTACATCGAAGAGTCGGAGAGGATGGGAATACAGATCCTGCCTCCGAACATAAATGAGAGTTTCTCTAAATTCACGGTAGCAGGCAACGCCATAAGGTTCGGCTTGAGCGCGGTAAAAAATGTCGGGCAGGGGGCGATCGATTCGATAGTCACGGCAAGGAATGCGGGCGAAAATTTCAAGAACCTCTACGACTTCTGCGAACGCGTCGACCTCAGGCTAACAAACAGGAAAGTCCTCGAAAGCCTCATAAAGTGCGGCGCGTTTGACGATTTCAAGCTTTACAGGTCGCAGCTTATGGTGCTCGTGGACGACTGCCTGGAACGCGGCGCGAACTTTCATAGGGAGCGCCTGAGCGGACAATCTACTTTCTTCGAGGAATTCGGCGCACACACAAAAGGCCATACCAGCAGGCACCACGAGATACCGAAGATACCGGAATGGCACGAGAGTCAGCTTCTGGCTTTCGAAAAGGAGATGCTGGGATTTTATATAACAGGCCATCCTCTCGCGAAATACGAAAAACTTATAAAGGCATATTCCACATGCCAGGTCAAAGACCTCGGAAAGAGAAGGATGGATGAGGAAGTGAACGTCGGCGGGATAATATCAAAGCTTAAATTCACCATCACAAAAGCGAAGAGCGAGAAGATGGCTATAATGAGTATCGAGGACTTGACCGGTGAAGTGGAAGTCCTTGTCTTCCCAAAGGCATTCGCAAATACCGAGAAATTCATCAGAAAGGACGCCATAGTCTGCGTTAAGGGAAAAATCAACCTCAGGGAGGACCGGCCGAAGATAATGGCGAACGATATAATGCCCCTCGAGGAACTGCAACGGAAATATACACAGGCACTTATCATAAGTTTAAATACCGGGATTGACGATCTGGCCCTCACTAAATTGAAGACCGTCCTGGAATCCCATCCAGGGACCGCCCCGGTATACCTGCACTTCAAGATGTCCGATGGAAAACAGTTTGAGATATCAGTGGAGGAAAAATTGAAGGTCGAACCGTCGGATTCCCTCACCTTAGATATCGAGAGGCTTCTAGGGGAAGGGGTCGTTTCGTTCAAGACCTGACTAGCGTCAGGCAGGCGTAGTTTTTCTTGACAAGCCCCGCCAAAAGTGATAATTTACTAACTATAATGAATATAACAATTTACGTCAGGAGGGAAGAATGACAAAGAAGGAGATTGTACTGCAGATAGCCGGCGAGTCCGGCCTGAAACAAGTCGATATCAAACTTGTAGTCCAGCGCACCCTCGACATCATAGTCGAAGCTTTGGCGGCCGCCGAGACAGTTGAGCTGAGGAATTTCGGGATATTTAAGGTCAAATCCCGCCGCGGGAGGACAGGCAGGAACCCGCGGACCGGTGTTACCGTCCCAGTTCCACCTAAGAGGGTAGCGGTTTTCAAGCCGGGACTGATAATGAAGCAGAAGGTTAAATAATCCGCCTCTACGCGCCGGCGGATTTTAAACCTACCTATTATTTCCATGAAAGAACAATTAAAGGCATTGCGGGGGACTAAAGACCTCCTGCCCAAAGAGGCGAGATTATGGACGATCCTGGAAGAAAAAGCCAGGGCCGTCTTAAATTCGTTCGCCTATAGCGAGATACGCACGCCCATAATCGAAGAGTCGACCCTGTTCGTGAAGTCCTTGGGACAAGGGACTGACATCGTAGAGAAACAGATGTTCACCTTCCTGGACAGGGGCGAGCGTTCCATCACGTTACGGCCTGAGTCGACCGCCTCAGTGGTCAGGGCTTACCTTGAGAATAGTTTGGAGAATGAGATGGGTTTTGCCAAGCTCTTTTATATGGGCCCCATGTTCAGGGCCGAGAGGCCGCAGGCCGGAAGGATGCGCCAATTTCACCAGATAGGCGTAGAAGCGATCGGGTCATACAGCCCCTACCTTGACGCGGAAGTCATAGCCCTTTTGGCCGCGTTATTGGATTCATTCAATATCATAAACTACGGAATAAAATTAAACACGTTGGGCTGCGTTAAGGACAAAGAGGCGTTTGCGAACGGGTTACGCCAGGCGATCGGCCCCCGCATAAAAGATCTTTGCGAGGATTGCAAGGTCCGTTACGAAAAAAATATACTGCGGGTTTTAGACTGCAAGGTCGATGCCTGCAGGAACGAAATAAAAAAAATATTTAAAGGAACTGAAGAATATCTCTGCGCCGACTGTCTGACTCATTTCGAGACGGTTAAGAAAGCTCTTGAAGGCCTTAAGATAAATTACAAAGTAGAGCCGTATCTGGTAAGAGGGCTCGACTATTACACCAGGACGACTTTCGAAGTGGTCCACGCAAAACTCGGCGCTCAGGACGCTATCGGCGCCGGCGGAAGATACGACAACCTCGTCGCTGACCTCGGCGGGCCTGCGAAAGGCGCGTGCGGCTTCGCTATCGGAATGGAGCGGGCCATTATGGCCATTCAGGATATCCCGGAGCTCGACGGAGGGTTAAGCCTCTATATCGCCACGATGGGAGAAGAGGCATATGAATTAGGACTCTCCCTGGTGATGGCCTTGCGCGGGCAGGGCATCTCCGCCGAAGCAGATTTCGAAGGCAAATCGCTCAAGGCGCAGATGCGCACTGCGGATAAGCTCGGCGCAAAATACGTCGCGATCATAGGCGAGGATGAGATCAAAAATCATTCGATAACTCTCAGGAATATGGGGACAAAGGAACAGAGCGTGATACCCGAGCGTAATTTCGTCACGGAAATGGAAAGGATATTGATAAAATAAATGCTTAGGATATCAATAAAATAAATGCTTAGGACGCACACCTGCGGTGAATTGACAGCAAAAGATCTGGGAAAGAAGGTGATCCTGGCCGGGTGGGTCCATAGAAGGCGCGACCACGGCGGCCTTATCTTCATAGACCTGCGAGACAGATACGGCCTGACGCAGATCGTATTCAATCCCGCAAAATCCAAAGAACTTCACGACGCGGCCGAGGCGCTCCGCGGCGAATATGTGATCATGGTCGAGGGCGAAGCCTCCCAAAGGCCGAAGGGTACCGAGAATCCTAAGTTAAAGACCGGAGAGATAGAGATAATAGCTTCAAAACTTACGATACTAAACGTCGCGCAGACACCGCCGTTCGAGATAGAAGACGACAGCCAGATATCCGAGGAACTAAGGTTCACTTACAGGTTTGTCGACCTCAGGCGCAAATCCGCAAGGGACAAACTCATAATAAGGCATAAGGTCTGCCATATAACAAGGAATTTCCTTGAGGGCGAAGGATTTATCGAAGTTGAGACGCCCATACTTACAAAATCTACCCCGGAAGGGGCCAGGGATTATCTTGTGCCGAGCAGGATTAATCACGGGAAGTTTTACGCGCTGCCACAGTCCCCTCAATTGTTCAAACAGATATTGATGGTCGCCGGGATGGACAGGTATTTCCAGATAGCCAAATGTTTCAGGGATGAGGACCTTCGCGCGGACAGGCAGCCGGAGTTCACACAGCTTGATATCGAGATGTCGTTTGTGGATGTCGATGACGTGCTCGACCTTACCGAGCGCCTTATAAAGGCGATATTCAAAGAAGGTATAGGCGTAGACCTAAAAACACCATTTCCGAGGATAAAATATCGCGAAGCCATAGAAAGGTTCGGAACAGATAAGCCTGATACAAGGTTCGGCATGGAACTGGTCGACCTAACCGATACCCTGAAGGGCGGACAATTCCTAACCTTCGAGAAGGTCGTCGCCGGCGGCGGCATAATAAAAGCGTTGAACCTGAAAGGCAAGGCTGATATCTCAAGGAGCGAGATAGATGGCCTTACGGAGCTGGCGATAAAACTCGGCGCCAAAGGGCTCGCATATTTTAAGGTGGCCGACGGGACGGTCGACTGCCCGATCGCGAAATTTTTCGACGACGGCCGCGTGAAGGCGATGATCAAAAAGATGGACGCCGCGAAAGGCGATATGATCCTCGCGGTCGCAGACAAAAAAGAAGTGACAAACGAACTCCTCGCGCTTTTCAGGGTCGCCCTTGCGGAAAAATATAACCTCATAGATAAAAACAGGTTCGATTTCCTGTGGATCGTGGAATTCCCGTGGTTCAAATACAATGACGAGGAGAAACACTGGGAAGCCGAGCATCATCCCTTCACGGCTCCTTATGAGGAGGATATTCTGCTGATCGAGACGGATCCCGAGAAGGTCAGGGCGAAGGCCTATGACCTCGTATTAAACGGCGTAGAGATCAGCTCAGGCTCCATAAGGATCCATGACAAAGAGACACAGTCGAAGATATTCAAGTCGATAGGCCTGAGCGAAGAGGAAGTAAAGTCGAGGTTCGGTTTTCTTCTTGAGGCGTTCTCCTATGGAGCTCCGCCTCACGGCGGAATAGCGCCCGGCCTGGACAGATTGATCGCCATGATGACCGGATCGGAAAGTATCAGGGATGTAATAGCGTTCCCGAAGACGCAGAAAGCCGTCTGTTCCATGACCGGCGCGCCGTCGGACGTATCGGAAAAACAATTGAAGGAATTGGGACTAAGCCTAAAGGGTGGTCCTTCCCAATCCACTAAGGGAAGGGACTAAACCTAAAAAATAAGGAGGGGAGGCATGAAGAAGTTGTTAGTGTTTTTGGCGTTAGCGGTAATGAGCACGGTTTTGACGGGATGCTCGGTCACGACCAAGATGGTGACCAGAGAAAGGGTCGATCAGGACTTAACCGGCACTTCGGGTAACCGCGGTTATCTCGTCGGGACACCGCCCGCGGTCGGAGAAAGAAATCCCAACAAGACCTATATGGAGGTCCAGGTAGAGGTTCCCGCAATAGAAAAAGAGAACAGGGTACCTAAAAAAGTTGAAGAGACGGCCGAACCTGTGACGAACTTTGATACCGCGCCTTCCGAGCAGCCTGTCGTGGAAAAAGTCGAGGCCGGCGAAGAGTTCACCGACTATAAAGTCCAGAAGGGTGAGACCCTCCAGAAGATCTCAATGAAGTTGTTCGGAACGACAAAGAAATGGAAGAAACTCTTCGACCTGAATAAGGATATGCTTAAATCGCCTGATAAGATCCGCCCTGGTATGGTCATCAAAGTACCTAAGGCGGGGCCGGCGAAAATCAAAGGAAACGAATATACAAAATAATAGTCTATGGATAAGACTTTCAAGCTTTTAAGCGATGAGGAGGCCCGTGTCCTTTTCGGCCGTCACGATGAGAATCTCAAGGCGATGGAGCGGGAGTTTGAGGTAAAGATCACCGCGCGCGGCGAGAATCTCACAATAGGCGGCGACGGGAAAAATGTCGAGAAGGCCGCGCGGTTATTTGAACAACTCCTGGACATAATCAGGATGGGACGGCCCGTGCATCAGCACGAGGTCCTTTACGCCATAAAAGCCCTGCATAACAGTTCCGTCCTGGACCTCCACTCTATCTATCTCGATAAGATAGAGATAATGTCCAAGAAACAATTCGTGACCCCTAAGACAGCCGGCCAGAAGGCCTATGTCGACGCGATAAGGCAATTCGATATCGTCTTTGGCATCGGGCCCGCAGGCACCGGTAAGACGTATCTGGCTATGGCGATGGCGATAAACGCTTTAAAACTCGGCCATGTGAGCCGCATCGTCCTTACCCGGCCCGCGGTCGAGGCCGGAGAAAGCCTTGGCTTTCTTCCGGGTGATATAGAGGAGAAAGTTTCGCCATACCTCCGTCCTCTTTATGACGCGCTTTATGAGATGATGGACCTCGATAAAGTCGAAAGGTTCCTGGGGAGAGGGGTAATAGAAGTAGCCCCGCTTGCCTTCATGCGCGGCCGGACTTTGAACGATTCCTTCATAATCCTTGATGAGGCGCAGAACGCGACTGCCGAACAGATGAAGATGTTTTTAACGAGGCTCGGTTTCGACTCAAAGACGGTAATAACCGGCGACCTCACGCAAAGCGATCTCCCGGGAGGAAAGGCGGTCGGGCTCCTGCAGGCGCAGGAAGTCCTTAAGGAAATTGAGGGAATTAAGTTCACATATTTTACCGGCGACGATGTCGTCCGCCACGAATTGGTACAGGATATCATAAGGGCATACGAGAAATATAACGGCAAATAAGATGCAATATATGAACATCTTCAAGAGACTCAAGCCTATGCCGCGGGACATAACCATGAAATGGTTTATAGCCATCGCGACTTGTATAGCGCTTGTATCTGTCATATATATCGGAAAGATACCCTACGGCGGCCAGCCGCAGGTGGGCAAGGTCGCGGACAGGAATATTTATGCCCCTCTGGACTTTTCGTTCAACGCCGGCGAAGATACGGAAAAGACCGAGGGACTGAAAAAAGATGCAGCCCTTTCGGTGAAGGACATCTACGATATCGACCCCATTATATATGAAAATTCCGCGCAAAACATAAAGACTATATTCGGCGCGCTCAAAGAAGTAAAAACGACAGAAAATCTCGGATTTGAACATAGGCTCGCGAGACTTAAATCCGTAAATAAGCTTAATCTCCCGGATAACGACCTTAAGGCGCTGCTGGCTTCTTCAGAACCCGAAAAAGCCGAACCGATGATCCTCGGCCAGCTTGAGGCCGTATTCTCACAGGGGGTAATATCATCGGACGAGAAAGAGATCCTCGAGAAGCAGGGAAAGACGGCGATAAAGATAAGAAACCAGGCGGCAAAAACAGAATATGACGCCGACGTAAGGAACCTGAAGACCCCGGCCGATATCCAGAACCCGGCTCAATCGCTATTCGCGGACTCACCGATAACCGACAGTAAACTTAAGGCCGTGATGAAGGATATCGCCTCAGCCGCCGTATCCGCCAATTTGAGATCGAATGTAGTCGAGACCTCCGGCCGCCGCGAGAAAGCCATATCCTCTGTGCCTACTCAGGAAAAACTAATAGATGTCGTCCAGGGCGAGCTTATAATAAATAGGGGAGAAAGGGTAACGCCTTTTCATGTCGCGAAATTCGAGGCGCTGCGAGCAGCTTCCGTATCCGAGCAGAAGTTCGCCCTGTCGATATTGGGGATCTTTTTCATTGTAGCGCTGCTTGTGATCATCCCCGCGCTTTACATAAAATATTACGAACCCGCGATATATTCCAATAACAGGCGCCTTTTACTGGTCGCCTTAATGATAGTCGTGATCGCGGCGATAGGCAAGGCGATCTCGCTTTCGAGCGGCCCCGCATATTTTGTGCCTGTAGCGATAGTGCCGATACTTATCGGACTTCTGTTGGGCGTAAGGCCGGCCATGATTATCGCCGTGGTATTAAGCGTTCTTGCCGGGTTGGTGGTAGGCGAAAGGTTCGATTCCACGCTGATATTCATCGCGGGAAGCGTGATCGGCATATACTCCGTAAGGACGATAAGAAAGAGATCGGAGCTTTTTAAGGCGGGCATGGTAGTCGGAGTCTCAAACGCTGTCTGCGTAATAGGGCTGGGGATATTGAATAATCTCGAGAGCAACGTCATACTCAAGGACGCGACAATGTTCCTGATGAACGGCCTCGCGGTCGGCATAATAATCCTGGGCACGCTCCACATATTCGAATCGCTCTTTAAGATCACGACCAATATCTCCCTGTTGGAACTGGCGGACCCCAATAACCCGCTGCTCAAGGAATTGATACTCAAGGCGCCGGGGACTTACCATCACAGCCTGATAGTGGGAAATCTCGCCGAGGCCGCCTGTGACGCCATAGGCGCGAACGGGCTCCTGGCAAGGGTGGGCTCTTACTATCACGATATCGGCAAGGTCGAGAAGTCCGAATATTTCGCCGAGAACCAGCCGATATCGGAGAGCCAGCATGATAAGCTCGCGCCGACCATGTCGAGCCTGATAATAATAAACCATGTCAAGGACGGCCTCGAAAAGGCCAAGAGGGCCGGGCTTAACAGTTCGCTGATGGACTTTATAGAGCAGCATCACGGAACAGGGCTCATATATTATTTTTACCAGCGCGCGCTGGAATCCGTAGAGGACCTGAATAAACTCGAGGAAGAGGGGTTCCGCTATCCGGGCCCGAGGCCTCAGACAAAAGAGACGGCGATAGTGCACCTGGCCGACTCGGTAGAGGCCGCCTCGCGCACCCTGTTAAACCCTACCCCGGCAAACCTCGAGGAACTTGTCCGCAGGATAATAAACAACAAATTTATCGACGGCCAGCTGGACGAGTGCGACCTCACCTTAAAGGACCTCAATATGATAGCGGCCACTTTCACCAAAGTCCTTACGGGCGTCTACCACACGAGGGTCCAGTACCCTGACGGCAAGGAAAAAAACGGTGCCTAGAGGCATGCGCGTCGACGCGCACGTCGCCGTCTTGACGGAAGGCGTCAAATTGCCGTTCTCGAAAGAGAAGGCCGTAAGATATGCCGAAAAGATATTATCTATCCTCGGCAATAGGGCTGGGAGCATCTGCATACTCTTTACGGACGATGCCTTGATAAGAAGGTTGAATAAAAGATACAGAAAAAGAGACAAGAGCACCGATGTGCTCGCCTTCGAGACAGGCGATATCATAATATCCGCGGAGACGGCCGCAAGGAACTCCAGGGGTTTCGGCTCGACGCTGGCGGACGAATTGAAATTATATATGATTCACGGCATACTGCACCTTTCGGGATACGACGATACGACTTCTCCAAAAAAGGAAACGATGAGGATCATGGAAGAGAGGGTCCTGAAAAGGTTATGAAAAAACGCGGACTCACCGATTCGTTCAATTACGCCATCGATGGATTGAAACACGCGCTGAAGACCCAGCGGAACATGCGGATCCATTTCATCATAGGCGCGGGCGTCATAGCGGCCGGCCTGATCGTAAGCCTGCCTCCCGTGGAATTTATCCTGCTCCTGGGCGCCGTCACGCTGGTGATAGTCGCGGAGATGTTCAATACGGCGCTCGAACTGGCCGTCGACATATTCACCAAGGAATTCCACCATATGGCCAAGATGGCCAAGGATATCGCCGCGGGATGCGTATTCGTCACCGCCGTCTACGCGATCGTGGTGGGTTATCTCATATTTTTCAAGACGGTAAAGATAATAGACGTCTCCGAGGGGATGTCGCGGATAATGCGATCCCCATGGCACATAACCTTTGTGGCTTTGGCCGTCGTCATTTCGCTTGTAGTGATACTAAAGATAGCGTTAAGGAAGGGGACGCCTCTCAGGGGAGGATGGCCGAGCGGCCATTCGGCCCTCGGTTTCTCGGTCTTTACCGTGATAACTTTGCTTTCCGGCAACGGCGTGGTCGCGGCGCTCGCATTTCTGATGGCGCTGCTGTTGGCGACATCAAGAGTAAGGAAAGGGTTACACACCGCATGGGAAGCGGTAGCCGGGTCGGTAACCGGCATACTTGTCACGCTCCTGATATTCCAACTTCTATATAAAGGATAAGATGCTCAAAACTCTTAGGAAAAATTTCATAACAGGCGTCGCCGTGATACTTCCGGCCGCGATCACTATCTGGCTCGTGAAGTTCATCATAGACAAGACCAATGACATCCTGCTTGAGCCGATGGTCAAATTCCTCCACCTTTATATTTTGGACAGCGCTGTACTCGAAAATTTAGCGAAGGTATTGATCCTTGTATTTCTTGTCATCGCGATCTCAATTATCGGTTTCGCCACAAGGCTCATCCTGCTGAGAAAATTCTTCTCTTATCTGGAAAAGAAGATCTCCCTGTTCCCGATGCTTGGCAAGGTATACGGCGCGTTCAAAGAGATAAGCCACGCGCTTCTCGGACAGACGCAGGGTATCATTAAAAGAGCGGTGCTTGTCGAGTATCCGCGGAAAGGCATCTACGCGGTAGGGTTCGTGACTTCGGAAGGCAAGGAGACTATCCATGACGGGACCGGAAAGAAGCTGATAAGCGTACTTATCGGGACCACTCCGACACCGACATCGGGATTTCTTATCCTGGTGCCCGAGGATGAGATAATCCCTCTGGACATCAGCATAGAAGAAGCTCTTAAATTGATCATCTCGGGAGGAATTATCCCGCTGCCTGAAAGGTTCACAATAAAGAAAAAGGATGGCAATACAGACAACTGAGGCCGTCGTCCTGAACAGGCGCGACTTCAGAGAGACAAGCATTTTAGCGACTTTCTATTCTAAAGATTTCGGGAAGATCAAGGGGATCTTAAAGGGGATCCGCGGCGACAGGTCGAGATACGGGAGCTCCTCCGAATTGTTCGGATTGAACAAGATAGTGTTCTATGAAAAAACGAAGAGCGAGCTCCAGAATATAACCCAGTGCGACCTCGTTGACGGGCTGTTCGGGATAAGGAAGGACCTTTCCGCCATTGCCTACGCGACCTATTTCGTAGAACTTGTCGACGAGCTTACGGAGCCGGCGGAGAAGAACGAGGCGATATTCGAACTGCTGATTGGCTGCCTGAGGCTTCTGGCGAAGGGGATGGAGCCCACAAAGATAGCCCGTATATTTGAGATACGGCTCCTCACGCTCCTCGGCTTCGGCCCGACTGCCGAAGGTCCTTCGGTAAAGGGGATAAAGGTATCGATGGGCACCGCGCAGACCTTCAGCCGGCTTAAGGACGCGGCATGGGATTCGCTGTTGAAGTTCAGGATATCAAAATCAATAGAGCAGGAGCTTGGTTCGCTTGTGGACAGGCTCCTGACATCGCACCTTGAAAGGCCGCTGAGATCAAAAAAATTCATAAGGGAAATACAAAGGTTGAAAAAATGATTTCCTTGATATTTTGCTCAATCTATGATAAAAATGAAAACCTATGACTACGAATGAAAACTTGATGGATAGAGTCGTTTCATTATGTAAACGCCGGGGTTTCATCTTCCATTCATCCGAGATTTACGGCGGCTTAAGCAATACCTGGGATTACGGCCCTTACGGCGTGGAGCTGAAAAATAACCTTAAGCGTTCCTGGTGGAAGTCCGTGGTCTACGAACGGGATGACGTGTTCGGGATGGACGCAGCTATCCTCATGCACCCTAAGGTATGGGAGGCCTCGGGCCACGTAGAGAACTTTTTCGACCTGAAGAGCGATTGCAAATCCTGTAAAAAAAGGTTCAAGGTCGCGGACCTGAAAGGGAGCAAGAAATGCCCCGAATGCGGCGGCGAATTGACCGAGGGGCGGCCGTTCAACTTGATGTTCAAAACTTATCAGGGCGTGATCGAAGAAGCAGCAAGCGCGATCTATCTCCGGCCCGAGACCGCGCAGGGGATGTTCGTGAATTTCCAGAATATCCTGGACTCAAAGCATCCCAAACTGCCTTTCGGCCTGGCTCAGATAGGCAAGGCCTTCCGTAACGAGATCACGCCAGGCAACTTCACTTTTCGCACGCGTGAGTTTGAGCAAATGGAGATAGAATATTTTGTCCGCCCCGAAGAAGCGGATAAAAAATTAGAGGAGTGGATCGGGGCGCGTTTTAACTGGTACCTTAAGCTAGGCGTCAGGAAAGATAATCTGCGCCTGCGCCCGCACGGAAAGGATGAGCTGGCGCATTACGCCAAGGCCTGCACCGATATAGAATATAACTTTCCTTTTGGCTGGAGCGAATTAGAGGGTATAGCCAACCGCACGGATTTTGATCTGAAGCAGCATAGCAAGACAAGCGGACAGGACCTGCAATATTTTGACAATGTGAAAAAAGAAAGGTTTTACCCTTATATTATCGAGCCTTCCGGGGGGGTAGACAGGACCATCCTGGCGTTACTGGTGGATGCCTATAATGAAGAGAAGGTCAAGGATGACCTGCGGGTAGTCTTAAAACTGCATAAAGATCTGGCGCCGGTAAAGGCGGCAGTGCTGCCGCTTTTAAGGAATCGCCCTGAAATAGTCGAGTTGGCAAAAAAGATCGCCCGGGATCTAAAGAAGAATATGGTTACGGTATATGATGACACCGGCGCCATCGGCAAGCTTTACCGCCGGCAGGACGAAGTCGGCACGCTTTATTGCGTAACCGTGGACGTGCAATCTCTGGAAGATAAACAGGTAACGGCGCGCCACAGGGATACGATGCAGCAGGAACGAGTTCCCATAGATAATTTAAAAAATTACTTAGAAGAAAAGTTAGCATAGGAGCAAATAAAGAAAGGGGGAGTTTTAAAAGCAATGGCAACAGGATCGAAGGGCAGCAAAAAATACGTCTATTCTTTCGGTGGCGGCAAGGCCGACGGCAACGAAAGCATGAAAAATCTCTTGGGCGGCAAAGGCGCCAACCTCGCGGAGATGGCCGGCCACAAGGACCTTAGACTTCCGGTTCCTCCGGGGTTTACGCTCACCACCGAAGTCTGCACATATTATTATCATGACAAGAGGACCTATCCTGCGGCGCTTAAAGAGCAGGTCAATAAGGCGCTCGCACAGGTCGAGAAATTGATGGGCAGGAAATTCGGAGACCCGGCGAGCCCGCTCCTGGTCTCGGTCCGTTCGGGCGCGCGTAAATCGATGCCCGGTATGATGGAGACGGTTTTAAACGTCGGCCTGACCGAGAAGACGATACCTGGCCTGATCAAGCAGAGCGGCGGGAATACACGTTTCGTCTATGACGCTTATCGCAGGCTGATAACGATGTATTCGGACGTGGTCATGGAAAAGGCCGCCGGCATCGAGCCTGCCGACGATATGGGCATACGCAAGCAGCTCGAGAGGATAATGGATAAATTAAAGAGGGACAAGGGTTATTCCGGCGACACGGATCTGACCGCGGATGACCTTAAAACCCTTTGCAACCAATATAAAGCGAGGATAAAGGAAGTGCTGAAGAAGGAATTCCCCGACAACCCTATGGAACAGTTATGGGGCGGCATCGGAGCGGTATTCGCGTCCTGGAACGGAAAACGCGCGATAAGCTACCGGCGCATCGAGGGCATCCCGGACGAGTGGGGCACGGCCGTCAATGTCCAGACTATGGTGTTCGGGAACATGGGCGAGGACTCGGCGACCGGCGTCGCGTTCACCCGCAATCCCGGAAACGGCGAGAATGGTTTCTACGGAGAATATCTCATTAACGCTCAGGGCGAGGATGTGGTCGCGGGTATCCGTACGCCCGGCCCGCTTAATTCGTACTCAAGGTCTGAGCACAATAAATCCCTCAAGACACTTGAAGGGGTGATGCCTAATCTCTACAGGGAGCTCGTCAATTTCCGCAGGCGGCTTGAAAAACATTATCACGACATGCAGGACATCGAGTTCACTATAGAGAAGGACAGGCTTTTTATGCTCCAGTGCCGTTCCGGCAAACGCAACGGCCCGGCGGCTGTCCGCATGGCCGTGGATATGCTCAAGGAAAAACTGATAGACAAACAAACTGCGGTAATGCGCGTCACACCGGCGCAGCTTGATGAGCTATTACATCCGATAATCGACCCGAAAGTCGAATTAGCGCATAAACCGATGGCAAAAGGCCTTCCGGCAGGCCCGGGCGGCGCTTGCGGCCAGATAGTCTTCTCCGCGCCTGATGCGGTCGAATGGAAGAAACAGGGCAAAAAAGTTATACTCGTCCGCGAGGAGACCAATCCCGAGGACGTCGAAGGCATGAGGGCCGCCGAGGCGATACTTACCGCCCGAGGCGGCATGACTTCGCACGCGGCGCTCGTCGCCCGCGGCTGGGGCAAATGCTGCGTCGTAGGTTGCAGCGCGCTCCATGTCGATTACAATAAGAGAGAATTGAAAGCTGATGGCAAGACCTTAAAGGAGGGAGACTGGCTCACCTTAAACGGGACTAAAGGAAACGTCTATGAAGGCAAACTGCCGATGATAGACGCTTCCTCGGAGAACCGGTTACTCAACGATTTCCTAAAGGTCTGCGACTCTATAAAGAAACTCGGCGTAAGGACTAACGCCGACACACCCGAAGATGCGACAAGGGCGCGCGAGTTCGGCGCCGAAGGCATCGGCCTATTCAGGACCGAGCATATGTTCTACGGCAAGGGTTCTCACGAGCCGCTCTTTATATTAAGAAAAATGATAGTCTCGAAGACACTGGAAGAAAGGAAGAAGGCGATAGATGAGCTCTTCCCGTACGTCAAGAAAGACATCAAAGGCACGATCGAAGCGATGGACGGTTATCCGGTAGTCGTAAGATTACTTGACCCGCCGCTTCATGAGTTCGTCCCGCGCGAGAAGGAGAAGCTCGAACAGCTCGCAGAAGACCTCAATATATCCATGGACGAGCTTGCAAAGCGCGCAGAGAACCTGCACGAGTCGAATCCCATGATGGGACATCGCGGCGTACGCCTCGGTGTAACCTATCCCGAGGTAAGCGAGATGCAGATACGCGCGATATTCGAGGCGGCTGCAGAGCTCATCAAAGAAGGAAAGAAACCCTATCCCGAGATAATGATACCAGTCGTCTGTGACGTAAAAGAACTCAACGACCAGTTCGCAATATATAAGAAGATCTATGACGAGGTCGTCGCAAAATACAACCTTAAGTCGATAAAGTGCATGTTCGGTACGATGATCGAGATACCGAGGGCCGCAATAGTCGCCGACAGGCTCGCTACCGTCGCTCAGTTCTTCTCGTTCGGCACCAATGACATGACGCAGATGGGTTTTGGTTTCTCGCGCGACGACATCGGCTGGTTCCTCCCGGATTATCTGAAGAAGGGCATACTCCCGGACGATCCGTTCCAGACCATAGACCAGGAAGGTATAGGTGAGATAATAAAGATAGGCATCGAGCGCGGCAGAAAAGGCCGAACGGACCTCGAGGTCGGTATATGCGGTGAACACGGCGGTGACCCGCGCTCCGTGGAATTCTGCCACAAAGTCGGAATGGACTATGTGAGCTGCTCGCCGTTTCGGGTGCCGATCGCGAGGCTTGCCGCGGCGCAGGCCGTACTTAAGGAGAAAATATAACCAGCTATGGAACCGATCAAAACGTATCTTAATGAAATAGAGAAGATACCGCTTTTGACTGCCGAAGAAGAGATCGAATTGACCAAGTTGGCCAAAAAAGGCGATGCCAAGGCGGAGAAGAGGATGATACAATCCAACCTCCGTCTTGTCGTCAGCATAGCGAAGAAATACAGCTACTTCGGCGTTCCCCTCCTCGATCTTATCGAAGAGGGGAACCTCGGCCTTATGAAGGCCGTCAAGAAATTCAATCCGAATAAAGGGTTCCGCTTCTCGACTTACGCCGCGTGGTGGATAAAACAATATGTCCTCCGCGCGGTCGCCAACCAGGGCAAGACGGTCCGGATCCCGGTCTACATGATGGAACTGACTTCAAAGTGGAAGAAGACCATCGAAAGGCTTTCACAGAAATTCGGCAGGAAACCGACAACCGCTGAGATCGCGAAGGCAATGAGGACATCCGTCAAGAAAGCCCGGGAACTTGAACGCGTCATGACGCATCCGACTTCACTCGAGGCGCCGATAGGCGAAGATGACAGCGGGACGGTAATGGACCTTATCGAAGACACGAAGGCGATTTCGGCCACCGAGGAATTATCCAATTTCCTCCGCGCGGAGAAGATCACCAATCTTTTTAAAAAGATGAACAAGAGGGAGCAGGAGATACTCAATATGAGGTTCGGCCTCAAGGATGACGTCCCCCATACGCTCGAGGAAGTTGCGGACAAATTCAAGATCACAAGAGAAAGGGTAAGGCAGATAGAGGAAACGGCGTTGAGGAAACTCAGAAAGAACGTGACAAAACAGGAGCTACAGTAGCGAAGCATGGATAATTCAAAAATCGTTGAAGAACTGAAAAGCTCGATCCGCGACATACCCGACTTCCCAAAAAAAGGAATAATATTCAAGGATATCACTACACTCCTTAAAGACGGGAAGAAATTTCAGAAGGCGATAGACTGCATCGTCGAAAGATATAAGGACAAGAAGATAGACAAAGTCGTCTCGGTCGAGGCGAGGGGCTTCATCTTCGGCAGCGCAATAGCCTATAAACTAGGAGCCGGCGTCATCCCTGTCCGCAAGAAAGGCAAGCTGCCCCACGAGACAAATAGGGTTGAGTACGAATTGGAATACGGGAAAGATATATTGGAAATACATAAAGACGCGATAAGCGCCGGTGACAATGTCCTGATAATCGACGATTTGCTGGCAACAGGCGGCACGATGAAGGCGGTATTCGATCTCGTCGAAGGGATGGGCGGTAAGGTGGTAGAGATCGCTTTCCTGATAGAATTGACATTCCTTAAAGGCCGCGAACGCCTTAAGGGCCACCAAGTCTTCTCTTTAATAGAATTCTAGGATATGGGCCTGTAGCTCATCAGGATAGAGCAGCGGTTTCCTAAACCGCGTGCGGGAGGTTCGAGTCCT
>MHHC01000066.1 GCA_001805885.1 Omnitrophica WOR_2 bacterium RIFCSPLOWO2_12_FULL_51_24
CTTCACAAGCTCTTTCGCTCTCCGGAAAATCCCCCCTATTCCAACCCAATGAATTATATACCGCCTGCAGATGAAGCGGAATCGGGTAATATACCGCTGTGGCGATACCTTTAGCGGTCAGCGATTCTCTCAATTTGTCCCTGCCCTTAGCTTCGCTAAGGACCTTGCCCGTCGCCCTTATGCTATAAATATTATATACGTGCTTCAGGTCTTTTTTCTCGACGGGAATCGTCAATTTACCGGTCCTGCTTAAATTTTCGAATAATTTGTTATAAAGGCAGGCGTTCTTCCTGCGTGAGTCGTTCCATCCGTCAAGGTAACGCAATTTGACCCTTAATATCGCGGCCTGGAGCTCGTCGAGCCTGCTATTACGCCCTTCGATCTCATGGCGGTACCTGTCGGCCTGCCCGTGAACGCGCAGCATTCTTATCCTGTCGGCGAGTGCCTTGTCGTTAGTCGTGACCATCCCCCCGTCGCCAAAACAGCCGAGGTTCTTGCTCGGAAAAAAGCTAAAACATCCGAAATCTCCAAATCCCCCGACGCGTTTTGACTTAAACTCGGCGCCTATCGCCTGCGCGCAATCCTCGATGACCCTTACGTTGCGTCTTTTGGCGATATCCATGACTGCGTCCATATCGCACGCCTGACCGAAGAGATGGACCGGGATTATCGCCTTGGTCCTTGAAGTTATGACCTTCTCTATGCGGGTCGCGTCGATATTAAAGGTCTCCGGTTCGATATCTACAAAAACAGGCTTCGCGCCGTTAAGGCAGATCGCCTCGGTCGTCGCGATAAAAGTAAAAGGCGTCGTGACGACTTCATTGCCCTCGCATATACCCAGGGCTTTTATGGCGAGCTCTAACGCATCGGTGCCGTTCGCGACACCAACAGCGTATTTTGTCCCGCAATAAGCCGCGGCCTCTTCCTCAAATTTAGCGACATTCTCTCCGAGGATGAAAGCGCTCTTCTCGAGCACGGCTTTTATCGCGGAATCTATTTCATTTTGCAGCCTTTTATATTGCCTCAGTAAATCTACTAAGGGGACCTTCATCTTTAGCCTTTTTCGCCTACGGACCGGAAGTACTCGATGGTCTTTCTCAAACCCAATACAAAATCAATCTTGGGATCAAACTTCAAAAGTTTCCTCATCTTCGTTACGTCCGCGAGGGTATGCTTGACGTCACCGGGCCGCGGCGGCATGAATTTAGGTTCTATGTTCTTATTCAATATCTCATTGACGATCTTTACCAATTCCAGCAGGTTATAAGCCTTCCCGCATGCAACATTGAAGACCTCGCCCGAGACGCCGTCCCGCGCCGCCGCCGTAAGGTTCGCGTCGACGACATTATCCACATACGTGAAATCGCGGCTTTGTTTTCCGTCGCCGTCAACGGGGGGATGTTCGTCCCCGAGCATACAGGTGATAAATTTAGGTATCACGACCGCATATTCGGATTCGAGCGACTGCCTCGGCCCGAATACGTTGAAATACCTGAGGGCAACGGTCTCGAGGCCGTAGGATTTCGCGAATACCCTGCAGTAATGTTCGCCGGCAAGCTTGGTGGCGGCGTAAGGGGATATCGGCTGCGGTATCTGGTCCTCGCTCTGCGGGAGTTTAGTCGTGTCACCGTAGAGTGAGCTGGAAGACGCAAAGACCACCCTTTTTACCTTGTTCTCATGAGAAGCGATCAATACATTGAGGGTCCCTTTGACGTTTACCTCGTCATATAATTGCGGGTTTTTCAGGGACTTCGGCACGGAACGAAGCGCTGCCTGGTGTATGACATAATCGCAACCCCTGAGCGCTTTTTTTAAAAGCGCGAAGTCGCGTATGTCCCCTTCTATTAATTCGATTTCGCCTGAGATCCTTTCGAGGTTCTCCCTTTTTCCCGACGAGAAATCATCGAGGACTCTCACTTCCTCGCGGCGGCGGACAAGTTCATCGACGATGTTGGAACCGATGAATCCCGCGCCTCCGGTGACAAGATACCTGGCCATAATATCAGAGCCTTTCTATTTTACCGCGGTTCGTCTTTATATTCCTCAAGGCGTTACGCGTATCGAGTATGAAATCCGAATGTTTCACGATCATATCGTAGTCCACGTTGGAGTGGTCGGTCACTATTACGACGCAGTCGTACTTCTTGAGTTCAGACGGCGTAAGCTTCACCGATCTCATCCTGTGGCCGTTAAAGCCCGTTTCCGGCACGAACGGGTCATAATATGAGACCGAAGCGCCCCGGTCCTTGAGCTTCGTGATCACCTCATACGCCGGGGATTCCCTCGTATCGGTGACGTCCCTTTTGTATGAAAGGCCCACGATAAGTACTTTCGAACATCTCAGCGCCTTGCAGAACCTCATGTTCAATGCGCGCGCGGTCCTGTTCACGACATAAACGGGCATATCCGCGTTTATCTGCGAGGCGAGGTCGATGAACCTCGGCTCAAAGCCCTGTATCCTGGCCTTCCACGCCAGATACAGCGGGTCTATCGGTATGCAGTGCCCGCCTAAGCCCGGCCCCGGATAGAACGGCATGAACCCGAACGGTTTGGTCTTCGCCGCCTCTATGACCTCCCAGACATCGATCTTCAAGTCATCACACATGAGCGCCAGCTCGTTGACAAGCCCGATGTTGACTGACCTGAATGTGTTCTCGAGGAGCTTGACCATCTCCGCCACCTTCACCGATGAGACGGGTACGACCTTCCCGACGATCTGCGAATACAGGAGTTCTATGTTGTCCTTGCATATCTGCCTTATACCGCTTACCACCTTCGGTATGTTATGGGTCATAAATTCGGGGTTGCCCGGGTCTATCCTCTCCGGAGAGAAACCGAGGCAGAAATCCTTTCCGACCTTCAGGCCGGTCGCCTCTAATTTCGGCAGTATGACCTCCTCGGTGGTCCCCGGATAAGTCGTGGATTCGAGTACTATCACCTGTCCCTTCCTCAGGTTCGCGGCGATCGCGTCGGCCGCGGCGATGATAAAAGACATGTCAGGGTCCTTCGTTTTCCTGAGCGGGGTCGGGACGCAGATTATTATCGCGTCGACCTCCCGTAATTTAGAGTAGTCGTCCGTCGCCCTAAGCAATCCCTTATTTACCAAGGGCCTTACTTCCTCGCTGGGAATATCCAATATATAGGAATTCCCTGCATTAATGGAATTTACCTTCTTCTTATCCAGGTCGACGCCCAGCGCCTTGAATCCCTTCTTGGCGAACTCCACCGCCAGAGGCAACCCGACATAGCCAAGGCCTATCACCGCGATCCTGGCCTTCCTCAACCTTATCTTCTCGGCAAATTTTGTCACCATCAGTCGTTTATCCCCTTTCATTATTATTTAAGATAATCCTTGCACGCTTCCCTGTAATGCCTCAATTTATAACCCAAGGCTTTGCCTATCCTCGTGTTGTCGAGGGCCGATAATTTCGGCCTGGCAGCCGGACCGCCGGCTTCCTTGGCGGTTATCGCGATGACTTCCGCTTTTAATTTGCATAAATCCAGTATCTCTTTCGCAAATTCGTAGCGCGAGCATACCCCCGCGTTCGTAACATTGTAAATGCCTGACGGGGCCTTCTCTTCTTCCAGCTTCTTTGCCAGGTCAAAGATCGCCTTCGCCAGGTCCACCGTATAAGTGGGGCTTCCGGACTTCTCGTATACGGCCTTTATCTTTTCGCCTCTCTTCGCCGCGTCGACGACGAAATCGACAAAATTTTTTCCGCACCCTCCGAACATCCAGCTCGAACGTATTATTATGTACCTTCCGGAGCTCGACCTTATGTAATCCTCGGCCGCGAGTTTCGAATCCCCGTAGACGCTTACGGGATTCGGCCTGTCCTCTTCCGTGTAGGCCGAACCCTTCTCGCCGTCGAAGACGTAGTCCGTGCTGATATGGATGAGAAGGGCGCCTGCCGCCGTCGCGGCGTCCGCTACATTCTTCGCGCCTTCGGCGTTTACCGCGAAGGCCTGTTCGGGATTCAGCTCGCAGAAATCAACATCGGCTATCGCCGCGGAATTTATTACGATCCCGGGCTTAAAGTCCCGGACGATCCTGATGACGCGGTCCCTGTCGGTTATATCTGCCGCCAGTATCTCGGAGGCGCGGCACAGTTTTGTCTCGCGGTTGCCGCGCGCCAGGCCGGCGACATCGCCTTCGGCCGAAAAATCCTTACAGAGTTCGCAACCCAGCTTGCCGGTCGCGCCGGTGATGAGGACTTTCAATCTCTTCCCTTATATTGCTTCGTGTAATATTTTTTGTATGCGCCTTTATGCTTTATCTTCATCCACCAATCGGGATTCTCCACGTACCACTTCACGGTCTTATCCAGGGCCGCCTTAAATGTGTGGCCGGATTTCCAGCCCATATCCCTTAATTTTGAATCGTCGAGGGAATATCTCCTGTCGTGGCCGAGCCGGTCCTTGACGTACTCGACCATCGACCTGTCCTTGCCCATAGCCCCGAGGATATCATGCACCATATCTATGTTCATCATCTCATACCCGCCGGCGATATTGTAGACCTCCCCCGCCGCGCCTTTATTCAGGACGAAATATATGCCGTCGCAATTATCCTCGACGTAGAGCCAGTCGCGGACGTTCTTTCCGTCGCCGTAAAGCGGTATATTCTTCCCCTCGATCAGGTTTGTTATGCTGAGCGCCACGAACTTCTCCGGGTATTGATAAGGCCCGAAGTTATTCGAGCTGCGGGTTATTACCACCGGCAGGCCGAATGTGACGAAATACGCGCGGCACATGTGCTCGGAGGCCGCCTTGCTCGCCGAATAAGGGCTGTTCGGCGCGAGGACGCTCTCTTCGTCGAAGGAACCTTCATTTATCGAGCCGTAGACCTCGTCGGTCGAGACCTGGATAAATTTCGATACGCCGCTCGTCCTGGCCTCCTCGAGAAGGACGTTCGTGCCGAGGACATTCGACATTATAAATTCATCCGCTCCGTGTATCGACCTGTCGACATGGCTCTCGGCCGCGAAATTCACGACGTAATCGCAGCCCTTGATCGCCTTCTCGACGGTCCCGTGGTCGCAGATATCGCCCTTGATAAAAGTATAGTTATCGTTCTTCTCGATGTCGCTGAGATTCTCGAGGTTGCCGGCATAACTCAGTTTGTCGAGATTCACTATCTCGCAGCTCATGTTCTTCTTCAGGAGATATCTTATGAAATTGGAACCGATGAACCCGGCCCCGCCCGTGACTAATATTCGCATGTCTTTTTTCCCCCCTTGCACAACGCCCCCTCGACCAGCTTGCCGGCGCGGAGGAGCGAATCGAAGGTCCCGCAGTCGGTCCACCACCCGTCGAGGATGTCGAAGGTCATCTCGCCGCGTTTGATGTATTCGTTATTGACGTCGGTTATCTCGAGCTCGCCCCTCCTCGACGGTTTAAGGGGCTTTATTATCTCGAACACCTTATGGTCGTACATGTATATCCCCGTAACGGCGAGGTCGGATTTCGGCCTTTTCGGCTTCTCCGCGATATTTATCACCCTACCGCCTTTGACCTCGGCTACCCCGAAACGCTGCGGATCGCGCACTTTCTTCAGGAGTATCTTCGCGCCGCAAGGTTGTCTCGTGAACTCATCGACGTATTTTTTTATGCTCTTGCCTACAAGGTTATCGCCCAATATTACGACTATCTTCTCACCCTGGGCGAAATGTTTCGCGAGGTCGAGCGCCTCCGCGATGCCGCCTTCGCCGCGCTGGTAGGTATAATTTATATGCTTCAGCCCGAACTCGGCGCCGTTTCCCAGGAGCCGCAGGAAGTCTC
Organism: Omnitrophica WOR_2 bacterium RIFCSPLOWO2_12_FULL_51_24; assembly: GCA_001805885.1. GTDB lineage: Bacteria > Omnitrophota > Gorgyraeia > Pluralincolimonadales > Pluralincolimonadaceae > Pluralincolimonas. Next base: position 5,782 of record MHHC01000066.1, read on the forward strand.
CGGCATTATTTCCGCCGGTCACTATCAGGATATCGCGTATGCCGGCGTCGACAAGCGTCTGGATGGGATAATATATCATCGGCTTGCAGTAGACCGGCAAAAGGTGCTTGTTGGTTATGCGCGTCAGGGGCTCGAGCCTCTTTCCCAATCCTCCGGCCAGTATCACTCCTCTGGGGGCCATCATTTCCTCCAATCGTACGGTATATCGTTATCGAACGCGTCTATCCTGTATTCGTCGGGTTCCTTGGGGTTGTACGCCATCGTCGGTATATTTATTATCATCGATTCCGCCCCGGAGACACTTTTGAAGCCGTGGTAGACGCCCTTTGGTATCTTGACCAGGAACGGGTCCTCGAGCGAGAGGGTAAACTCGTTGACCTCCCCCTTCGTCTTCGACCCCTCTCTCACGTCGTAGAGGCCGAGCCTTATTTTTCCCGCGACACAGACGAAGTGGTCATCCTGTTTCTTATGGTAATGCCAAGCCTTTACAACACCCGGCAGGGCTGTCGTGAAATACGCCTGGCCGAATCTCTCGAAGACCTCGTCGTCGCAGCGCATGATCTCCATGAGCTTGCCGCGGTCATCAAGGATTATCTTCAATTTTTTTATCTTTACCCCGTCTATCATGCGGCCGCCCTCCCGATGCAATAGTACCTGAAACCGAGTTCCTTCATCTTTTTAGGATCGTATATATTCCTGCCGTCGATGATAACGGGCTGTTTCAGCAGCTTCTTTACTTTCTTGAGATCGATCTCCTTGAATTCGTTCCATTCCGTGAGTATCACGGCGCACTCGGCGCCCTTTACCGCGTCATAGGGCCCCCGGCAGAACTTTACATTTTTGAGTTCGGGAATGGCCCTCGCCCTCTCCATTGACTGGGGATCGTATGCCTTTATCACCGCTCCCTCGCCTATGAGCCTTTCTATTATTTCGACGGCGGGGGCGAACCTCATGTCATCGGTATTGGGTTTGAACGCCAGCCCGAGGACCGCTATCGTCTTGCCCTTGATGTTCCATACAACCTTCTCTATCTTGCCGATGAGAACCGTTCTCTGTTTCTCGTTTATCCTTTTTACCGCTTTCAGCAGCTCGAAATCATATCCGAGCTTGTCGGATATGTGTATAAAGGCCTCTATATCCTTCGGAAAACAGAAACCACCGAAGCCGATGCCGGCGTTCAGGAAGGCCCTGCCTATCCTTTTGTCAAAGCCCATCCCCCTGGCGACTTCCTCGATATCCGCGCCGGCCTTCTCGCAGACATTCGCGACAGCGTTGATAAATGATATCTTTGTGGCCAGGAACGAATTCGACGCATGCTTTATTATCTCCGCGCTGTTGATGTTTGTAACAATAACCTTGGCGCCTAGCGGCCTGTAGAGCTCCAGTAGTATATCCTTTGCCTTCTTGCTCTCGACGCCTATAACTATCCTGTCGGGATGCATGAAATCCTCTATCGCCGAACCTTCCCTTAGGAATTCCGGGTTCGAGGCTACATCGAACCTGACGCCTTTTCGCGCGTTCGCCTCGAGGGTGCGCTTTATCCACATCCCCGTCTCGACCGGTGTGGTCGACTTCTCCACCACCAGATGATATGAGGTCATATAACGGGCGATACCCATCGCAACGGCCTCGACATGCGTGAGGTCGGCTTCCCCGTTCTCCTTCGGGGGCGTGCCGACGGCAATGAAGATGACCTCGCTCTTTCCCACCGCCTCTTTAAGGCTCGTAGTAAATACTATCCTCTTCTCCTTACGGTTCCTTTTTATGAGATCATTGAGGCCCGGTTCGTAAATAGGCACCATGCCCTGGTTAAGTTTCGATATCTTATCTTTGTCTATGTCGTTGCAGATGACATCGTTTCCGAGGTCCGCTAAGCACGCGGCCGTTACCAATCCCACATATCCTGCTCCGATAACCGTTATTCTCATATGATCTCCATTTTTAATCCGGTGGTAAAATAGAGCCGAACTTCGGCGCGGCATAGCTCTTTTGGAATTCGAAAGGCATCTGCGGGAAGGCCTTGAGCCGGAAGACCACCATGAAAGTATGTCCGTGGTACTGGGATATATCGTAGATGAACTCGCCGATCCAGCAATGCAGATCTCGGCTTATCCTGTATTCCTGCTCGGCTACATTGTTGATGAATTTTTTGGGGGCTCCGTCCGGGCCCGTACCGAACCGTTTGATGTTGACCCTCTCATAAGCCGAGATCTTCCATTTTGGCGTCAGGTTGAACATCAACTGGCCTTCCAATTGGCTGCTGACCTCATTTTGCCATCTGTATCCGGCACCCCAACTCCACTTCTTTTGGGTTATATCCGTGTAAACGGCCTCTCTGAGGTCCGTATCGCCGAGATTGTATTCCGGATCTCCAACGATATTGAAAGTAAACGTATCGAATTTCGAAATGCGCGGGTTATAGGTAGCGGTAGAAAGGATCCTCATCCAGTTATACGGTTTGGATTCGGCCAAGAAAGAGTAACTGCCGAGCCGGCCGCGTCTCTTATCCCCGGATCTGAAATTGTAACTGTTGCCTACTACGAACCTTGCGATATCAACCGCCTGCATTGCGCCCCCTACCATCCTCTTCGTCTGCAGTTTATTTTCCAGCGACGGAGATATGACATTGGTGAAGTTAAGGCCGTCTATCGAATCGAACTGGGCCAAATTTCCCGGCGGGACAGTGGGCCTGTGGGCATAAAAGTAGCTGACCGTGGGCGATATCACATGCCTAAGGTTATTTATCTCCATATTCAACGCGTTTGATTTGATGTCGAAAGTCCTGTAGAAGCGCGTATTGAGGTCGATCCCCGTAAAAAAATTTCCGCGGATAAGGTTTCTCTCATCCCCGGTCAGGCCCCTGCTGAAGTAGGTCTGCTCCGTACCGGCGAAAGGCCTTATGCCGAGCCACCCTAAAATATTCGACTGGTATGAAAGTTGATTATTGGTATCTACTCTATTGGCGCTGGCGACGCCGTTGACCGGCGCGGCGTTAAGGTTATTGAGGTTGGCGGCCGAGCCGCTGCCGTCATAATAAAAATCGGTCTGTCCTATCTTGAGGCTTCGCGTCTGGAATTGCAGCTGAGGAAGATATTCTATCATCGATTCGAATCTATTGAGGCGTTTTTGGACCAAAAAGCTCGTCGTGTAATATTTGTCGGTCCTTATGATCGAGGCGTAGTTGCCGTTGACCATGTCCTTCTGGAAATCCCGGATGTAATAATCCTTTATCACGTTGGCATCAGACATTTTGTTGAACTCCATAATGCCTACCGTGGCCGGATCCATTTGCCATTTGTGCCTGAGTTGAGCTCTATAGCGGTCTATAATTTTGCCTTTCGGAGAGACTGCATATCCCGCTGGTTTATCGGGCCGCGAGCTCCAGACATGCTGCTGCCGCTCATCAAAATAATTGAATCTCAAGACGCCGCTTCCGTAGTTATCGTTACTGTAATTAGTCGTGATACCGTAGGCAAAATCCCTCTTCTCCCTGTAATCTATATTGATGCGGCCCTTTACCTTATCGCTGAGGTAGTATTTCCAGGAAGTAAGGAGGAAATACCCCCAGTCCTTGTTGCGGCCGGGGATGACAGTGACCGGCGGGCGGCGATCATTTAACGGAATGCTGAGATAAGGGAAATAAAATATCGGCACGTCTTCCGCAAAGAGGAGGATATTTTTTGCGGTCACCTTATCGCCCAGATAGACGTTCAATTGTTTGGCCTGGACCCTGTAATGCGGTTTCTCCAGGTCACAGGTGGTAACGTAACCCTGTTTGATATAATAGTGATTCTCATCCAGCTTTTCGGCGTTTTTTCCGGCGCCGTAATAAGCAGGGTCTATGAAGACATTGGGTTTGACTATCGTCCCGCCCTTTGTCTCTACGTTATATATTATGTGTTCGCCATTCAATAAGTTCTTACCCTGCGTCAGCTTAACGTCCCCCTCTGCCGAGACCTCTTTGGTATCGGCGTGAAAGACCGCTTTCTTGCAAGTCAACTTTATATCCTGATAGGTGATAACGACATTGCCATTGGCTATCGCGGTCTTGCCCTCCTCGGAATATTCGACCGTATCTCCGTTTATCACGACGGGCTCCTTATTCTCCTTTTCGAAATTAAAAGTGGGGGATTTGGGCTCTTCTATTTCCGCCGCGGGGACAAGGCCGGACGAGGCAAGGTCCCGCCACAGCGGGGCAATGGTTATCATTACGGCGAAAATAAAGATTGAAAACTTACGGCTCAACTGTATCTCCGGTTATCTTCCGCGACCATGGGGCTTGGGGACTTTTTTCCAGTCGTTTAAAAAACGTTCAACGCCGATATCCGTCAGCGGATGTTTCATCAGGTTCATCAGGACATCGTACGGTATAGTGGCGCAATCAGCGCCGGCCTTCGCGGCCTCTATAACATGAAGCGGATTCCTTATTGAAGCGACTATTATCTGCGTCCTTATACCGTAATTATCGTACACTTTCCTTATATCCCGTATCAGATCCATGCCAACGTGCCCTATGTCGTCAAGCCTGCCGATAAAGGGACTGACGTATGTAGCGCCGGCCTTCGCGGCAAGAAGCGCCTGCGGCACGGAAAAACACAACGTGACATTGGTAAGAATTTTATCCTTATTCAAAATCCTTACCGCTTTAAGTCCTTCCTTCACGAGCGGCACCTTGACGACCACGTTCTTGTTTATCTTCGCCAACTGCTTAGCTTCTTTAACGATCTCATCGCAATGCTGGCTTACCGCTTCGACGCTTATCGGGCCGTCCACGGTCTCGCATATCTCTTTTATCAGTTCAAGAAAAGGCTTATTCTCTCTTGCGACGAGCGTGGGGTTAGTAGTGACGCCGTCAATAATCCCCATATCAGCCGCATCTCTGATCTGCGCGATATTGGCTGTATCGATGAATATCTTCATTAGGGTCTATCCTTTAGGGTTAAAGAAAAGCGCTGCGGCGCCGATAACGCCGGCTTCGTTACCGAGTCTCGCCTTAAGTATCTTAACGGCTTTCTTCGGAACAGGCAAAGCCCTCTCGTGTACCGTCTTTCTGATGGACTTGAATAACGGCTCTCCCGCTTCCGCAACCCCGCCGCCGATTATTATCCTCTCGGGGTTCAGGAGGTTTACAATCCCTGCCAACGTAACGCCGATCCTTTTGCCCACTGTATTCCAAAAATCTATCGAAAGTCTGTCGCCCTTGAGCGCGGCTTTACTTATGACTTCAGGCGTTATCGCCGAAAGGTCGCCATTCACAAGTCCCTTTATGGCTGTAGGACTTCCGCCCCGGATCTTGCCCCTTATCTCCTCGACGATATACCTATTACCGACGTAACGTTCCAGGCACCCGTAGCCGCCGCAATTACAGGATAGCCCCTCTTCCTTAAGCGGCATATGCCCGACTTCACCGGCAGAAAAAGTGCAGCCGCGGTAAAGTCTGCCGTCTATCATTATCCCGCCGCCGACACCTGTCCCCAAAGTAATGCAGACCAGGTTTTTCGCCCCTTTGCCCGCGCCGAACCTGCATTCGCCGAGCGTCATTACGTTGACGTCGTTGTCGACGAGGACCGGGACTTTCAGCTTTGCCTCGAGTATCCCCTTAAGCGGCGTATTCTTCCAGCCGGGGACATTAGTAAGTGTATAGACAAGTCCGCGGTCAAAATCCACAAGTCCCGGGACCCCTATACCGACACCAAGCAGCGCGTTAGGAGAAAGGTGCGTCTTTTCCAGGACAGCTTTGACTTCAGAGACGATGGCCGAGACAAGTTCTCCCCTTGTCTTATAGGCGGTCGTGGACAGTTTCGCCCTGCGTGATATCCTGCCGCTCGTATCTATGAGGGCTAGCTTAGTATAAGTTCCGCCGAGGTCTACTCCGATAGCGAATTTAGTCATTGTAGGATACCGCCCTATTCCTGCCTTCTGCCTTCGCCTTATAGAGGGCCTGGTCGGCACGGTCTATAAGCTTAACCACATCCTCGCCGTTCTCCGGGAAATTAGCCGCGCCGACGCTTATCGTCATCGCTATCGTCTCGTCATACGCCCTGAATTTATGCTTTTCGACAGACATCCTCATCCTCTCTGCAACGTTCATCGCCGATTTCTTGTCCGTATCTGGAAGCGCTATCACGAATTCCTCCCCGCCGTATCTTCCGACGAGGTCCACCTGGCGGACATATTCTCTCATTATCTTGGCTATCTCTTTCAGGGCGATATCTCCAACGAGATGGCCATGGGTATCGTTGCATTGCTTGAAATGATCGAGGTCTATCATCAGGAGCGAAAGCTCTAAGCCGTGTTTCTTGCAACGCGTGAGTTCCTCGTTCAGCCGTTCGATGAAATGCCTCCTCACGTACAGACCGGTCAGGCCGTCTGTTATGGCGAGCTCCTGGATCCTCTCGTACAGACTTATCTTCTTGAGCTCGAGCGAGAGCTGTTCCGCGAGGATCGAGAAACTCTCGGTATGCTCTTCTTCCGCGCCGACTATTGTTAGTATCCCGATTGGGATCTTCTCCGAAAGCAGCGGCAGGGCAATAAAGGACCTGCCGGAGTCGCCGAGATACGGGACAAAAGGATGGTTCTTATCTATGGGCGATTTTAGCAATATCATCTCTTTCCGCGCAAAGACCGCTTCCGCTAGGATCTGCTCAAACTCACCGGAGGGCCCGCTGCGGATATCGCTTGAGGCCGGTTTCCCGAAAGACGGATTGCGTATCTCGTAAGTTACCTTCGCCGCCGGTTTATCTTGAGATTCATCGATCAATATGACCTTTGTGATGACGGATTTTGAGATCTTATTGACCGCCTCCCTGAAGATCCTGAGCATCTCTCCCATCTCGAGGGACGCGCTCATATTCTTGGTGACCTCGTAAAGGTCGAGGATATCGTGGACCTGGTTCTGCAGGGATATGTTCAGTTCCTTGAGCACGTTCAATTCGGCCGTGAATTCGTCATATGATCTTCTGGAGTCGGCTAATGTCGAGTTTTTCAAGGAGAAATATTCGGTATACTTTTTGTTGATATACGATGGGATAATCGGGACCAGGTTCAGGAATATGATCGAGGCGAAATGCGGCAGCCCGAAACCCCTGCTGGAAAACATCGATACAAAGGTCACCACACTTACTAAGGCGGAGATCAGATAGGACCGGGCTGCCCCGAACTCGAAGGCCGCCGCTATTATCACGACCAGTGAAAAATTAAGCGTAAAAAGATAAACTCCAGGCTGTCTGCGGGAGAGTATGCAGTACAACGGGAGGATGAGCGCAAGTATGATGAATACCGGGAAGATGCCTTTTTTGGATGATGTCCGTTTTCTCTGATCGGCGCTCAAGAGAGGCATACTCTGTTACCTCCGCTCTTTTTCGCTTCATAGAGGGCCGCATCGGCAGACTTGATCAGGTCATCCTTTGAGACCGTCGAAGTCCCCGGCATTGTGGTACAGCCGATAGAGATGGTGACGTGAGTCTCGACCTGCCTCAAGATGAACTTCTCGGTCTCGATCTTTTTCCTTATCACCTCGGCTAATCTCTGCGCGTCGGCTGTGCCCTTGCCCGGGAGAATAACGACAAACTCTTCTCCGCCGTACCTGGCTGCGAGATCGCCGGCCCCCAGAGAACCCTTGACAAGTCCTCCGACCGACTTCAGGACTATATCGCCTGCGATGTGCCCGTATTTATCGTTATAGCCCTTGAAACCGTCTATATCGAACATGAGCAGCGAGAGCGGCTGTTTTAAGCGGACGGTCTTCGAGATATCCTCATCCAGCCTCTCCTTGAAATACCTGTTGCAGTAAAGCCCGGTCAGTCCGTCGGTTATCGCGAGTTCTTCTATACGGTGATATAGTTTTGCGTTTTCCAGGGCGGTTGCGGCGAGGTCGGAGATGGTCGCAAGCAGCCTCAGGTCGTCGGATACGTAAGCCCCGGGTTCCCTGCTCTCGACACGGAGGATACCGATAACCTTCTTCTGCGAGATAAGCGGGGCGGCTATGACGGATTTGAAATCCCTCCTGAGCTCCTGGGGAATAAGGTCGATATTGAACCTGAAATCCTTATCTGTGTCCGATACCAGAAGCGGCTGCCTCTGCTTCAGCACCCAGATATCGAAGATATCGCCCTTCTTCGATTTGACCGATACTGTCCCTTCCTTGCCCCGTGCCGCTTTGAGCGCCAGCTCGTGCGCCTCGTCGTCGACCAAAAAGAGGTTAGAGACATCGACCCTCTCGACCAGTTCAGAGACGCTGTCTATGACGATAGTTGCCACCGAATCCAGGGATAATGTCGAACTGAGCTTGCCGGTTACGTCCTTTAGGGCCGCGTACCTTATGACCTTCTCCTTGAGCGCGTCGTTCGTCCCCTTTATGGATGAATGCTCGGCTACGAGCGCGTTCTTCTCCTCTTCAAGGGTATCGATCTGCCTGCCTATGGAGAGGACATATGAGACCATGCCATTCTTGAAGATAGTCACAAAGAGACCGACCGCGAAAAAAATAAATATCTGAATGTTAATATTGAGGGTGCTTACCCTGTACGTCATGGCCATCCCGGTGTTGTTAGAGCCATTGAGAGTGGTATTGGCCATCGTCGTGATATTGGTGTTGGTGCCGAGCGAGACGATAAGCGTAAGTACGGAAGAGAGGAACACGAATATCCAGAGGCCCCATTCCCCGAAAGCGACCCATGCCAGCAAAATGAGGATATTAAGGACTATAAGAAGAGAGCTTACCACCCCATAGACCCAGAACTCTACGGGAAATCTGTGGCAGGCCGAGATTATGAGAGAGGAGATGGCAAGAAAACCTGCGACCGCAAGTATCCCTGAAAACAGTTTTTCCTTTTTCAAGCTATACTATCGCTTTCTCAGTGTCCTTATCGAAGAAATGTGTCTTGCTCATGTCGAAGACAAGGTCGATGTCGTGGTTGACTTCGGGCTTGTCGTGCCCTCCGACCCGCGCTATGAAAATATTTTTAGGAGTTGCCATGTGGAGATAGACCTCGGAACCCATCGGTTCAACGACGTCCACTCTGGCCGTAACGGTGTTCTCGGGAGACGCCTCCTGGACGAAGAGTTTATCATAGATATCTTCGGGCCTGATACCGAAAATGACTTCTTTATCCTCGTACGGCCTGGTTTTGGGGACGGCATCTTCTACGAGCTTGACCTTGAACGTCCCTTCGTCGAAATAGAACTTCCCGTCATACTTTATTATCCTGCCCATAAAGAAATTCATGGGCGGGCTTCCGATAAAACCCGCGACGAACTTGTTGACCGGTTTGTCATATAGGGATATCGGATCCGCGACCTGATGGATTATGCCGTCCTTCATTACCACGATGCGGTTGCCCATCGTCATAGCCTCGACCTGATCGTGAGTAACATATATCATCGTCGATTGCAGCCTGGTGTGCAGCTTGTTTATCTCGGTCCTCATCTGTACGCGCATCTTCGCGTCGAGGTTGCTCAACGGCTCATCAAATAAAAAGACGAGCGGTTTTCTCACAATCGCCCGTCCTACCGCGACCCTCTGCCTCTCGCCGCCGGATAGCTCTTTAGGTCTTCTATTAAGATACTTTGCGATGCCCAACATCTGGGCCGCCTCTTTTACGCGCTGATCTATCTCGGCCTTTGAGTATTTGCGCAGGCGGAGGCCGAAGGCCATATTTTCATAGACGGTCATATGCGGATAGAGGGCGTAGTTCTGGAAGACCATCGCGATGTCGCGGTCCTTTGCCGGTACATCGTTTACCAGCTTGTCGCCGATAAATATATCTCCTTCGGATATCTCCTCGAGGCCGGCTATCATCCTCAATGTCGTGGACTTTCCGCATCCGGAAGGGCCTACAAATACCACAAATTCCTTGTTCTCGATACCGAGCGACACATCCGAGACAGCTTTTACGTTACCGGAATAGACCTTTGAGACATGCCTAAGACTTACCTGCGCCATTAGAACCTCCTTGGGATAAATTTAACTCAATGATACTACGGAAGTTAACTTCAAGTCAAGTAGTCTATGACCTGGGCTACGCTGGATTTCAGGTTCTTCCTGTGGATTATCATATCCAAAAGGCCGTGCTCCAGAAGGAATTCAGAACGCTGGAAACCAGGCGGGAGTTTCTGCCTTATCGTCTGCTCTATTACGCGCGGGCCGGTGAAGCCGATGAGGGCCTTTGGCTCCGCCATTATTATATCGCCTAGAGATGCAAAGCTTGCCATGACCCCGGCCATCGTGGGATTTGTAAGTACGGAAATATAAGGGACGCCTGCTTCGTGAAGTTTGGCGATTGCGGCCGATGTCTTCGCCATCTGCATGAGTGAGAACAAGCCTTCATACATGCGCGCGCCTCCGCCCGAACCCGAGACTATAACGAGCGGCAATCTGAGATTAGTGGCCAGCTCTGTCGCGCGGGCGATCTTCTCTCCTACCACGGAGCCCATCGAGCCCATTATGAAACGCGAATCGGTAACCACGAATATCACCCTCTTGCCTTCTATGGCTCCTCTCCCGCTTATGCAAGCCTCGCTGAGCCCTGTCAGCTCCTGGTCTTCTTTCAGCTTCTCTTCGTATGACTTCGGCCCCTTGAACAGAAGAGGGTCGATCGGCCTTAAGCCGGAATCCCGTTCCTCAAAACTCCCGGCATCCAATAGTGCGGCGATCCGCTCAGGCGCGGTCAGGACAAAATGATAGTTGCACTTCGGACACACCTTCATATTCTCCTCGAGGGCCTTGTTGTAAACGATATCCCCGCACTCCTCGCACTTGGTCCAGAGGCCTTCAGGTATGTCTTTCTTTTTGGCGATTTTTACTATTGTGTATTTAGGTTTTCCGAACATATCTTAGTTTATCTTGTTTATGACCATGCCTGATGGGGGTTTGGGATAGAAATATGTTGTCTTGTGAGGCATCCTCTCCCGGCGTTTTACGATATTTTTTATCTCATCGAGCGCCGGCGGGTTAAGGAAGAAAGCTGCCCTGCCATCGCCCGAAGCCGCCCATTCAAAGGCCTCTTGCGGGTCCCGGGTAAAGGATATTACCCTCTCCGCTTTCTCCCCTCTTATGCCTAAAGCCTTCTCAAAGACCAAACGGTGCAATATCACGACGTCGAGATTCCTCCAATAGGCGGAGTTTTTGGACTTTATCAGGCCGCTGGCGTCCCTGCGTTTAAGCGAGAGACAGAGATAATCCCGCAGACCGCCCATATATACGCCGATCGTATGCCTCCCCTCCGCCCTCATCCGGGCGAACATCTTATCTTTACTGCCTAAATGTATTATATCAAAAAACTTGCTGATTTTATCCAGATTTCTTCGGAATGACTCAGCGGAGATGCCTTCGACCATGCGGTGTGTCGGCAGGATCGCAAATCCCGAGGGGTCTGAGGTCGCAAAATACATCATCACATAATTTAAGGCGTCCGGACCGGCCGCTGCCTTATGTTTGAGCATATATCTTTTGTATTCGAGCGCAACTTCATAGCGGTGGTGGCCGTCGGCAATAAGCGCCCGTTTGTCCTTTATAGACACTTTTAATCTTTTAATTGCAACGGGATCATCCATAAGCCAGATCCTGTTCCTTGTCCCGTCGAATTTGACATCGAAAACAGGCTTGCTCTTCCTGGCGAAATCTTTCAGGATGTTGATTATCTTTTTATTCTCATCAAGCACGATGGAAAATATAGGGCTCATGTTCGCCCCGGTCTCCCTCATCAGGTTAAGCCTGTCGAGTTTCGGGCCCCTGAAAGTACGTTCGTGCGGGAGGAACCCCTTAGTGCGGTCTTCTTCCAGCCTTGCCAGCGAGATAAAACCGAGACGCCGCCTTTTCTTCCCGTCGTCTATGTATTCCTGGTCATAAACATATACCGATTCCCGAAGATCCCGGACCAGGATGCCCTTATCTATCCATTCCTCGAGGAATATCCCTGCCCTCGTATACCTGTTATTTTTTTCGTTATCCTTAGGAGAGGTCTTGCCGAGGTCGAGCCTTATGAAGTTATAAGGATGGGTTTTATAATATGACGCCTGTTGATCCCTGTTAATGACATCATAAGGTGGAGTGATCACCCTGGAAAGATCGCCTACCGCTTTGGGATTGTACCTGTAGCCTCTGAATGGTTTTATTATCGTCATCTCTTTAAGAATCCGGCGGCCGATGCGCCGATGAGATCCGCGAGCAGGTCGGAAATCTCTGCCGTCCTGCCGGGGACAAACATCTGATGCACCTCGTCGCTGGCTCCGTATAATGTGGCAAAAATTACCGCGAGTACTATCAACTTACCGTGCGGTAATTTTACCTCGCTTCCCATCAGCGCCCTTATTATCAGATAACTGAGTATCCCGTATTCGACCATATGAAGAAATTTGTCGAGGTTCGGGATATCCGTATCCGGGAGCGGACGCTCCATAGAAGAAGCAATGAAAATTATAACACAATAGGCAAGGACTGGAAACCAAAAAATGAGGAACGTTCTGGGAGGGATGCCCTTCACCGGAAGAAACTCTTTAATCTTCTTATGAATGAGGCCGCCTTGGGGAATGTATCTTCGCCCGAGGCGCGCGCGAACTCCTGAAGGATGCGCCTCTGGACATCATTGACGACTGCCGGGGTCTCTACGACCACACGGACGTGTTCGTCGCCGCGGACACCGGTATGTATATCCCTTATGCCTTTGTCTCTAAGTCTGAATATCTTTCCGCTCTGGGTTCCGGCGGGGACTTTCATACGGACTTTCCCGTCCAGCGTCGGAACCTCGACTTCCGTGCCGAGCGCGGCATCGACCATCGAGATCGGCACTTCGCAAAGTATATCGCTTCCGTGCCGTTCGAATATCTCATGAGGCCTGACATAAATGAGGACATAGAGGTCTCCCCGCTGGCCTCCCCGCATGCCTACTTCACCCTCTCCGGCTACGCGCAGCCTCATGCCGTTCTCTATGCCGGCAGGTATCTTTACGGTTATCTTCCTGTCAACGACTATCCTGCCGCCGCCTCTGCATTTAGGGCAGGGTTTGGCAATGATGGAACCTTCGCCGCCGCATTTGTCGCACGACCGGGAGAAGATCATGAAACCCTGCGATGAGGATATCTGTCCGGAACCGCCGCATTTAGAACATCTCTGTCTTGAAGAACCGGGAGCGGCCCCTTCGCCCTTGCAGGCCGGGCATACCTCATGCCGCGGTACCACAAAATCTTTCGCCGCGCCTGAGGCGGCCTCATTAAAGTTTATCTCCAGATCAAACTGGAGGTCAGAGCCGCGGCGCCTGCCGCCCGATGACCTTCGTCCTCCGAAGATGCTGCCGCCAAACATCCCTCCGAGAAGTTCCTCGAGGTCGATACCGCCCATACCGAGGTCCTCGAACACACTTGAGAAATCCGCCCCGCGGAATATATCTTCGGATGTATAACGCGAATCTATCCCGGAATGGCCGAACTGGTCGTATTGCGCGCGTTTTTGCGGATCGGATAAGACCGCGTAGGCCTCGGAGATCTCCTTGAACTTCTCCTCCGCCTCTTTGTGGTTTGAGGGGTTCCTGTCCGGATGATGTTTTAGCGCCAGCTTCCGGTAGGCGCCCTTTATCTCATCGGCTGAGGCGTTCTTCTGGACGCCAAGTATCTCATAATAATCGCGTTTTTCAGACATAATAATTATGGGGACGTTCCATAATGGGACATTCCACCACAGTGGGGTGTCCCTAAATGGGACGTCCCCCAGGATTATTTCTTTTTCTTGTCGTCATCATCCTCGGCGCGGAAATCGGCGTCGATGATGTCATCTTTTTTGCTGGGGCCACTTTCCGGCCCTGCTTCCGGACCGCCTTGCGGCTCTTCCGGTCCCGCCTGCGGTCCGCCCGGCTGCTGGCCTCCCTGGGGGCCCGCAGGGCCCTTCTGCGAGCTCGCCTTGTAGATCTCCTCGGCGAGTTTATAAGAGGCCTGCTGCAGGTCTTCCATCGATTTCTTGATGCGGTCAAGATTTTTGTCTTTTATCGCGGTCTTGAGATCGTTAAGCATCGACTCGATGTTCGCCCTGTCCTGCTGGCTTACTTTATCTCCGTAATCCTTAAGCGATTTCTCGGTCGTATAAACGAGATTGTCCGCCTGGTTGACGGCTTCGACTTCGTCTTTCTTCTTTGCGTCGTCAGAAGCGAACTTCTCGGCCTCTTTGACCATCTTGTCTATCTCTTCCTTAGACAGTTTCTTGGGCGCGGTTATCTTTATCGATTGCTCCTTGCCCGTGCCTAAGTCTTTAGCGTTTACGTGGACGATGCCGTTAGCATCGATATCAAAGGTAACTTCGATCTGCGGAACCCCGCGCCGCGCTGCAGGTATTCCTACAAGATCAAACCTGCCTAATTCAACGTTTCCTTCCGTGTCCGCCATGGGCCTTTCACCCTGTATAACGCGTATAGTTACCGCTGTCTGATTATCCGCGGCGGTTGAGAATACCTGGCTTTTTCTTGTGGGTATGGTCGTGTTCCTATCTATCAATTTCGTATTGACCCCGCCCAAGGTCTCGATACCTAAAGATAGCGGCGTAACATCGAGAAGCAAAACGTCTTTTACTTCTCCTTTTATGATCGCCGCCTGGATAGCCGCACCCATAGCCACGCACTCCATCGGGTCAACTCCACGCTCGATCTTTTTGCCGAAATAATCCTCGACGAATTTTTGTACAATAGGCATTCTCGTAGGACCGCCGACCATAATGATCTTATCGACGCCCTTCTCGGCGAAACTTACATTCTCTTTTTCAAACGCCGCTTTAGCGTCTTTTAACGCCTGCTCTAACGGCCCGCGGCATCTTTCGATGATCGGGCTCACCAGTTCTTCGAGCTTGGCGCGGTTAATTGACATGGTCAAATGTTTCGGGCCGGCCGCGTCTGCCGTAATAAACGGGAGGTTGATATCCGTTGATAAAGTGCTCGAGAGTTCGACTTTGGCTTTTTCCGCCCCTTCACGTAAACGCTGCATGGCCATCTTGTCATTCTTTAGATCGATGCCTGTCTCGCGTTTAAATTGATTGGCGATGTAATCGATAAGTGTATTATCCATATCGGTGCCGCCCAGCTGCGTATCGCCGCTCGTTGCCATAACTTTAAAGCCGCCCTCTTTCCACATCTCCATGATCGTGACATCCAGCGTGCCTCCGCCAAAATCGAAGACCAGTATCTTCATCTCTTTACCGGCCTTCTCCAGTCCATACGCAAGACACGCGGCTGTCGGTTCATTAATTACGCGCAACACCTTGAATCCGGCAATCTCTCCTGCGTCTTTAGTGGCGGTCCTTTGATTGTCGTCGAAATAAGCCGGGCAGGTAATAACGGCTTCCTCGACTTTATCCCCTAAATACGCCTCGGAATCCTGCTTTATCTTCTGCAATATAAAAGACGATATCTGCTGGGGTGTATATTCTTTGCCGAATACCTTAAACTTATAATCGGTTCCCATCTTTCGCTTGGCGGCCTGAATAGTGCCTTCGGCATTGATAGCTGCCTGGCGCCTCGCGGGTTCGCCGACCAGACGCTGTCCGTCTTTTGTAAAAGCGACATAAGAAGGAAACGCCTTTCCCGAGGCTACTCCCGCTCCTTCCGCTGAAGGAATTATTACCGGATGCCCGCCTTCCATGACTGCCGCCGCTGAATTCGAAGTCCCCAAATCAATTCCGATCGCTCTTGCCATTTTATATTTCCTCCTCTGATTTATTTTCTTCTTTCTTCTTCGAGACCTTGACTGCCGCCGGCCTCAATATCTTGCCGTTCAGCTCGTATCCCCTTCTCATCACTTCAAGCACTGTGTTCGCAGGATGACCGTCGTCCTCAATATGCTCTATCGCCTCATGCTTATCCGGATCGAAAGGCTGACCATTTGGGTCGATCACCTTTAATCCGTTCTCCTCCATGATATCCTTAAAATCATGCCTGACCATCTCTAAACCCTCCAGCAGGACCTTCGCGTCGCTCGAGTTCTTCGCCGAGTCTATCGCGCGCTCAAAATCATCCATCACCCTCAATAGTTTCGTGATCAGGTTTTCGTTCGCGAACTTCAGGAAATCCAGCTTCTCCCTTTCCTGCCTCTTCTTACGGTTTTCGTAATCCGCCTGCAGCCGCAGCATCTTATCGAGAGACTCGTCGACCCTGGCTGCCTTCTCTTTGAGGACGTTCAGTTCGCTCTCAGGGATATTTACTTTCTTATCTTCCGCCAAACCTCTCTCCTTATTATTCGCTTAATCTCGCCAGAAGACGGCTAAAGGAATTACTGACGTATTCTACGGCGGGTACAGCCCTCGAATAATCCATCCGGGTAGGTCCTATCACGCCGATGCTTCCAATGTTCTGGCTCCCGATCCTGTAATTAGAGATGACGATACTGCAATCCTTTATGTCATCAAAAGGATTTTCCGCTCCTATATGTATTCTCGCCCTCTCTTCATTGAGGTCCTGCTCCATTATACTCAATATCTCTTCCTCTCCCTCGAGCGCCTTAAGCAGCCCCATCACTTTTTCGGCTTCCCTGAATTCGGGCTGCTCGATGATGTGATGCGCGCCCTCAAGGAGGACCCGCTCGTCGCTCTCATCCAATATATGCGACATGCTCAGGAGTTCGGACGCTTCCTTAAATAAGTATTGTAATACATCGCTATCGCCTAACACTCCCCTTAACATATGGTCGGCGATCTCGCTGAGCTGAAGGCCTTCGAGTTCCTCGTTAAGGAACTTCGAGACCTTGGAAAGCTCCGACTCTTCTATGCTATCATGCGCTTCGAATATGGAATGCTTTACCAGCCCCTGCGCGGTAAACAAAAGCGTGTATATCTTCGTCTTTGTGGCTGGAATAAGCTCGATCCTCTTAAATGTCCTTCTCTTGGCGCGCGGAAAACTGACGAGCGAGGCCTGTCCGGTCAACTCTGAGATTATCTTTCCGGCCCTTTTTATCAGGTCCCCAAGCTCATCCGCCTCCTGGTTCAGGACCCCTTCCACGAATTCCTTCTCATCCGGAGTCAACTGCCTGGGTTCCATTATAGAATCTACGTAATAGCGGTAACCCTTATCCGTAGGTATCCTTCCCGCAGAGGTATGCGGATGGGTAATGTAGCCGGCCTCCTCGAGCTCGGCCATAATATTCCTTATAGTCGCCGGGCTCAGGCGTTCCCTGAACTTCTTTGAGACGGCCAAAGAGCCGACAGGCGCCGCAGTAGAAACATACGAATCTACCACTATCTCTAAAATCTTGTTTCTTCTTGAAATTGCGTCACTTACAACCATTTATAACTCCTGATTAGCACTCTTTTAGAGTGAGTGCTAACTAAAGTTTAGCACAAAAGCCTTTTTTGTCAAGTAAATTTTTTAGCCTGGCGGGCATGTCGGCCTCGAGATAGACATTGTCGCCCTTAAACTCCCTGCTGATAATACTCGCCTCCCTGTAGATCCGGTTAAGTAGCTTGCCCTCGGACTGCGGTATTAGGGCTTTGACATATACAAGTGAGGCAAAAAGTATCATCGAGATCCTCCGGACAAGTTCACCGAGGTTTTGTTTGTGAAGGGCCGAGACGGCGATGGAATTCTCGAACTCCCTTCTGAGCCGGTCTATCTCGCTCTTATCCGGGACCTTATCTATTTTATTTAAGACGATAACGATAGGTTTGTCATGGACTCCCAGTTCGTCCAAAACTTCATGGACGGCCTGGCTCAATTCACGGACCATCGGGCTCGATGCGTCGAGGATATGGATTAGAATATCTGCCTCGACGACCTCTTCAAGCGTCGCCTTGAACGCCTCTATGAGATGGTGCGGCAGGTTATGCAGGAATCCTACCGTATCTACGAAGACCACCTTCTGGTTGTTCGGCAATACGAACCTTCTCGCCGTGGGATCCAAAGTCGAGAAGAGCCTGTCCTGCGTTATGACATCAGAATCCGTAAGGGCGTTGAGTAACGTCGATTTGCCCGCGTTCGTATAGCCGATGATCGAGACTATCGCGAGGTCGCTCTCATGGCGCTTCCGCCTTAATTCCTCTCTGCGCCCGCGGATCTTTTCAAGCTCATCCTTAAGTCTGGTTATCTTCTCCCTTATCTTCCGGCGGTCCATCTCGAGTTTCTGCTCGCCGGGGCCTCTCGTCCCGATGCCTCCTCCGAGGCGCGAGAGCATGATACCCTTACCTTTCAGGCGCGGCAGGAGGTATTGTAGCTGGGCCAGCTCGACCTGCACTTTTCCCTCAATAGAATGCGCCCTGGCCGCGAATATATCGAGGATGAGCTGCGTCCTGTCTATTACCTTTACGTTTATTATCTCCTCAAGGTTCTGCTGCTGCGTAGAAGATAGATCGTCGCCGAATATCACGACATCAACGCCTTTATCCCTGCAGATAAGGCCGATCTCCTCAGCCTTGCCTTTTCCGATATAATGGGCTGCCATAGGCGCGGCCTTGAAACACTCGACGAGCCCGGCGACCTGAAGGCCGGCTGACTTGACGAGTTCCTTAAGCTCAAAGTTCACATCATCGAGCTTCCAGGTATTTTTATATTCCCTGTCGAAAAACTCTACCGTAACTAAGAGAGCTTTTTCCATAAATGAGGCCACAACTTACGCGACCATAGGAAGCGTAAGTTGTCTGGCCGAATTTATCCCGCAGCCTGCGATGAAAATTTCACAAGAAATTTTCAAGCGTTTAGGCAAGGGATTATTTGTTAACATATTCACGCATTATTCTTCCCGCAATTATTCCGGGAGATTCCCCATCCTCTACCATTATCCACTCCACCCTCTCGTCGCGCCTGAACCACGTGAGCTGGCGTTTCGCGAAATGCCTTGTATTTCTTTTGACGAGCCTCTTCGCCTCTTCCAGATCATATTCGCCCCTGAGATAACCGAAGGTTTCCTTATATCCTAACGCCTGTGAAGCGGTAAGGCTTAGATTCCCTTCGAGCAAGGCCCTCGCTTCGCTTACCAGACCCTCAGAAAACATCAGGTCTACGCGTTCGTCGATCCTTCTGTATAACGCCGCGCGTTCCATGTTGAGGCCGAATATCCTGATGTCATATTTACCGCTTAAGCCCGATGTCTTCTTCTTTAATTCCGATATCGGAGTTTTGGATTTCTCATATACCTCAAGCGCCCTTATAATCCTGCGCAGGTCGTTTGCGTGTATCTTCCCGGCGCTATCTCCATCGACCTCCTGAAGGCGGCGGTAAAGTATCCCGGTCCCGAATTCCTCGGCTTCCTGCTGCAGCCTCTCCCGTAATTCCCTGTCGGTCGTCGGCGCCTCAAAAATGCCGTCTATTAACACCTTCACATAAAGCCCGCTGCCGCCGACGAGCAACGGCGTCTTTCCCCTGAATAATATCTCTTCTATCGCCTTTTCGGCGAGGCTGCGGAACCGGGCGACCGAAAATTCTTCAGACGGTTCTATTATGTCTATCAGGTGGTGAGGTATGGAATCGAGCAGGACCTTCGCGGGCTTCGAAGTGCCGAGATCCATGCCCCTGTAGACCTGCATCGAATCACAGGATATTATCTCGCACTCGATTAATTTCGCCAGCTCGAAGGATATGCCGGTCTTCCCTATCGCGGTCGGA
>MHHC01000067.1 GCA_001805885.1 Omnitrophica WOR_2 bacterium RIFCSPLOWO2_12_FULL_51_24
TAAGGGAAGGCGATAAATTACATTTCGACAAAGTCAAGATAGATGAATGGATTGCATCGGAACGGATTAAATAGGGCGTTAGATACCCCGGGCGAAAAAGAGAAACTTATAAGCCTCCATGACGCCGCAGATATCCTCGAATTGAGCGAGGAGGAGCTGAGGCGCTTTGTCGCGGAAGGCAAGATCCCGGCTTATAAGATCGGGGGCGAATATTTGAGGTTCAGGAAAAGCCAGGTCGAGGCCTTGCGCAGCCGGATACGCATATTGAAGCACCAATCGGTGCCTATACTTGACATCAGGCCGGCGCGGAAGGAAGAGCCTAAGGCGAGGTACTCGATATTCGACAGGATAAGGGATTTTCTTTATTTTAACGATTTCTATATCCTCGCATTTATTTTGATCGTCCTTTTAGCGGTGGTGATCCTATTAAGAAGATAGGCATCATGGATTATTCCAAGCGTTCGATAAAAAAAGTACTCTCTCATCTTAAGGACGGCAGGATATCCAAGGATGCGGCCTTCAGGAAACTCGAGCATTTTCCCTTCCACGATATGGGTTTCGCCAAGATAGATTTCCACCGGGCCGTCCGCAAGGGTTTCCCCGAAGTAGTGTTCGCGCCGGGCAAGAAAGACCGTGATATCGCCGAGATCGCCAAGCACATCATCGCCGGCGGGAATACGCTCCTTATCACTAAAGCCTCGCCAGAATTGTACCGGTATCTCCGCGCCGGTATGCCCGTTTTGAAATTCAATGAGAACGCCAGGATGATATATTACGCGAAGAATAGTCCCCGCCTCAAAAAGGACCCGGTCCTTATCGTGACGGCGGGCACATCGGATATTCCCGTGGCGGAAGAGGCTGCGCTGACCCTCGAGCTCCTCGGCAACCGGGTGCGGAGGCTTTACGATGTGGGCGTCGCCGGTATCCATAGGGTAGTAGACAATATCCCGGTCTTAAAGAAATCAAAAGTCATAATAGTCGTCGCGGGCATGGAGGGAGCGTTAGCCTCGATAGTCGGCGGGCTCGTCGCGTGCCCCGTCATCGCGGTGCCGACCTCGATAGGCTACGGGGCCTCTTTCGGAGGGCTCTCCTCGCTTCTTACGATGCTCAATTCATGCGCGCCCGGGGTATGCGTCATGAATATCGACAACGGGTTCGGCGCCGGATATTTCGCGGGTCTCATAAATCCCGGCCGCGGGACAGGTAAATGAACCCATTCGCACATGCTCAGGGTTATCCTGAGCAACCTAGAGAAGTCGAAGGATGAAAAAAATATTATATCTTGATTGCCCGAGCGGTATAAGCGGAGACATGTTCCTGGGGTCGCTCATAGATTGCGGCCTTGGACTCAACCGGCTCTCTTCGCAGCTTCGCAAGATGAAGATAGGCGACTACAGCTTGAAGGCGCGGAAGGTGACGCGCGCCGGCATAACCGGCGTCAAATTTGACGTGATATATAAAAAACATCACGGTCAAGAGCACTCGCACAACAAAACATTCAAAGGCATCGTAAAAGCGGTAAGGTCATCGGCTTTATCGAACCGCGTCAAGGAAAGATCCATAGAAGTTTTCACTAACCTCGCAAAAGCGGAAAGCAAAGCTCACGGCGTCCCGCTCGAAAAAGTGCATTTCCACGAGGTCGGCGATATAGATTCGGTAGTAGATATCGCCGGCGCCTGTGTCGCGTTGGAGGAACTGGAGATCGGGGAGGTCTATTGCTCGCGCATAGTCATCGCGAATCCCGCTCCGGCAACGGCGTATCTGTTGCAGGGATTCGATATCGCGATCACAGGCATACCTTACGAATTAGTGACGCCCACGGGAGCCGCGATCCTCAAAACCTTTTCGAGATCGCAGATTGATATGCCGCCCATGAGGATACTCAAAACCGGATACGGCGCGGGCAGCATAGAGATCCCGGGAAGGCCGAACCTGCTCAGGTCGGTGATAGGCGCGGATCAGGCGGACGGGGATACGGATATCGTCACAGTGTTAGAGAGCAACATAGATGATATGAACCCCCAGATATATGAGCACCTCATTGACCGGCTTTTTGAGGCAGGCGCGCTGGATGTTTATATCACGCCCACGATAATGAAAAAGTCCCGGCCCGCCTGCGTATTGACGGTCATCTCCGAGCCGTCTAAGGCGGATATCCTCTCAGAGGTCATCTTCGAAGAGGCGCCCACATTCGGCCTCAGGCGATATACGGCCGAACGCCGGAAACTTGAGCGCAAAATAGTTGAAGTAAAGACAAAATATGGTAATATAAAGGTGAAACTGGGCTTCTTTAAAAATGCGATTAGCGCGTATTCACCGGAATATGAGGATTGCAAGAGGATAGCGAAACTTAAAAGGATCCCTTTTTCGGCTGTCCGGCGCGAAGCCGAAGCCGCACTGACTAGAGGGATAAAAACGGAGAAGCCGGGATTTGGTAAATAAAAGCAGACTTATAGCCGAGTACATAAGATCGATAGGGGTCCTCGAAGAATCCAAGATCAAGAGTGTCCTCCAGTCGCAGGCCGAAACAGGCAACCATTTATCGGACATCCTCGTCGAGATGGGTTTTTCAAAGATCGAGCAGCTCAGGGACCTCATTACTCAGGAATTTTCCCTCACCCGTGCGCCCATCTTCGACATGGAGATACCGCTCGATGTGCTCCAGAAGATAAAACCGGCTGTCGCCTACCGGCATAGGATGATACCTCTCAAATACGCAAATGAAATCCTTACCGTCGGGACAGATGATCCCATAAATTTCCTCGCTCAGGACAATATAGAGAATATCATAGGATGTAAGATAAATTTCGTTTTGACTCCCGACTCGAACCTCTCGATCGCCCTCGAAAAACATTACGGCGGCAGCAGGAATATCCTCGACGCGGTCGCACAAAAGAAGGATGCGGAAGTCGAGGTCTCTTTCAAGGGAGCGGCGGGAGAGGTAGCCAAAGAAGAGGAGAAGGAAGAAGCCCCGATAATAAAACTTGTCACCCAGATAATCTCCGAGGCCGTGAAGAACCGCGCCTCGGATATCCACGTGGAGCCGCTCGAAGACAAGTTCCGGATAAGATACAGGATAGATGGGGTACTGCATGAAGTTCCAGGTCCCCCTAAACAACTGCAACCATCGATAATAAGCCGTTTGAAAATAATGGCCGGCATGAATATCGCGGAAAAGAGGCTTCCTCAGGATGGGAGGATAAGGATACAGGGCATGGGTAAGGACCTTGACCTCCGCGTCTCTACGCTCCCGGCCCTCTATGGCGAGAGTGTCGTCATGAGGATCCTCGACAAAGCTAGCTTCATGCTGGGTCTTAAGGAGTTAGGGTTTCTCCACGAAGATGCCGATACGTTTGAAAGACTCATCCATCTTCCTTACGGGATGTTGCTTATAACCGGTCCTACCGGAAGCGGAAAGACAACGACTTTATATGCCTCGCTCAGTTACATCAACAAACCGAACAAGAAATTGATCACGGTCGAAGACCCTGTCGAATACCAGATCTCCGGAATAAATCAAGTCCACGTCAGGCCTTCCATCGGCCTGACTTTTGCTTTAGGCTTGAGGACTATGTTGCGGCAGGCGCCCGATGTCATAATGGTCGGTGAGATCCGCGATTTCGAGACCGCTTCTATCGCGGTCCAGGCCGCTCTTACCGGACATCTCCTCTTCAGCACCCTTCATACCAACGATGCGGCCGGCGCTTTTACGCGCTTGATGGATATGGGAGTGAAATCATATCTGGTGAGCTCGACGGTGCAGGCGGTCATGGCACAGCGCCTCGTCCGTAAAATTTGCGAAAACTGCAAGGAAGAGTATAAGCCGACTTTAGAGGAATTATATGTGCTCGGCTACAAACCGGGCGATCCGAAAGCGGCCGAGGTGAAGTTATGGAAAGGGCGCGGATGCAAAAACTGCAATTACGCGGGATTCAAGGGCAGGATAGGCGTATTCGAACTTCTCATGAATACAGACGAGATAAAGGAGATGATCGTCAAGAGATTGCCTTCTCCGGAAATAAGGGAAGCGGCACGCAGGAACGGCATGAAACTGCTGCGCGAGGACGGCCTGTCAAAAGCCTTGGAAGGGATTACCACTATCTCTGAAGTAGTGCGCATAACGCATGGTTATGAGGAGCAATAATGGCGCCGGAAAAAGAAGGACAGCCTAAACAGGAAAAACACAAGAAGATAGGACAGCTTCTCCTAGAGAAGGGGCTTATAAACGACCATCAGCTGGAACAGGCCCTCGAGGAGCAGAAGCTTACCGGAAAGCTTCTCGGAAGGATATTCGTCGATATGGGCCTGGTAAAGGAGGACGATATACTGCAGATCCTCGGCGCCCGTTCGGGATATTCTGTCGTAAAACTGAAGGATATTAAGATCACGAAGGAGATACTCGACAAGGTACCGGCTTCGGTCGCCAAGATCTACACGGTACTTCCGATAGGTATAGAAGGCAATCAGCTGACTATCGCTATAGCCGATCCCTTGAATGTGACGGCTTTCGACGACCTGCGGTTTACCCTCGGTATGAACATCAAAGGTATGGTCGCGAGCGATGTGGAGATAAAGGAGGAGATACAGAGGTATTACGGCTCCGAGGGAGAGACTATCCAGGATGTGCTTGGCGTATTCGGCGAGAAGATGGAGCTCCTGCCTATCGGAGAAGCGGTCACCGATATCTCGACGCTGCAGGAACTCGCCTCCCGCGCGCCTGTCATAAAATTATTGAATATGATATTGCTGCAAGGCGTCAAGGAGAAGGCTTCGGACATACATTTTGAGCCGTTCGAGCAGGATTACAGGATCAGGTACAGGGTGGATGGAGTCCTCTACGAAGTCGCAAGGCCGCCTAAGAATTTAAGTCTCGGACTCTCATCCAGGATAAAGGTTATGGCAAACCTCGATATAGCCGAACGCCGGCTGCCGCAGGACGGACGTATCATGATCACGATAGAAGGAAAGAGCGTCGACCTCAGGATCTCGACATTGCCGACCATATTCGGCGAGAGCGTGGTCATGAGGGTCCTCGACAGGACGATTGTCAGTTTGTCTATCGACGACATAGGGATGCTCGACGATACGAAGAAGAAGATACGAAATCTAATCCAGAAGCCAAACGGCATAATCCTCGCGACCGGGCCGACAGGATGCGGGAAGACAACCACTTTATACGGATGCATGAGGGAGATAAACAAAATAGAATATAAGGTCATCACCACAGAAGATCCTGTCGAGTATGACCTTAAAGGCATAATACAGGTACCCATAAACGCTAAGGTTGGCCTTACATTTGCGGCGTCATTGCGCCACATCCTAAGACAGGATCCCGATATAATCATGGTCGGAGAGATCAGGGATGCGGAGACCGCTCAGATAGCTATCCAGGCCTCGCTCACCGGCCACCTCGTATTTTCGACAATACATACGAATGACGCCGCCGGGACTATCACGAGACTTGTGGATATGAATGTGGAACCTTTCCTGGTCACCTCGACCCTGGAAGCTGTCTTAGCCCAGCGCCTTGTCAGGAAGATCTGCGAGTACTGTAAAGAGGAGTATACGCCCGAACCCGAGATATTGGCCGACCTGGGGATGGACCCCGAAGCCGCAAAAGGAAAAAAATTCCACAGGGGAGCGGGCTGCGTAAAATGCAATAATTCGGGATATAAGGGAAGGACGGGCATATATGAATTTCTGGTCCTTAATGACAAGATCCGGGCTCTCGTTTTAGAAAGGGCCCACGTGGCGCTGATAAAAGAAGCCGCGATACAGGGCGGGATGAAGACGCTTCTTGCCGACGGTCTTGAGAAGGTATTCCTCAGCATCACGACGCTTGAAGAAGTCCTTAAGGAAGCCCAAACCGCGATATTGTGACTCTTTGACTTTACATAACTTATAGGGTATATTTGTATTATAGACAGGGGGACTACAGTTATGGCAATATTCAATTATGTCGCTATCGATAAAGACGGAAAGGAATTAAAAGGCCGGCTCGAGGTCGACTCCAACGATGAGGCGATGGCCCAGATCCGCCAAAAGGGGCTTTATCCTATAAGCATTACCGAGGATAAGTCGAAGGCATCAGCGGCCGGCGCAGGCAAAGACCTGCCGCCGAGCCCGACCTCTACTAAGCAGTCTATCCTGACGCTCTCGATAGGCGGTGTGAGCCAAAGGCAAGTTACCGTTTTTACGCGGCAGTTGGCGACACTCATCGCCGCGGGCCTGCCGTTGGTGCGCTCCCTGTACGTCCTCGAACGGCAGGAGAAGGGCGTCCTCAAGTCGACCATCCACGGCTTGGCCGAGCAGGTGGAAGGCGGCAGTTCTTTTTCGGAAGCGCTCTCAAAATTCCCGAAAGCCTTTCCGCCGCTTTATGTCAACACGGTAAAGGCAGGCGAGGCCGGAGGCGTTCTGGAACTCGTCCTGACTCGTCTTGCTGAGTTCGCTGAAAAATCGGAGAGATTGAACAGCAGGATAAAGGCCGCCCTGATATACCCGGCGCTTGTTTTGACATTGGCGCTTTCGGTCTTATTCTTCCTCATAACATTTATAGTCCCGAAATTCATGATGATATTCAAGGAGATGAATGTGACCCTGCCCGCTCCTACAAAGGTCCTGTTGTTCGTCAGCAGTTTGGCTAAGGACAAATGGCCTGTGGGCCTGGGAATTATCGTCTTATTTATAATAACTTATGTCATATTGGTCAGGATACCGGCGACGAGGATGGTGCTCGACAGGATAAGATTGGAACTCCCGGTCATGGGTCAGTTGGTCCGCAAGATAGCTATCGCGCGTTTCACCAGGACGCTGGGTACTCTGCTTTCAAGCGGCGTCCCGATCCTGCAGTCGCTCATGGTTGCCAAGGATACGACAGGTAACGAGGTCATGGCCCGCTCCATAATTCATGTCCATGACAGTGTCCGCGAGGGCGAGACCGTGGCAAAGCCGCTCTTAAAGGCCGGGTTGTTCCCTGCGATGGCCGTAAACATGATATCAGTCGGCGAGGAGACGGGCGCCCTCGACCAGATGCTCCTCAAGATCGCCGATGTCTACGATGAAGAAGTGGATGTCACAGTAACAGGCCTAATGTCGTTGTTGGAGCCTTTCCTGATAATCGGTATGGGTCTCATCGTCGGCTTTATAGTCGTTTCGATGTTCCTGCCGCTCTTCCAACTCATAACCGCACTCGGCGGAGGAGGTTAAAATGAAAAACAGGTCTTCGGGTTTCACGCTCATCGAAATGATAGTCGTAATGACGATCATCATGATATTGGCCGGTCTGATAACAGGCGCCGCCATGAAGGCGAAACAGCGGGCCTTGGTAACCCAGACCAAAGCCATGATCTCCGGTTTGGAGACGGCGCTGGGGATGTTCCAGATGGACATCGGCGGTTATCCCACCAGCGCAGCCGGCAACAACACCAACTTGGTCACTAATCTTACGACCCTCGGGGGCACCTATTACATCGGGACGTATGGACCATACACCGTAGTCGCCACCAGCGGCTGGTCAGGGCCTTACATGAACTTCAAGACCGGCGACCTCGTGAGCGGTTCGGTCGTCGATGCTTGGTTGCGTGCATATCACTATACCAGGCCCGGTACTGTCCATGCGGGCGGCCCTGATTACACTACCTATATCGATATATATTCAGACGGGCCTAACAAGGCGGACAATGGCGGCCTCCTTGACGATATCTCGAACTGGACCAGGTGATCTTCTAGCATGACGAAGCGCGGCTTCACGTTACTGGAGATCGTCATCGCGCTTGCGATCCTCGCCGTAGGGTTAGTCGGCATTTTA
>MHHC01000068.1 GCA_001805885.1 Omnitrophica WOR_2 bacterium RIFCSPLOWO2_12_FULL_51_24
TCTGCGGTGTCTGCATATTCCCCTTTCCGATCGTTTGACGAATTCGATCATATGCGCGGCTTCAGGCGCTAATTTCCCGAGTTTTGATATTTCAGACAAGGCCTGTGACACATTCAGGTTTGAACGATAAAGCAGCCTGTATATTTTCTTGATCTGCGATTTCGCGTCCTCGCCTATCGATGAGCGCTTCAGGCCTACGACATTTAACGAACATGCCTCGGAATTGCCCTCTATGAGCGTATAGGGCACGACGTCTTTGGTTACGCGCGCCAGTCCGCCTATCATCGCAAGCGTCCCGATCTTCACGAATTGATGTACGGCTGCATTGCCTGAGATTAAAACAGCGTCTTCGACAATGACGTGCCCTGCGATAAGGGCGCCGTTAACCATGACTATATTATTCCCTATACGGCAGTCGTGCGCGACATGCGAGAATCCCATAAGGAAATTATCATTGCCGATCGTCGTCGCCGAGCCCTCCTCCAGGCCGCGGTGGATGCTCGTATATTCCCTGAATATATTCCTATCGCCTATTTTAAGGAAACTTCTAACCCCTTTAAAGTGCAGGTGCTGCGGCACGTGACCTATTACCGCGCCCATGTGCACTTCGCAGTCCTTGCCGATCGTTGTACCGGACGCTATGTAAGCGTGCGCGAGCACTTTTGTGCCGCTGCCTATCGCCGCGCCATCCTCTATTATTGCGTACGGTCCTACTTCGACTTCGCCTAATTTGGCCTTTTTGCCCACTATGGCCGTAGGATGTATCTTAGCCACTTTCGCCGCCTCTGCCGGGATTCAGCACTACAAGAAATTCTCCTCTCGGCTTTGACTTCTCAAAACGCGCCGCTATTTCGCTTACGCGGCTGCGCAATATCTCCTCGAATTTTTTCGTCAGTTCCCGCATCACGCAGATACGGATATCGCCGAATGCCTCAATTATATCATATAAAGTCTTCAAAATCCTGTGTGGAGATTCATAGAAGATGACTGTTCGCTTCTCGCTCTTGAATTCCGCAAGCCTCTTCCTCCGCGCCCCTGATTTATTCGGCAAAAACCCTTCAAATATAAAACGGTCCGTCGGCATCCCTGATAGTATAAGGCCCAGAATGATGGCGGTCGGGCCCGGTATCCCTATCACGCTGATGCCTTCTTTAATGGCGAGTCCTATGATGTGCGCGCCCGGGTCAGATATGCCCGGAGTCCCCGCATCCGAGACAAGAGCTATATCCTTGCCTTCCTTCAGCGCCCTGATAAGGTAATCGCCCTTCGTTATCCTGTTGTGCTCGAAATAGCTTGTGAGCGGTATCTTTATGCCGTAGTGGTCTGTGAGTATTTTGGTGTGGCGGGTATCCTCGGCCGCTATGAGGTCGACTTCCTTGAGAACCTCGATCGCCCGGACGGTGATATCCTTAAGGTTACCTATAGGCGTTGCGACTACATACAGTGTGCCGGATGACATATTTTATTCAACCGTAACTGACTTCGCTAGGTTCCTCGGCTGGTCTACGTCTCTTCCTTTTAGAACAGCGATATAATAGGCCAACAGCTGTAACGGTACGATGGTCAACAGCGGGGAGAATATCTCTTCCGTCTTCGGTATATATAAAACAGATCTCGCGTGCTTCTTTATCGAGAGGTCTCCTTCTGTGGCTATGGCGATTATCGCGCCGTTGCGCGCGCGTATCTCCTGCATGTTGGATATCATCTTCTCGTAAGTAAATGACTGCGGCACGATAGCCACCACCGCCATATTTCTATCGATAAGCGCTATCGGCCCGTGCTTCATCTCCCCTGCCCCATATCCCTCGGCGTGGATGTACGAGATCTCTTTGAGCTTCAGCGCGCCTTCAAAGGCATTCGGATAGTTCACCCCGCGGCCGATATACATAAAGCACGGGAGCCTATAATATTTTTTGGCGCAGGCCTTGATTGTCTCAGCCTCATCAAGTATCTCGTCCATGTATTCCGGGATCATTTCAAAGCCAGTCAGCGCTTCCTTGAGCTGTTTACGCGTCACCGAGCCTTTTATCCCGCCGAGATATAACGCCAATAAAATAAATATCGTGATCTGGGCCGTGTAGGCCTTGGTCGATGCGACTCCGATCTCCGGACCCGCATGTGTATAAATGACCCCGTCTGACTCCCTGGCGATGGTCGAGCCTACGACGTTGCAGATCGATACGGTCTTGACGCCGTTCTTTTTTGCTTCGCGCAGCGCGGCAAGCGTATCCGCGGTCTCGCCCGACTGGCTTACGGCAATAAATAGGCTCCTCTTGCCGTACACGGGATTCCTGTACCTTAATTCGCTCGAGACGTCGACCTCAACCGGGATCCTCGCGAATTTCTCTATCAGATACTCGCCCACAAGGCCGGCGTGATAAGCGGTCCCGCAAGCCGAAATAACTATATTATCGACTTCCCGCAGGCCGGCGGTAGTAATTTTTATGCCTTCCAGATCTATCCGGCCTTTGGCGACATCGGCCCGGCTTGATAATATCTCATGGACTACGCGCGGCTGGTCGTAGATCTCCTTCAACATGAAGTGCGCGTATCCGCCTTTTTCCGCCTGGGATATATCCCAGTCTATTGTGGTGGACTTCTTATTTATCTTCCTGCCATTCAAGCCGGTTATAACGACGGTGTCTCCCGTAAGCGTTATGACCTCTTGGTCATCCACGAATATAACTTTCCTGGTCCTGTCCATTATGGCCGGGCAATCTGAGGCGAGAAAGTTTTCGCCAGTCCCTATCCCGACGACTAGCGGGCTGCCGCATCTGGCCCCGACCAATTTGCCGGGCTCGTCCTTGTGTATGACCGCTATGGCATATGAGCCCTTAGTGTCCTTCAAAGCGCGGCGGACCGCATCCTCGAGCACCCCCTTGTAATATTTTTCAATAAGATGCGGCAGGACTTCGGTGTCAGTCTCTGAAAGAAATTTATGCCCTTCTTTCTTTAGCTGGGCTTTAAGTCCTTCGCAGTTTTCTATGATGCCGTTATGCACGAGCGCGATCGCCTTGCGGCAATCATAATGCGGGTGGGCATTGATATAATTAGGGATGCCGTGCGTCGCCCAACGGGTATGCGCGATTCCCGTTGTACCGTTCAACCGGGTTTTTTTAAGGCCCTTGTACAATTCCTTTATCTTCCCCGGCATCTTCAGCGCCCTTATCCTGTGCCCTTCCAGGACAGCGATGCCCGCCGAATCGTATCCCCTGTATTCAAGCCTCGCCAGCCCCTTTATTAATATCGGGGCGGCCTCATCCTTCCCGACGTATCCGGTTATCCCGCACATTTTTTATAGGCTACCCTTCTCTGTTTTACCTATTCCTCACCCGAGAACTTAACCTCATCGACATAGAGAACGCCTTCTTTGCTATCGACCGTCATGTCGTCGAATGTGAAGAAAATCTCCGTCATATGTTTCCAGTCGGTTACGGTGCCGAGCGCTTTAAATTCCCGCATGGGTATCTCGAGCATTTGCCACTCGTCGGTTACCCAGTTTAATACACATGTGGCGCGCTCGCCCTTCGTATTCTTTAGCCCAACTTTAAACTTCGTGGTAAAGCCCTTTTCCGAGTCGCCCTTTATTAGAAAATTCATCCCGTCGTACGGAGTGAGATCGATATTGTTTAGTTTTATATAAATACCGTTAAAAGCCGGTCCGGTGGTTGCTACATCATAAGTTATCTTAAGGACGTGAGCCTCCTGGGTTGTCCTGCCCATCACTCCATATAGCGGGGTTACCTCCATGGTGCAGCCCTGGCTCGTATCAAGCGTATCGGAACTCCAGGTGCCGATAGCCGTACCTATATCGCTTTGCCCGCCGCCTTCAAAGCTCGCTATCATGAGGTCTTCAGCGGATGCCGGCGGACAGCACAGAAAGGCCAGTCCCAAAAACACAGCGGCAATAACGGCTATATCGGTTTTCCCTTTCATGGCTTACTCCTTTGTTTTACTGCCTATCCCCCCGCCCCTCGTCTATCGCGCCGATGCTGAGCTTGTTTATGCCCAATTCATTTAACACGTCGAGCACGCTTACGACATCCTTGAACGGGGCCATCCTGTCGGCATGGATGATCGCGTAAATATCCGGATCCCCCCTGCGCATCGTATCTATCTTCGCCCTCAACCCCTTTTTCGTGATTTGGTCCTTATCCAGGTAGATCGAGCCGTCCTTAGCTACGGTGACATATACCTGTGTTTTCTTTGGCGCCTCGATAGGTTGTCCGCTTTTAGCATCGGGCAGCTTTACTTTAATGTTTGTTTGGGAGATGAGGGGAGTGGCTATCATGAATATGACCAAGAGGACGAGAATGACGTCGGTAAACGGCGTTATATTTATTTCCGCAACCAGCCTTTGTCTTCTCGATTCTCTTTTCATTTATGCTTGATATTGATCAAATCCATAGTTTCGGATACGCATAGCTCCATATCTACGACAAATTTATCTACTCTCTTAATAAAATAATTATAGGCGATGACAGCCGGTACGGCGACGCAGAGGCCTGCCGCCGTGCATATTAACGCTTCCGCTATACCGTTAATTACGACATTCATCCCGCCCGAACCGCTGCTTTGGGCGATATCATGAAAAGCCCTTATTATCCCCAGCACTGTCCCGAAGAGGCCTATATAAACGGCGGTGCTCGCGATCGTACCGACTACGCTTGTATATTGCTCCAATTTAGTGGTCTCTACCGTTACCTCTCTTTCCATGGCGTTAGATATTACCGATTCATTATGGCCGTAAAGCCTGAGTCCCGAATGGACGACGCCCGAGAAGGGGGTATTCGTGCTTTCGCATATATCCAGCGCGTTCATTAAGCGATCCCTTTTTAATTCCGTGCTCACTTCCGCCATAAAGTCTTTCCTCTTTATTCTTGATCTGCTCCGATAGTAAAAGCACCTTTCTATTATGATGGCAAGCGACAAGATAGAGCATCCGATAAGGATGAATATGACGAACCCGCCGCCGGTAATTGCCTGAAACAGCATCTTTGAATTCCTCCGTTGAAATTATAATGAATTCTATCCCTTGCCCATACGCTAGAAAATTCCGAAGGAATTTTCGTCGCAGGCTGCGGGATGATTCATTACATCCGTTAGCGGGAATCTATGGCGTCCCCACGGGGATTCGAACCCCGGTCGAGAGCTTGAAAAGCTCTTG
>MHHC01000069.1 GCA_001805885.1 Omnitrophica WOR_2 bacterium RIFCSPLOWO2_12_FULL_51_24
ATACACTTTATTTAAAATAAGTGCCTCACATTTATAAAAGAAATCCTTTATATCTAACTTGATCTTTTTTTCATATAAAAAATAATCTAAAATATGGTCTAAGTCAATAAATATCCCGGATAAAAATACAGTAACACTTATTTGCCATGAACCAAAAATATAATAAGATATTCCACCAACAGTTGTTGATGCCAGTATATGATTATGAAGTTTCATTTCTTAAAATCGGCTGGCGTAAAGCAGCAATAACCTATGGCGTCGAATTTTTTACGCACCGTCTTCCACTCATCCTTCTCCAGAGTCTCAAGCGACATGGGATAAAGGATATTATCCTCTTTATAGATATGTTCCTCCAAATCCTTCGTTAAATACTCTATAATAGGCCCCACGGCACCCACAAATTTTTCGAAATCCTTTTGTTCCGCCATCATGGCGTTGTAGAATTCCTTCTTTTTCGCCAGGAACCCCATGTGGTCTTCTTTGAATATCTGCGGCGGTTCAATTATGCCGTGAGCCTCCAGGCGCGGAAAGAGCCCCTCCTCTTCGCGTTTATGGTGTTTTTCGGTCTCAACGAAGAAATGCGACAATTCTTTTAAGGTGCTCATCTGGCGCGCGGCCTTATCTAAGGCGCCGAGCGCCTTGACCTTTTCAAAAGTCGCTTTAAGCTTCTTCAAGTTCCTCTTTATTATCTCATGCTCATCCTTAAGGATAGAGATCGGATGCGATGCAGGAAGCTTAATTTTTTTGCTCTTTACGCCGAGTTGTTCTTTCATCACCTCAAGGTGAATATCGCAGAGTCTCCTCATCTCCTGGCGGCTCGTGCCTTCCTGAATCAATTCCTGCTCCGCCAACGCGAGCTCTTTGGGATCGGTCTCCTTAAAATACACTTCCACCTCTTTCTTGACCTTCTCCAGTTCCTCCGGGCCGGCTTCGTGAAGCCTCTTAAGAGCCGCCTTTAATTTTTCTCTCTTCTCCAGTTGTTCCGGGATGAGATCGCCCCGCGGCGGAAGTTTTGTTATCTCTACGGTCCATTCGAGCGGCCCCTGCTTCTTATACTCCCAGCTAAATGCGTCTTTGGTCTTTGCCTTTAACATATATTGAAGCGGTTTAGGGTCATGGTCATTTGTTATGACAAGGCGGTCGCCTCCTTTCAGCTCCTTCCACGCGTCAAATATCCTCGTAAGCCTATCGGCCATGCCAACCTTCCTCATATCCAGCTGAATGGCTTTCTCGTCCATATCTTTCTCCTATTAACCTCTATTATAATTTAGTCCGCGTTTAGTTTTGATAAATATTTTCGCCTGGCTATCTTTTTTCCTGTTTCCGTAAGAAAAATTTTATCTAATATTGCGCTCGATTTTTCTTTATCTTTCACATCTACCTCATCCTTTAAATTGACCAGCCAATCCGCATCATACAATACCTTAAAGTTCCGCGTATTGATCTTCCCCGGAGAGTGGTGATGGGCAATGATTTGGCATATCTCATCAATATCCTCTTTTTTAAATCCTACTTTAAGAAGGATAGCCCGCGCTATCGGGGGGCCCTCCGTCTCCTGGTAATGGCCAGCGGCCGATCCGTATTTCTCTTCGGCCGCCTTTATCCCTACATCATGCAGGATGCTGGCAGGAATCACGATACGCCAATCCGCCTTCTCCAGTTTGAGTAATTCCTCGACATAGCCCATTACCTTCCGGGCATGACTTATTCTTTTGGCATCACTGCCGAAATAATATTCCAGTTCCTGTAAGAGCTTTTGTTTTATAGTCATGGTCTTATTTTGCATAAATTTATTGTAAAAGCGACTCTAAAGTAATAGATTTTAATTCTGCGATTACGCGCTGCTCTATGTTGTCAATTTTTCTTTTTAAGATACAGCTGTTTACCTCTGGACATTTCTTTTTTACAAAAAGACAATCATTGAATTTAAACGGCCCATGAAATATTCTTATTAAATCCGCCAAGAATATCTCATCGGGTTTAAGCGCCAACATAAAGCCTCCCCCTTGACCTTTATAGGACTTAAGTATTCTTTTTTTGTTTAGTATCTGCAGTATTTTCCTTAAAAAAGAATGGGGTATCCGTAATTTTTTAACCAACTCGGAAACGGTTATAATTTTATTATTTTGGCTGGCAATATACCTTAGCGCCTTCATGGCGTAATCCGTATCTCGACTAATTAATTTCATTTTTTACCATTATTGTAAATGATACCATTTTAGTATCATTTATATATGAAACAAGTATAACATGTATTTCTTATTTGTCAAGGAAATTTTTTTGAATAACAGCGAATTATCGGACAGGCCTGCCCTGCCTTCTACGCCTTTCGTGCCTGATGGATTGCCGCCACACCGAGCATCAATCGCCGGAAAGTGACCTCCCCGAAACCTGCTTGATGCAGGATGTCGACCAGCACTTCAGCGGGATAGAATCGAGGGATTGTCCTAGACAGATAGGAATAACCGGTCTTTGACCCGGATAGTCGACTGCCAACCTGCTTCACAAATAGCTTCACGTACAAATGGAAGCAGTTTCTCACGAGGCCGGAAGGGGGCTGACTGGTTTCCAGATTCACGAAACGACCCCCCGGTTTCAGGACTCGATGCAGTTCGGTGAGACCATGGACCAGGGATTCCCTGTTCACATTAATATTGCGTGCGGCGAACGACATGGTAATCAGATCAACGCTTCCGCTGGAAAAGGGCAATGCGTGGATATCTGCAGACACAAACTCTATGTGCGCGGCTTCTCGCTTCTTGCGTGCTTCGGCCATCATGGCCGGTGAGAAATCTACTGCCTGAATCCTCGTTCCTCCCGGGGCCAGGCGACTGAGATAAACAGCCATCTCCCCTGTGCCAGTGCACATGTCAACCCACTGATCACCACCGGCTACTGCGGCAATCCTTGCGGCTCGCCGGCGCCACACCCTGTCAAGTCCCAGTGTCAGGACGTGGTTTACGCGTTCATATGTCGCAGGGACTTCTGAGAACACATTCTTCAGGAAGTCTGTGGTCGCATGTGGTGTGCGGGCAAGCCGTTTCATCTTCCTTTAATGATATCATCCTCGAGCCATTCATAATCACCGTTAAGGAGCTTCTTCGCTACGGAATAGGACGATCTGTCATCGTTATCGGAAACGTCCTTAAAGCGGCTCAATATGCGCCTTCTTGCCTGACGGCAGAATAGGTCCGCGAGTTTCAAGGCGTCTTTCACTTCTCCCTTTTTATGAAGGCTGTCCGCATAAGAGCATGCGCAGGAGATGGCGAAAAGGTCGGCGCCTATATCCACGAACCTGTTCAATACATTCTGTTTCTGGGCGAGCTTCTGTTGATAAAGGGCCATTTTGAGAAACAACTCCCTGGCGAGACGTTTTGCGGCCGCCTGAACAAACCGCATATGTTCATCCAGCGGCCTGGATAGTTTAAACCCGCCGCCGAAAGACGGAAGCCATAACTGCAGGTACCAAGTCATATAACCGAAAGATACGGAAATTGCCGCCGATGCCTTCCGGAATACAGGGATTTCAGGATCCATGAAATATTTGATCTTGCCTAGATGGGAATCAAGCGCCTCTCTGGCTATGAAAAGATGCATGATCTCGCTGGTCCCTTCAAGGATCGTGTTTATCCTGGAGTCGCGCATCGCCCTTTCTACGGGAAAAGCGGCGTTGCCCCTGCCTTTCAACGAGGGCCCTGTCTCGTAACCCCTGCCTGCCCTGACCTGGAGGGTCTTATCCACAACCTTCCAGCTCTCTTCCGTGCAGAAGAGTTTCGCTATAGCGGCCTCCATACGTATATCCAATCGCTTGTCATCCGCCATGTTCGATACAAGCCACGTCATCGCATCCATGGCAAAGACCGCGGTCGATATCGAGGAGATCTTTGACGCGACAGCTTCGTGTTCGCCGACAGGCGCGCCCCATTGCTTCCTCTCCTTTGCCCACGTCCGCGCGACCCACAGGCACCATTTACTCATGCCGGTCACCGCCGCCGGCAGGCTCAGACGGCCTGAATTAAGCGTGAGGAGCGCCAATTTTAAGCCCTGGCCTTCGCCCAGGATAATATTCTCCCTCGGCACCTTGACATTATTAAATTTTATCACGCCGTTCTGAATCGCGTTAAGGCCCATGAACTTGCAGCGATAGGCGACTTCAAATCCTTCGGAGTTGGTCTCAACGATAAAAGCGGTTATCTGCTTCCTCTCTTTTCCGTGGACTATCTTCGGCGGCGTCACGGCCATCACGACCAGTACGTCGGCTATGTTGCCGTTCGTGCACCAGAGCTTCTCTCCGTTAAGTAAATAATATTTGCCGTCCTCTATTGGCGTAGCGGTAGTTTTTATCGTGCGCGGGTCGGACCCGGCCTCAGATTCAGTAAGGGCAAAACCTGATATGGCTCCCTCTCTGAATCTCGGGAGGTATTTCTTCTTCTGCTCTTCCGTGCCAAAAAGTATAAGGGGCTGGGGAACGCCGATAGACTGATGCGCGGAAATAAGGGCCGCGGTAGAACCGCAGTAGCTTCCGAGGAGATGGATAAGGCGGCTGTAGTTGACCTGCCCGAATCCCAAACCGCCGTATTCTTTCGGGATCTTCACGGCAAACGCGCCCATATCGCATAATCCCTTGATGACCTTTTCGGGTATCTCGCGCGTCACATCGACTTCGTCCGGATCCAGATTCGCCTTTAAAAATTCCTCGACCTTTCTTAAAAATTCGTCCCCTTTCTCTTTATCCTCTTTCGACTGCT
The DNA here is from genome assembly GCA_001805885.1 of Omnitrophica WOR_2 bacterium RIFCSPLOWO2_12_FULL_51_24. Classification (GTDB taxonomy): domain Bacteria; phylum Omnitrophota; class Gorgyraeia; order Pluralincolimonadales; family Pluralincolimonadaceae; genus Pluralincolimonas. Next base: position 4,749 of record MHHC01000069.1, read on the forward strand.
CGGGGAAGGGATGGATAATATCCCACGACACCCTGCCCTGGAAAAGGCAGGCTACGAAACTGGGGCATTTCCATTCCTGCTGGCGCGATGCCTCGGCAAGTTCCAGGGACTCTATCTTCTCCTTACCCATACGTTTATCAAACAGTTCCATAAAATCCTCCCATTTTATCCCGGATATCGATGAGGTAATTGCAGGGCTTAAAACGCAGCGCGCCCAATCCTTTTTCGAAAACCTCGAGGTCTTTTACTATATTGCCGGCGCCTACGGAATCGGCGTATCGTAATAATCCGGCGCGAAAAGGAGGAAACCCTGTGCCCATGATCATGCCTATGTCCACCGTTTGCGGCCTATCCGCGACTTTTTCTTCAAGACATCTTGCCGCTTCATTCACCATGATATAGATCATCCTTTTAAGCGCGGTTTCATCGGAGATATGCCCGGATCCGGATGGCCCTACCAGACCGAAGATAGCCGGATTGGGCTCTTTTTCCCTGCCTTTATGAAGATAAAAACCCGCCTTCGACTTTTTGCCCAGCAGGCCTTTCTCTTTGACCTTTTCGAGTATGGGAGCAACGCGCATCCTCGGGCCGTAAGAACTCTCCAGGATCTTAGCCACCTTGTAGCCCACGTCGATCCCCACCTCGTCTATAAGCTCTACCGGCCCCATCGGCATACCGAAGCCCCTGGCTATCCTATCGATGCGTCTTATATCCATCCCCTCTTCAAACAAAAATCCCGCCTCGTTCATGTAGGAGAGCAGTATCCTGTTTATTAAAAATCCCGGCACGTCCTTTACCACTATCACGACCTTGCCTATCCTTCTCGCGAATGCTATGGTCGTCGCAAGCGCACGATCGCTGGATCTTTCCGATCTTATCACCTCGACAAGCGGCATGCGGTGCACGGGATTGAAGAAATGCAGGCCCACCGCTCTCTCCGGATATTCGGCGGCCTGGGCTATATTTATTATGGGCAGCGACGAGGTATTCGACGCCAGGACCGTCGTCGGCGGAACGATCCGGCTTAATTCCGTGAATACCTTTTGCTTAATATTAAGGTCCTCAACCACCGCCTCAATGACTATGCCCGTATTCTCGAAGCCCCTGTAAGTTGTCGTCGGAGAGATCAGGCCCATCTTATAATCCACCTGATGCCGTTTAAGTATCCTCTTCTTAAGAGCGTAATCGAAAAGGCCTTTGGCGGTCTTGAGGGCCGACTTCAGCGCCTCGTAATTGATATCCTTCAGTCTTGACGGTATGTCGTAAAAACTTACCAGCTGCGCTATACCTCCGCCCATGACCCCCGCTCCCAGTATCCCGCATTTATTTATTTTATCCGGCTTTATATCCGCGGCGATCCACGGCAGTTTTTTGAATTCCTCATTCAAATAAAAGACCTTTATCAGATTCTTTGATACGTCCGTGACGGCTAATTCGCCGAACGCCTCGGACTCTATGCGGGATCCCGCCTTAAAATCCTTACCGTAAGTGCGCCTTATCACCTCGAGCGCCTTTAGCGACGCGGGATAAAATCCCTTCGTCTTCTGCAAAACGTTCTTCCTGGCCTGGCTAAAGAGGAGAGCCCTGCCGAACGGCGTATCCTCTAATAATACAAGAAAGAGTTTTTTCTTCTCTTTTCTTCCGGTACGGATGGTCTTTTGTAAAATACCGCGGGCGAGGGCGACAGAATTCTCGATGAGCCTGACCTCCGGGAATAACCTGTCGACGAGCCCGCATTTCAGCGCATCCCTCCCCGAGATCATCTCTCCGGAAAGGATCATATTGAGGCCGCGCGTTAACCCTGCTATCCTCGGAAGCCTTTGTGTCCCGCCGAAACCCGGGATGATGCCTAACTTTACCTCGGGAAGCCCGAGCTTAACCGCATCGCTGAAACCCGCGACCCTGTATTTACAGGCGAGCGCGAGTTCCAATCCGCCGCCGAGACAGACACCGTTTATGACGGCGACCGTGACCAGGCCCGAATTACTGATCTTATCTAAAACCGCCTTGCCATTTTCCGCCTTCTCTCTGGCGTCGTCGGCGGAAGTTATATGCTCTATCTCTTTAATATCGGCGCCGGCGATAAATATACCGGCTTTTTTGCTCACGATAAGCAGCGCTTTGATCTCTGGTTTACCAAGGATCCCATCGATCGCCCCGTCCAGTTCCCGCATCGTATCCGTATTTAATACGTTGACTTTTGAATCCGGTTGGTCGAATTCGATTATCGCTATCTCTTTCTCTATCCGTAAATTAAGTGTGTTCATTCCGCTCACCGTTCTAAGATCACCGCGCCGCCCTGTCCGCCGCCCACGCATAAAGAGGCGAGGCCAAATCGCGCGTTTCGCCGCTTCATCTCCTTCAATAGCGTCAAGACCAACCGCGAACCCGAGACGCCGACAGGATGGCCGAGGGCTATAGCGCCTCCGTTTACATTGAGTTTCTCTATATCGATCCGGCCGACCGGCTCCGAAGTGTTAAAATTCTCTTCGGCGAATTTTTTTGAGTCGAGGGCTTTTATGCACGCGAGCACCTGTGCGGCAAATGCCTCATTGATCTCGACCAGGTCCATATCCTTCAATTTAAGCCCTGCCTTCTTTAATACACCGGGGATAGCGTATACGGGTCCTAACCCCATCTTGTGCGGTTCGAGCCCGATATAGCTATAAGCGCGTATATATCCTAACGGCTCATAGCCCATCGCTTTCGCCTTTTCTTCATCCATGACCAGGACCGCGCAGGCGCCGTCCGTAACCTGGCATGAGTTGCCTACCGTGACCGTGCCCGTGTGCCTCTCGAAATACGGCTTGAGTCTAGACAATGCCTCGATAGTCTGGTTCTCCCGCGGGCCGTTATCATCCTCGACTACTATATTGTAATCACGTCCGGTCATGACCGGCACTATCTCCTCCCGCAGTTTCATCCGGCCGGAGATCGCCCTCTTATGGCTCATGAGCGAAAACCCGTCCTGCTCTTCTCTCGTGATCCCGAACTCCTTGGCCAAGACCTCGGCAGTCTGCCCCATATTAAGCCCGCAGACAGGGTCGGTAAGCCCGAGCGCTATTCCCGCGACCGGTTTAAAATGATGCGGCCTCATTTGAGAAAACAGCTTGATTTTTTCTGCGAGGTCTTTCGCCCTATTCAACCTCGTGAATATCTTCGTTATATCCTTTCCGAAGATAAGCGGGATATTGCTCATCGACTCCGTCCCGCCGGAAACGACTATCTCGTCCAAACCACACCTGATCTTCTCGAGCGCGCTCGTTATCGATTCGAAGCCCGAGGCGCAGTTCCTGCTGACCGTATATGCCCTTTTATCTTTCGGTATGCCGGCATAGAGGCTTATCACGCGCGCAACGTTGGACGCCTCGACAGGCTGGGCGACAGCCCCGAATATGACCTCATCGGCAAGATCCGGGTCGAGGTGAGTCATCTCCAGGAGCTCGCGGACGCAGATAGCCCCCAATCTCTGGGCGGGGATATCCTCAAAAAGCGTCCATGCTTTGACAAACGGCGTCCTTACGCCTTCGACTATAGCTATTCTTCCCATGATCGATGCCCCCAGAGTTATCTATGCCGCCGGACGTTTATCAACGATCTTCTTAGCCTTGACTGCCGCCTCTATCTCTATCCTGCGGCGGATCTCATCGGCTGAAACAAAAATGATCTTATTAAAGGTAACTTCGGTGACGGAAAGGATATTGTCATTTAAACGATGCGCGAATTCTTCCTTATTGACATCGCCAAAAGGACAGACATAGAGTATCAATTCATCGACTTCGTAGGGATCGTTATCCTTTTTCGCGATCTCGATCTGCCATTCGTCTATCTCTTTTTTGTTATCCAAGAGGCTCTCCAGGTCGTTTATATTGATCAGCGTGCCCTTTACCTTGGAAAGTTGTAGGTTTTTTATGTTCGAGGTCCGGCTGATATCGCTGGAGATCCTGGGAACGGTCCTGCCACAATGCGGACAGGGAGAATAGGTTATTCCGCCTTTGACAAAATCTCCCGTGCGATAACGGATGACGCAGCTGCCCCGGCCGTCTATACCTGTATAGACCAATTCTCCGTCCTCGCCTTCTCCTTTGACCTCGCCCGTATCGGGATCGATCACCTCAAAGACCTCCTTATCGGGATACGTATGATAACCGCTCGAGATATCTATAGCCGTAGAACATTCGCTCCATGCGCAACGCGCTTCGGTAAAACCGTATGTCCCCATGACCCTTACATCGGAGGCCCCCATCTGGTTGAGGAGATCGCAAACTTTCAATTTAAATCCCGTGGGGACCCGGCCTGCGCCTAAGACGACCCTGTTCAGGAAATTCATATCGAGATCTTCCGCCCGCGCTGTTTTCAAGAGATGATATACGTAACTCGGCACTCCGATCAAAAATTCAGGTTTTACTTTAAGGATGGAGCGGATGTTTCCCTCTGTGCCGAGGGTCTTGCCTCCTCCCGTGCTTAGAATAAATATATCTGCCGCGATACCGCTGAATACGGTCTGCCAGAAGGCAAGGTGCGGAGCATATGGAAAGACATTTACGGCGGCCCTTCCTTTTTTTATGCCGATTATACCCATGATCCTTTTACCGGATATATAGAGGTTATCTATGTCGTAGTTTGTATAGAGAAAAGATATGGGTTTATTTGTGGTGCCTGCCGTGGCTGTGAGAAATATGGGTTTGTATTCTCTCTCCAGCCTGTTCTTGACGTACTCCTTCCCTTTTAACGCATTTAAACATAGAAATTTAATAAGGTCAGTTTTGGTAAGATATCTTTTAAGCGTATCTTCGCTTGGCTGCAGGCAGAAGGCAAGGGTCTCTTTCGCAGGATCTTCGTTAGACGCATCTAAAAAACTATTCTTCGAGCTGAAAGGTATCGATTTAAGGTCATCGGCCGTTCTTATTCTCTGCGGATTTATTTTATTCTTGTCAAAAAGCTTCCGGTAATACGGGCTAAAAGGGTAGAGATGTCTGGTGATGAAATGATGGAGCGTCCTGCTCTGCAGGCTTTTGAGTTCCTTCCACGGCCGAAACAGTATATCATTCACTCTTTTTAAGGACTATCCTGTGAATAATCCCAAATTTTGCGACAGCAAAATTTGCCCGTAGGGTCAACCGAGAAAATCTCGACGAGATTTTCTCGTGCTTGTTGAGGTAATCCCGGATTCCTCGCTGCACTAATTTGCGTAATCGCAAAATTCGGGATACCCCGACATGCTTGATTAAATCTCGAAGAGATTTAATCAGTCGGCCTTTCAGGCGGATTTTGCTAATGCAAAATCCGGGATAATCTCTCTTTTCTTCTGGCAAAGGCCTGCCTGCTCTTCATCCTCTCCCTGGCTGTCTTCAGGATAATCTTTGGGACTCCGGCAGGCCTGCCGCGTTCATCTAAGGCCACCATCGTAAGATGCGCTGACCCTATTTTAACCACCCTGCCCTCTTTCAACTTCTCCGCCTCGATCTCGACCTCGATATCCATGGAACTGTGTCCTACATGACAAAGACGGGCCCTTATATTAAGCATGTCCCCGATATTGACGGGGTGTTTAAATACTATGTGGTCCATGGATGCCAGTACGACGTTCTTCCTCGCGTGTTTGGTGGCGGCCACAAAGGCCGCCTCATCGACCAATTTTAGGATCGTCCCGCCATGCACACTGCCATAATGATTCGCATACACCGGCATCATCACCTCAGACAGAACGGTCTCCGATTCTGATATACATTTGGCTTTTTTCATCGCAACCTCCTCTAAAGTATACCATAAAGACAAGACAAGTGTCTACCTGTGGCCTCACGCTGGCCCTCTTGAGTATCGTTCCTTACGTCAATTCCTCAATGGCCTGTAACAATATTTCAATTTTTTCACTCTTTATCAGGAATCTATCGACAATATTGGCATAATTCGGGTCTTTGCATCGCTGAAAACCGGTATAAATTATAATCCTTGTATCCGGCGAGAGTTCTTTAACGGCCGAGAGGACTTCGATGCCGTTTTTTTCCGGCATCATTAGGTCTAAGATAATAACATTAGGCGGGCTCTTCTTTTTCAAATAACCCAAAAGTTCATAGCCGTTTTCGACGGTTTCGACCAGGTACCCCTTTTCAGCCAGTACGTCCTTTAGCATCTCGCGGATATCGATGTTATCGTCAGCTATTAAAATTTTAGCATTATTTCGTGTCATGGTTGTTTACTTTCTCGATCGCCACGGTCCATTATTTCCAAAAACGCCTTTACCACTTCAGGATCAAATTGCGTTCCGGAACCTTCCTCGATGATCTTCAACGCCTCTTTTTTGCTGCAGGCTTTCCTATACGGCCTATCCGCTATCAAAGCCTCATATACATCTGCTACGGCGATGATCCTTGCGCTTAAAGGTGTATCTTTGCCCCCTAACTTGCCGGGATATCCTGATCCGTCAAACCTCTCATGGTGATGAAGGACTATAGGAACTACTCCGCTTAAAAAGTGAATGCCTCTCAGGATTTCCGCCCCAATACTGGTATGTTTTTTTATGATCTCATATTCTTTTTCCGCGAGTTTTTCTTTTTTAAGCAAAATACTGTCCGGGATGCCGACTTTACCCAGATCGTGGAGCATGGCCGCGTGTTCCAGATTTTCCAGTTCCGCATGCGAAATATTAAATTTCTTGCCGATCTCAGTAGCTATAGAAACCATATTTTCGCCGTGCTCGCTTGTGTAATAATCCTTGGCCTCTATAGTCTTTGCGAAGGCATAGATCGTTTCCAGCAAGGTCTGGTTCGCCCTCTTTTCCGTTTTTGCCATCTTATCCTTTAGTTTTCCTACATTATCTTCTCCGCCTTCACGAATGATTTCTTCCGTCTCTTTTACGGTGACGAAGTTAAAGACCGTTAACCTGTTCCCGCCTTTTTCTTTCGCATTAAGCAAGGCCTTATCGACCGCATTCAGAAGATCTGATTCCGTATAAATACCCGGGTCGGGGTGGCCTGCTATCCCCATGCTCGCTTTTATCTTTATCTTCTTACCTTCCGGGTCGAAGATATGTTCATTTATTTTTTTCAACAAACGTTTTCCGAATGTAACGGCGCCGTCTTTGTCGGTATCCGGCATGATGATCAGGAATTCTTCTCCGCCATACCGGACTACAATGTCGTTTCCCCTGATGGCATCTATGAGAAACTGGGCGATTTCCCCTAAGATGATATCTCCGTATTGATGTCCATATATATCATTGATGGATTTAAAATAATCTATATCCAGCATGATAAGGGAGATAGCTAAAACATACCTCTTCGACCTTTTAAACTCCGCGGGTAATCTTTCCGATAAGTATCTATAATTATAAAGGCCCGTAAGCGGGTCTTTCAGGCTCAGTTCCTTTAATCTATTTAGCAGTTCCTTATTGCGTAAAGAGAGCTCTTGCATCTTAAGCGCCTTTTTGATGGTTATCTTCAGCTCATCTATGTTAAGCGGTTTTTGAAGATAAGAAAAGGCGCCGTCGCTCATGGCGGCAATACAACTTTCCGTAGACGCGAAACCGGTCGATACTATCACTATCGTATCGGCATTTATATTTTTTACCTCCTTTGCCAATTCTACACCTGTTCCGTCTGGCAGTTTAAGGTCGACCAAAGCTACGTTATAAAATTTATCCGCTAATTCCCTCTTGGCTGAAGTGATAGTATTAACGCATGTTATCTTATATCCGTCTTCGACGAGTATATCTTTTAAGCCTTCGCACATCGGGATGTCGTCATCAACCAGAAGTATGCTTATATCGTTTTGCATTTTTTATCCTCTGATCGGCAGCCCGACGATAATGGTTGCCCCTTTACCTGGTTCGCTTTCGATTTCGATGTCGCCGCCATGCGCTTCCACGATCTCCTTACAGATAGCCAGCCCTAATCCCGTACCGTGGACTTTTGTCGAAAAGAACGGTTCAAAGATTTTTTCATTGTCCTCTTCCCTTATGCCCGGTCCGGTATCTGTAAAGAGCACCTCTACGAAATCTTTATCCCTAACCGCTGTAACGGTCAGATTTCCTTTATCCTCCATCGCCTGTAGGGCATTTGCGATTATATTTACAAATACCTGGCTAAGCTGTAATTCGTCTCCCCTTATTTTTGGCAAGTCTTCGTCTATTTGAGTATCTATTTTCATTCCGTCAGGAGGCTGGAATTTGGCGATACTGTTAAGCAAAATAGCTCTCAAATCCACATCCTTTAATTCCGGTATTCTGGTCTTTGAAAAAACCAAAATATTTTCAATAATCCTGTTGGTCTCGATAAGCTGCCGTTGCAAATTCTCAAGATGTTTCCCTATCCTTTCATCATCACTTTGCAGTTTCGTTTTGAGGAAATAAACGGAAATCCCCATAGCGCCTAATTGGTTCCTGAACTCATGTCCTATTATACTTGCGAATTTTCCCATAGCCGCGAGCTTTTCACTGTTTAGTAACCTCGCTTTCAGTTCCCAATCGAAGACAATAAGGATATTCCAAACCGACCACGCTAAAAAACCTGCGCAGATAGCACGGAATACCTGCACCGGGATACCGGTCAGATTTAAAAAAGAGGCGTTATTTATAAGGGAAGCCGGGAAAAAATCCGCCTTTGGAGTAATGATGCCTCCTAATATAGCGTAGATACCAATCGAAAACACAGCTGTGAGGAAATAGCGGCGGAAACCCAACGGGTCCAAAAGCGCTTTATTGCGGCGATAATATATAAAAAAACCGAATGCCGACAGTACTCCGCCGGGAAACCCTAAAAGATATCGAGGCCAGATGCTCCGTTCCTGCTTTGATATAAAAATAAGCATGATAACAAAAAGGGTCAGGGTGAACGTAACCCATTTTTCCAACAGCTTCAGCTTCCTGAGGTTCAATAGGATGAGCCTTAGCCCAAACTCAAAAAATAAGGCGAATGATAAGGTTAAAACCAAAACCCGGATCAAATTCCAAATATTTGAGTTATACCCTTTTACTATACCGGCCATATCAAGCCATTCATTCAGAGCGTGAGTCACTCCGAATCCCGCCAATATCCAGATTATATTTGATAATTCAAAAATGCTATTTCTGCGCACACT
>MHHC01000070.1 GCA_001805885.1 Omnitrophica WOR_2 bacterium RIFCSPLOWO2_12_FULL_51_24
GGTTTATGCAGCGTTATGCCCCGGGGAAGATGGAATTGGCTCCGCGGGATATCGTTGCCAGAGCGATACAGACCGAGATCGACGAGGGAAGGGGCCTTGAGGGCGGATATGTGAATTTGGATTTAAGGCATCTCGGAAAGAAGAAAATTTTGGAGCGCCTGCCCGCGATAAGGGATATCGCGATAGATTTCGCCGATTGCGACCCTATAAATAAGCCCATTCCAATACTGCCGGCGCAGCATTATTCGATGGGTGGGATCTCGACAAATGAAAAAGCGCAGACCGAAGTCAACGGGCTGTTTGCCGCGGGCGAGTGCGCGTGCGTCTCCGTGCACGGGACGAATAGATTGGGCGGGAATTCGCTGCTGGATACGATCGTATTCGGAAAGATAGCCGGAGAAGGGGCGGCGCATTTCATTAAAGGTTCTCAGAAAGCGCCGGCAGATAAGAATGCGATCCTGGCCGATGAGTTAAAGCGGGCTGAAGAAAAAAAGAAAACTTTTCTTACGAGGGAGAAGGGAGTCCCTCTGACCGAGATCCGGGATGAACTCCGCAAGACGATGACCGAAAAAGTCGGCATATTCAGGGAGGAGAGACAGCTTAAGGATGCCGTATCGAAGATAGAAGAGCTTAAGTCGGAAGCAAAGCAGCTGCTCATAGGCAAGACTGATAATGGCGTAAATCAGACTCTGGCTAAGGCATTCGAGTTTGAAGGTATGCTCGACCTCGCGGAGATCATAACCAAAGGCGCTTTGCAAAGGACGGAATCAAGGGGTTCCCATTTCAGGAGAGATTATCCTAAAAGGGATGATGAAAGATGGCTTAAACATACTATAGCCAGGCTTACCGAAAGCGGTCCCTCTTTCGAATATTCGAAAGTCAAAATTACCAGGTACGAGCCCAAGGAGAGAAAATATTAAGTGGCCCCGTATATTTTTAAAATACTGAGGTTTAACCCGAAAGCGGATCCGATGCCGTATTTTCAGGAATATAACGTGGAATTAGAGCCGTCGGATTCGGTCCTGGAAGGGATCCTTAAGATCCAGGACGAGATCGACCCGTCGTTGGCGTTCAGGTATTCCTGCCGCGGCGCCGTATGCGGTTCCTGCGCGGTGGTCATAAACGGGAAATTCAATTTAGCGTGCAGGTCGCTCGTAAAGAACGTCAAGACTGAAGAGATCGTCCTTGAGCCGCTGCCGAATCTGGAGATCGTAAAGGATCTGATAGTTGACTTACAGCCTTTTTGGAAAGCCTATGAAAAGATAAGGCCTTACCTGATACCCAAAGTTATTCCCGAAAAAGAAAATCTGGTCAGCCCTAAAGAAGAAAGGGCGATAGATAATTTTATCAACTGCATCTTATGCGCCTGTTGTTACGGTTCCTGCCCGGTAGTGACGAGGGATGAAAAATATTTAGGTCCGGCGGCTTTGGCAAAGCTTTTCAGGTTCGCCGGCGACATACGCGATAAAGGACATACCGACGTGCTCGATGAAATAGATATCGAAAGCGGTACGTGGGGTTGCGACACCGTCTTTAAGTGCGTGGATGCCTGTCCCAAGAAAGTCAGGCCTACCGACGGGATAGAGGCGCTTCGCCGCAAGACCGTCCTCCGAAAATCGAAGAGATTGATAGGCGTAAAATGAAATTAAAGGAATCGCTCTTTACGAGGCGGAAATTTTTAAATTGGTCGTTAACCGCGTCCTTAGCCGCTTTATTCGGGACGGCGGTCGGGCCGGTATGGCGATTCGTATTTCCGGGTGAAGTAGGACCGGAACCTACAGAAGTTGAGTTGAAGGATTTTCCGGAATTATTGCCGGGAACCGGCAAGCTGTTTAAATTCGGTAGGCACCCCGCCATAATGATCAGGACACCGGACGGGAAATTAAAGTCATTTACGGCGGTATGCACTCATTTTGAATGCACCGTCCAGTATAAGAAGGATACAAATCAGATCTGGTGCGCATGCCATAACGGGTTTTACGACACGAATGGCAAAGTCGTATCAGGGCCGCCGCCAAGGCCGTTGGAAGAATACGATGTCGCCGTAGAGAAAGATAAGATCATAGTATCCAGGCGCGGCGTGCCTAAAGGGGAAAAACCAAAAGAAAAGGCATGATTAATTTAAAAAATTGGTTTTATGAGAGGACCGGAATCGAGGCCATACTTGATTTTTTAAGGAAAAAACAGGTTCCGGACCACAAATATACGTTTTGGTATTATCCCGGCAGCATCCTGCTTATTTTGATAGGAGTTCAAATCATAACCGGCTGCCTTTTGCTTTTGTACTATAAACCTACGATTGAGACCGCGTATGAGTCGGTTTCATTCATAACCAAATATCTTCCCTTCGGTTCTTTTTTGCGTTCACTGCACGCCTGGAGCTCGGATTTAATTATCGCGATCGCATTTATCCATATGTTCTCTACTTTTTTATTAAAGTCATATCGCCCCCCCAGAGAGCTTATCTGGATCAGCGGAACATTTCTTATGTTCATATTGTTGACATTCGGGTTTTCGGGATATCTCCTGCCGTGGAATGAGCTGTCGTTGTTCGCGACAAGCGTAGGCACGCAGATAGCGGGCTCGATGCCGATAATCGGAAAATATCTTTTGCTCTTCCTTCGGGGAGGAGAATATATCTCGGGCGATACCCTGACCAGATTCTTCGCTTTGCACGTCATAATCCTGCCTTTAATTTTACTCGCGTTGGCCGCTGTCCATGTATTGCTCATTCAGCACCACGGGATGAGCGTTCCGCCCTCGGTAGAATCAAGTCCGGCGAAGAAAAAGGATATACCTTTTTACCCGGATTTTCTGCTATACGACGCGGTTAACGGCCTGTTTGTGTTTTCAGGCTTAGTGATCCTGGCTTTATTTTTACCAAAGGAATTAGGCATAAAGGCTGATCTCTTGGCTCCTGCGCCTGCGGGAATAAAGCCCGAATGGTATTTCCTGTTTATGTTCGAGACGTTAAAATTAATTCCAAGCATGGTATTGTCTTTTGAAGGAAAACAGCTCGGCGTGATGATATTCGCATTGGGAGCCGTATTTCTGATCTGCATCCCGTTCCTGGACAGATGGTCTGCAAAGAACAAAAGAAGCCCTTTATTCACGTTGATCGGATTTGGGATCTTGATCTACATTTTCGTGATGACGGCGATCTCGTATTTGGGAGAATAGGATGGAACCGAAGACATTATTGTTCAGCTTATTAGGTTCGATATGGATCTTGAGCCTGTTTATTATAATAGCGCTCATTGCCCGCGCGAAGCTTAACGAATTGAAGCGCATAAGGGAAATGAAATACCACAAACAAAAGGAAGACGAGGATGAGAAAAGGCGAGATAAGATTCAATAAAAGGACTAATACCCTTGAGGAAGAATATTACAGGTACGAGCTCCAGGATACCGACGAGCCTAATCTCTTCAGGGAGATATACAGTTACGTCGAAGTCCCCAAGATCGTATTTAACCACCGCATAGTCCCCATGAACCCGCCGGACGATATCTGGATAACGGATACGACCTTCAGGGACGGCCAGCAGGCGATGCCGCCTTTCACGGTCAAGCAGATAGTAGACCTATATGACATGATGCATAAGCTGGGCGGCTCTCGGGGCCTCATAAGGCAATGCGAGTTCTTCCTCTATACAGATAAGGACAAGGAAGCTGTAAGGAAATGCGTGGAGCGCGGTTATGAATTTCCCCAGGTGACCGGATGGATAAGGCCGGTAAAGGAGGATTTCAAACTCGTCAAAGAGATGGGCCTAAAAGAGACCGGTATACTTACTTCCGCGTCGGATTATCATATATACCTTAAGCTGAAGAAGACGAGAAGGCAGGCGATGGATATGTACCTCGGCATCGTCAAGTCCGCGCTAGACCTCGGTATCATTCCCAGGTGCCATCTCGAGGATATAACCCGCGCCGATTTTTACGGGTTCGTAGTTCCTTTCGTGCAGGAGTTGATGGAGCTCTCGAAAGAGGCGAAGATACCGATAAAGATAAGGGCCTGCGACACCTTAGGCTATGGCGTGACTTATCCGGGCACGGCGCTGCCGAGGAGCGTCAAAGGGATAATTTACGGTTTGGTCAATCTTGCAGAGGTGCCTTCCGAACAGCTTGAATGGCATGGGCATAACGATTTCTATCATGGCCTTATCAATGCGACCACATCCTGGCTTTACGGTTGCTGCGCGTTAAACGGCGCTTTGCTGGGGATCGGAGAGAGGACAGGCAATACGCCGATCGAAGGGTTGGTCATGGAATTTCTGGCTCTGCGGGGCATAAGGGATGACATTGACACGACCGTCATAACGGATATCGCCGAATATTTCGAGAAGGAACTCGGCTACGAGATCCCGCACAATCAGCCGTTCGTCGGCAGGAACTTCAACGTGACGAGCGCGGGCATACATGCCGACGGTCTCATGAAGGACGAAGAGATATACAATGTATTCAATACCGAGAAGCTTCTCAAAAAGAAAGTAGCGGTCGCGATAAACGACAAATCCGGAGTCGCGGGAATAGCCAAGTGGCTTAACCTCTACCTGAACCTGAGCAAGGAGGAAGAGGTCACGAAGGATAATCCCGGCGTCTTGAAGATAAAGGAATGGGTCGATTCCGAATATGTGAAAGGCAGGACGGCTGTCGTCTCCAATCAGGAGATGCTGATGAAAGCCAAGGAGTTCCTTCCCGGACTTTTTTAGTCCGGCTCCAAAAAGTAGGCTCGTAAGGGGGTGCGCATATGGCAAAAGGGGATTTCGTTCAATGCGAGTTATGCCCCCGCGAATGCGTTCTCGACGAAGGCCAAAAGGGGAATTGCAAGGTCAGGGCCAACAAAGACGGTAAGGTAATAACCCTCGTCTACGGGAAGCCCTGCGCCGTTCATGTAGACCCCATTGAAAAGAAACCCCTTTATCATTTTTATCCGGCTTCATCGGCGTTCTCGATAGCGACAGCGGGATGCAACCTCCACTGCAAATTCTGCCAGAACTGGGATATCTCGCAGGCCAATCCGGAGGAGACGAATAATCTCGACCTCCCGCCCGAAGAAGTAGTGCGCAAAGCGATCGCGTATAAGTGTAAATCGATAGCCTACACATATAGCGACCCCGCGGTATTTTTCGAATATGCCGTTGACACGGCGAAGATCGGCCGAAAGGCGGGCGTTAAGAGCGTGTTTATTACCGCGGGTTATCTAAGCCCGAAGCCGATCGACGAGTTATGTTCCGTGGTCGACGCGATAAAAATAGATTTCAAGGGTATAACCGAGGAATTTTACAATAACGTATGTTTGGCGCACCTTCAGCCGGTCCTCGATGCGATGAAGGCGATAAAACAGCGCAACGTCTGGCTTGAGTTGGTCAACCTGGTACTCCCGACGTTGAACGATAAGAAGGACGACATCGCCCGCTTGATAGACTGGGTAGTCGTGAACCTCGGCGCCGACGTCCCGTTACATTTTTCCAAATTCTGGCCGCAGTATCAACTAAAGAACCTGCCGCCGACTCCGGAAGAGACGCTTGACATGGCGTGGCAGATGGCCAAGAAGAGGGGCGTTCATTACGCTTATGTGGGGAATATCCCTGCGCATGACGGGAACAATACCTACTGTCCCAAGTGCGTAAAGCTTTTAATAAAACGTATCGGATATGACGTGATGGAAAATAATATTGTAGGCGGGAGATGCAAATTCTGCAATCAGGCCATTCCCGGTATTTGGGGATAAGAACATAACTTCCCCTCACCCTTCCCTCTCCCCATTGGGGAGAGGATAAAGGTGAGGGGGACAGAGGAGAGAACATGGAAACGGGTAAGCAGGGAATGACAAGAAGGGACTTCCTGAAGAGAAATATGATCGTCGTTGCCGCTCTTGCTTTGTTATCGTCCCCCTTGAAGTCGTTCGCCGATATTTTTAGGCGACAGCCACGCAAGCCGAACGTCTCCGGCAAAGAGGCGCGTTATTACAGGACCTTGGCGGGTTGATAAAATATAATATGAAAGAATTCAAGGAGATCGTAAAGCCCATAGGCGCGGAACTTGCCGTCGTAAAGAGCAATTACGCCCATCAGCTCAAGTGGCAATCCGACCCCATAAAGGGAATAGGGAAATACCTGTCGAAGACCCACGGCAAGTTCTTCAGGCCGACTCTGGTCCTTCTTTCCGCTAAGACGGGGAACGGCGGCGATATGGAGAAAGCGATATCTGTCGGCGTCGCCATAGAGTTGATACATGCCGCGAGCCTGATACATGACGATATAATAGACGAGGCGGTATTAAGGCGCAACCAACGGACGATAAACAGCAAATGGGGGAACGCCGTCTCTGTAATAGCCGGCGATTATCTTTTAGCGCGGTCATTCGACATCGTCTCCAAGCTCGATGAACCGAGGATAATGACGGTCTTTTCGAGGACGGCCGCAAGGATGTGCGAGGGAGAACTTGTCCAGCTGGCGAATGCCTATAATTTCGACGTCACCGAGAATGACTACCTGGATATAATAAAAAAGAAGAGCGCTTACCTCATCTCGGATTGCTGCACGGTCGGAGGCATGCTTGGGCGCCTCAGCGATGAGAAGATAAGCCGGCTCTCGGCTTACGGGCTTTATCTGGGAATGGCGTTCCAGATAGTGGACGACTGCCTCGATCTCGTCGGAAAAGAGAGGCAGCTTGGAAAATCCGTCTGGCAGGATATGGAGAAGGGAAAGCTCACCCTGCCTATTATATTCCTCTTAAAGAACGCCGGCAGGAGGAACAGGATGAGCATAGTCGAACTCATCATCTCCGGCGGCGAATCTTCCCACAGGATACTCAGGGAAAAGGCATTAAACTCCGGAGCTATATCGCGCTCGAAGAGCATAGCGTTCAATTACGTAAAGCTGGCCAAGAAGAAACTCGCCGATAGCGACAGCATGCTCAAGAAGACCTTCTACGATATCGCCGACTATGTTTTGGAGAGGAAGAGCTGATTCTCGTTTAGGAGTAGGCCGAATACCAGGGCGTTAAGCAGGCCCGTCAGGTAGCAGGTTGCCTCGATCCCGAATACCGGAATAAAAAAAGCGCTCGTCACAAGGGCGCCAGCGCATGCCCCGATAAGGTCCACTCCGTAAAGAGACCCCGCGATTTTACCCGCGTCTTTTACGTTTGCAGCGCAAATTTTGTTTGCCAGCGGGAATTGCATCCCGCCTATGATCCCCGCGACAGCAGGCAAGAGTGAAAATATTATCTCTCCCGCGACCGGAATCCTAAGGACAAAAGGCAGCGCGAAGGAATAGATGCATAGGGCTAGCTGCGTTTTCCTGTATATTGCCCTGAAGTCGCCGTTTTTTCCTGTTAACTTAACAGCTATCAAGCTTCCTCCGGCGAGTCCGAGCATAAAAGATGCGAATATAAGTCCTATCTTCTGATATACATAACCGAAGATCACCTGGAAGGCGATAATAATAACTACCTGCAGCAGCATCGTAGAGAAACCCGTCGTTCCTATCGAAAGCACGACGGCCATATTTTTAGATCTCCTCGAAAACCTCTGGAATACCGACAGGCCGGCAAAGGCCGCAAGGAGGATGACGGCTATGACGTTGGGATTTATTTCATCCATTTTCTTAAAGAAGTCCTTAAGCCGTGATGAGTGCGTCAGCCGCGCCGACCATAATACCATATCGTAGAAATATCCTATCGGCTTGAAATCCCGGTTTATCCTGGCGCCGTGGTAGGCATCCTTTACAGCCTTTTCAAGATATTCTATGCGCATCGTCTGGAACTTATCCGGGAGATAATGCCTGTTAACGAAGTTAAGGTTAAGGTTTCTCTCCGTTATCCTTCCCTCCAGGACCTTGTAATCATAAGTGAGGATATTTCCGGATGGAGAGGCGAAGAAAAAGGCGGTACCTCCGGGCAGGATTTTTATATCGGTGAATTCCCCTTTCAGCGTTTTATATATGCAGCCGAGAAATTGCGCCTGATCGCCGCTTATATAGTCCGCGGATGACGTGACTCCGAACGAGAAGATGCCGCGCGCATCGAGCAGTCTCCTGACCTCGCGGTAGAATTCGAGAGAATAGAACCTGTTTATTTGCGCCGTATAAGGGTTTGGGAGAGTTAATATTATGACGTCGTATTTGGCGTCTTGCGCGCGCACCCTCTCTTTTACAAAAAGTCTCGCGTCGAGATAATGCATCTTTACCCTGCGGTCGGAAAGGCAAGCCAGCAAAGGGGACACTCTGCCTTTGGGCAGGGTGTCCCCATAGCTTTCTTTTACCAGATCGGTCGTATCAGGATCCAACTCCACGCAGTCTACCGATTTGACAGGTTCTTTTAATACTTCGTCCAGCGCCCCGTTCAGCGCGCCGCCAATAAGAAGTACCCTGTCCGGCGCCGGATGCTCGAGTAATGCGTAGTGGACCGACTCTTCGGCAGTGAGGGGATCTTTCGTTGCCGCGGTCAAGAGACCATTTTCGAATAGATTCAACTGGGATCCGAGCCGGGCAAGCGCGATGTTTCCGTATTTAGAATCCCTGACAGCGATCAGTTCAAGACCTTTCCATTGCATCTCTCTCATGCGGAAATCGGCCGCCCCCGAACCTGTCAGGATATAGATAGCTACGCAACACATGAAGACGAACGTTGCGCCCCATCTGATAGGAGCCTTTTTTCTATCAGCCATGGCCGTCACAGCGATGATGTTTAATAACCCGCAGAATAAAGCTATCTGCAACGGACTGAGTATGTAGACCAAAAGAAAATTGAACCCGAGCCCTCCGGCGAACGCGCCGAGGGATTCGGCCGCATAGATATTTCCCGTAGAGCCGGCGGTTGCATGCGGTTCACGCGCTGCCAGTCTGCAGCTTACCGCAAAAAGTGAACCGAAGACCAGACAGGCCGGGGCGAGCAGGATGAAAGTCGAGAGCGCCATCGGCAAGAGTCCGATCAATTCGCCCGCAGATACGCCGAGGATATTCCTTGTGTCTCTTATCAGATATATCGTTGCCGGCGCGATTATCGAAATGGACAGCAGGAGGATGTGGAATATCTCTTCCTCGAATCTTTTAATCCTCGCGGCAAGGCTTCCTGCCGCAATCCAGAACAGCCATGAGGCCAGCATGATCCCGTAAGTGAGCTCATTTCCGTAGAATACGACCAGAAGTTCCCGCATGAGCACTATCTGGATGGCCATCGCCGAAAACCCGAAAGCGAAGACCGAAAGATATATTTTCCTTTTATCCATATTTTTATTATATCATTGATTTTGCCGCTGTGCTATAATCTCCGCAGATAACATGGAGGTTTAAATGTTCAATATAGGCTTTCCAGAACTGGTAATTATCCTTCTCATCGTCCTTCTCATCTTCGGGGCGGCGCGCCTTCCGGAGATCGCCCGCTCATTAGGCAAATCTATCAATGAATTCAAGAAGGCGATGAAAGAAGACGATTCTCAGTCATCCAAAAAAGATTAACCATCCCTCATAATATGACCGATAAACAGATGACACTCGTGGAGCATCTTGACGAACTGCGCAAGCGCATATTGGTATCTATGGCGGCAATCGTTATCGGCGCCTGTGTCGCTTTTTGGAAGATACAATTGATCGTATCGCTTTTGATCTTCCCGCCGGTGGACCATCTGGCATTCTTTTCTCCCGCGGAAGCGTTTGTGGAGTATTGCAAGCTGGCATTTTTCGCGGGTCTTTTTTTCGCCTCGCCGGTGGTGCTTTACCAGCTGTGGGCTTTCGTCTCAGCGGGACTTCGGAAGGAAGAGAGAAGAGTAGTGCTTTTCGCGTTGCCGTTTTCGATAATGCTTTTCCTGGGCGGCGCGGTCTTCTCTTTCTTTTTCGTCATACCTTGGGCCCTTAAATTTTTGATCGATTTCGCCGGACCTAATGTATATCCCATCCTGTCGATGTCGAAATACTTCTCTTTTGTTATTATGCTGCTCGTCTCCTTTGGGATCGCCTTTGAATTGCCTGTCGTAGTTATGGTATTGTCCAAGATCGGCATAGTGTCGCCTTCTTTTTTGAAAAAGAACAGGAAATTCGCGATAGTCGCCATATTCATTGCCGCGGCGGTCATCACGCCGACGCCGGACGCGTTCACGCAATGTCTGATGGCGGGACCGATGATTTTTTTGTATGAACTTTCCATCTGGATCTCTAAATTGGTCTATAAAAAGGAGAAATCGACATGACGCTTGAGGAAAGGTTGGATGCAGACCTAAAAGAAGCGATGAAGGCTAAGGCTGAGATCAAAGTTTCCACCCTTCGCATGCTGCGTTCCGGGATGAAGAACCTCGCGATAGAAAAAAAGACCGAAAAACTCGAAGATAAAGATGTGATGAGCATTATCGCGAAACAGATAAAACAGCACAAGGACTCTATCGAGGGATTCACGAAAGGCAACAGGCAGGACCTGGTTGATAAGGAGAAGGCAGAGCTCGTGATACTTGAATCATATATGCCTAAGATGATGTCAGCCGATGAGCTCAAACCCATCGTCAAGTCCGCGATAGCCGCGGTAGGCGCGAAGGGCAGGGCGGATATGGGCAAGGTGATGAAGGCCGTGGCGGAAGAAGCGAAGGGCATCGCCGATGGCAAGATGCTCAGCCAGATTGTCTCCGAGGAACTCGCGAAATTAGGGTAGGGTAGGAGGGAAGAGCCGTGGAAACTAAGACCGTAAAGATCGAGAAACCGGCGGAATATAACATCATAATCGGCCAGTCGCACTTTATTAAGACGGTCGAGGATATCTATGAGGCGATGGTGGGCGCTGTGCCGGGCATAAAGTTCGGAATGGCTTTCTGCGAATCATCCGGAGCGTGCCTTATAAGGTCTGCAGGAACAGATGATGACCTGAAAAAACTCGCGGAGAAGAACGCGCTCGCGGTCGGCGCCGGCCACTCCTTCATCATTATCATGAAGGATTCATATCCCATAAACGTCCTGAACGCGATAAAGGATGTCCCCGAGGTGTGCGGTATTTATTGCGCGACCGCCAATCCGGTCGAGTTAGTGATCGCCGAAACCGAAACGGGAAGAGGCATACTTGGCGTGATAGACGGCTCGAAGCCAAAAGGGATCGAGGACGACGCCGGAATCAAATGGCGTAAAGATTTCTTAAGAAAAATCGGCTATAAAATTTCTTGAAATTTTTCTTTTGACAATTTGGGGATATGGGATATAATGACAGCGATGACGCAAAAAGATAACCTGATGTTTTCCATAGTTATAGGACTATGGATTTTAGTCGTTTTTTATTTCAATCCCCGCCTTCTTATTCTTCTTATAGGCCCTGAAAACTTACCGGCTAAGCTTTCCGTGATCTTGTTTATTATCTGCCTCGACGTATTCTGGTTTTATGCGATTTTTCATATGGCCGTCGTGACGTTTTCTTATTTTCATAAGAAGAAATCCCTTTCCTTAAAGCCGCTTGAAAAACCATATCCCAAAGTCGCCGTTCTTTACGTTACTTATAACGATTTTCGAGCCGATGCGGTTTCATCCTGTCTGAATCAGGAGTATGACGACTTTCATACCTTTATCTTAGACGACAGCACAAATCCGGAATACATTCAAGCCATAGACGAATTCGCCGGTAAATTTAACGATAAAGTCACGATTATCAGAAGAAACGATAGAAACGGTTTCAAAGCCGGCAATCTAAATCATGCGTTAAGTCAAATTGCCGGTCGATACGAGTATTTCGCCATAGCCGATTCGGACAGTATTTTTCCTCCGGATTTTATAAAAAAGCTCCTGCCCTATTTCTCTGTAAGCGAAAAGATAGGCTTTGTTCAGGCCATGCAGCGCGCCAATCCCGAACAGAAATCATATTTCGCCAGGGCAATGGGCTTCAACTTGGACCTGCACTACAAACGTTATCTATTGCCCAAGGAAAAGTACGGTTTTATCATGTTATACGGCCATGGAGCGATAGTCCGGACCGACGCATGGGAGGGAATAGGCGGTTTTCCGGAGATAGTATCCGAGGATTTAGGGTTCTCAACGAAGTTGAGGCGGTGCGGTTATGAGGGGATTTTGGCCGAAGATGTCGTCTGCTACGAAGATTATCCCGAAACCTACAGGCATTACCGCCGCAGGACCGAGAAATGGATAAAGGGCACCCTGGAGTTTTTGTTTAAGGAGTATCCTCTTTTTCTAAAGACGAAAGGCGTCTGTTGGTTTGAAAAATTCGATGTCTTGGCCTGCAGTTTAAACTTATCAATGGGATTTCCGTTTCTATTGTTTCTTTTTCTTGGGGCATTGGCGCTTCCGATGTATTTTACAAATTTTCGTTTCCACGGCCCCGTTTTTCTTATGCCTATATCCGAAGGAAAGAGCGCGGTTTCGATCGCCACCGGCTTACGCTATAACGTCTATTGGACATACGATTTTTATATTCTGATGATGGTCACCATTTTATATCCGCTTATTCCCGTCTTTGTAGA
>MHHC01000071.1 GCA_001805885.1 Omnitrophica WOR_2 bacterium RIFCSPLOWO2_12_FULL_51_24
CGATATCTTCAGTTTCTCGCTTATCTCCTCGCCGGAGATGAACTCGCCGTTCGAGGAGCGGAATATGTTCAGGATCTTATCGTCCATTTATTTTTTTCTTAGTACCGCGATCTGGTCGCGGATGCCCGCGGCTTTTTCGAACTGGAGATTTCGCGCCGCGAGGTCCATCTCGTATTCGAGGTCCTCTATTACCTTTTCTATCTCGTAACCGCCGGCCGCGACTCCGACCGCCTCCATCTCGACTTCCTCGGCTGACTCGATCATCTCGATGCCTTCGCGGATCGCCTTCTGTATCGATTTTGGTGTTATATTATTCCTCTTATTATACTCTAATTGCAGGCTTCGTCTACGGTTTGTTTCGCTGACAGCGCGCTTGAGCGAACCGGTGATATTATCGGCATACATGATGACCCGGCCGTTTATGTGGCGCGCCGCGCGGCCGGAAAGCTGTATAAGTGATGTTTCGGATCGTAAAAAACCCTCTTTATCGGCGTCGAGTATAGCCACAAGCGAGACCTCAGGCAGGTCAAGCCCCTCCCTTAACAGATTGACGCCGACAAGACAGTCGAAATCGCCGAGGCGCAGTTCCTTCAATATCTTTACTCTCTCTATCGCGTCGATATCCGAGTGGATGTATTTGACGCGCAGGTCGAGTTCCTCAAGATATGCCGATAGGTCCTCAGCCATCCGCTTGGTAAGTGTCGTGACGAGGACCCGTTCTTTCTTCTTGGCGCGCTCGCGGACCTGCTCTATTATATCGTCCACTTGGCCATCGGTGGGTTTTATAGTTATTTCCGGATCGATAAGGCCGGTGGGCCGGATGAGTTGCTCGACGACCTTGGCGCCGGATTTTAAGATCTCATATTCAGACGGCGTGGCCGAGGCGAATATCGCCTCTTTCATGAGCGTCTCGAACTCATCAAAGCGAAGCGGCCTGTTGTCTAGGCACGAAGGCAGGCGGAAGCCGAATTCAACGAGCGTCTTTTTGCGCGAGCGGTCGCCCTCATACATCCCCCTTATCTGCGGGATGGTCACGTGTGACTCGTCTATTATCGTCAGGAAATCTTTCTGGAAATAATCCATGAGGCACCACGGCCGTGAACCTGCCGGCCTGCCGCTTAAATGCCGCGCGTAATTCTCTACGCCGTGGCAATAGCCGATCTCCTGGAGCATTTCCATGTCGTATTTCGTGCGGCTCTCAAGGCGCTGGGCCTCAAGGAGTTTTCCTTTGGATCGCAGGAATTCAAGGCGTCCGGCAAGTTCCTCTTTTATTACTTTAATAGCTTCTTCTATCCGCGGCTGAGAGGCCAGGAAATGTTTTGCCGGGTATATCGCCGTACGGTCAAGCGTTGAAATAACTTTTTGTGAGACGGGATCCAGCTCGACTATCTTCTCGATCTCATCGCCGAAAAATTCGACCCGTACAGCCCTCTCCGCATATGCCGGGAATATCTCGACCGTATCTCCGCGGACCCGGATCTTGCCGCGGATGAACTCAATATCGTTGCGCTCATATTGTATGCTTAATAGTCTGCGCAGGACCTCATCCCTGTCTATCTTCTGTCCTGCCTCGAGGGATACGAGCATCTCGGCGTAATCAGACGGTGAACCGAGATTATAGATGCACGAGACGCTGGCAACTATTATCACGTCATCGCGCGACATGAGTGAGGATGTCGCTCGAAGGCGCAGCCGGTCGAGCCGGTCGTTTATCGATGAGTCCTTTTCGATATATGTGTCGGTCTGCGGGATATAGGCTTCCGGCTGGTAGTAGTCGTAATAACTTACGAAATATTCTACGGCGTTCTCGGGGAAAAATTCCTTGAACTCACTGTAAAGCTGCGCCGCGAGGGTCTTGTTGTGGGAGATGACGAGGACGGGCTTGCCGGCCTTTTCGATGACATTAGCCATCGTGAAGGTCTTGCCTGAGCCGGTGACGCCAAGAAGCGTCTGGTAACGTTTTCCGTTTAGGAGTCCTTCGGAAAGCGCCTTGATCGCCTGAGGCTGGTCGCCTTCAGGCTTGAAGGATGAGGCGAGTTTAAATTTTGGCATATCTCCGGGGTTATCTGACTATCTCAAGCGAGAAATCTATCGCCTTTGCGGAATGGGTCAACGCGCCGACAGATATCATGTCGACGCCGGTTGCGGCGGTCCTCTTCACGTTCTTCAGGTTTATGCCGCCCGAGGCCTCGAGCTGCAGCCCATAATGGCCTTCGTCGCGACGAAGAGCGACCGCGGCCTTGATCTCTTTTAAACTCATATTATCGAGCATTATTATGTCGGGGTTAAGGCCTATCACATGTTTGAATTGATCGATGTCCTGTACCTCCACCTCCACCTTGATCTTTTTCCCGCGTGAGGCTTCGATAGCCCGGGCGACCGCTTCCCAGTCGTAGCCGAGCGCCGCGAGGTGATTGTCCTTTATCAATATCTGATCGTGCAGGCCGAGGCGGTGGTTTGCGCCGCCCCCTACTCCGACCGCGTATTTCTCGAGGATCCTCAAGCCGGGCGCGGTCTTGCGGGTGTCCATTATCTTTACTTTATGTGGTTTGACCGCCTCGACGAACTGCTCCGTGAGCGTCGCGATACCCGAAAGATGGCTGAGGAAATTTAATGCGGTCCTTTCGGCGGTAAGTATCGCGTTGGGGTCGCCTTCGATATAGGCTATCTGTTTTTCGGGCTCGACCCATTCCCCGTCAGCAACAAGCGGCATAAACTTGATCTTTGAATCGCGCATGACAAAAGCCGCCATTGCGACCGAAATTCCCGAAAGGACGCCTTCTCCGCCCGCGATTATCACCGCTTGGATGATCTTCGGTTTGGGAAAAAGCGCCTCGGTCGTGATATCGCCGGCTCCGATATCCTCATCGAGGGCGCGGCGGATGATCTCGAGTATCTCCTTATCGGCTAGCTCTCTAATCGTTTTAAATTTCCTTTCAGTTTATCCAAAGAGACCTTCGCCTCATCGAGCTTCTCTTTCTCTTTGCCGACGACCTCTTTGGGCGCTTTCGCGGTGAAATTCCTGTTGCGCAATTTCACTTCTATGGAATTCGCATATTTTTCGAGTTCGCCTATCTTCGACATCACCTTCTTCTTTTCCGCCTCGATGTCCACAAGGCCATCAAGCGGCACGCATATCTCGCAATCGCCGAAGACAGAGATCGATGACGCCTTCGGTCGTTTCAGCTTTTCGGCCACCTCGAGCGATTCGAGCTTCGCGAGGTTCTTTATGTAATCGAGGGACTTCTCCATCGCGCCGCGGCTCTTGCCGCTTCCCGCGGTGACTATCGCATTGCAGAATTTATGGGGCTGGATATTCACCTCCGCGCGGATATTCCTTATGGCGGTTATTATGCCTATAGCGAGATCCATATCGCCTTCAGTTTTTTTATCTATCAGATCCTTCTGTAGATGCGGCCACGGCTGGACCATTATAGAATCTCTTTTGTGCGGCAGGCTGTTCCATATCTCCTCCGTAATAAACGGCATGATCGGATGCAGCAGCCTCAGGCTCTTTTCCAGCACCTTATATAGGATTATTTGCGTATTTTTTTCCTTTATGCGGCTTTTGGCTATCTCCAGATACCAGTCACAATACTTATGCCAGATAAAGTCGTACAGCAAATTTGCCGCTTCACTGAATCTGTATGATTCAAGCGCCTTATCCAGTCCCTCCAATGTCGAATAAAAATTACTGAGTATCCATCTGTCCGCAAGCGTCAGGTCTGCGGTTTTGTATAAGACGCACAGGTCCGTATCGACATCTTCCGACAGGTTAGTTATGACGAATCGCGCCGCATTCCAGATCTTGTTTGCGAAATTCCTTCCCAATTGGAATTTCTCTTTTGACAAAAATACGTCCTGGCCTGCGGCAGTGATGGAGATCATACTGAACCTGAGCGCATCGGCGCCAAACTCGTCTATTATCTCGATCGGGTCGATGATGTTACCGAGGGATTTAGACATCTTCGCGCCGGCCTCGTCGCGGACAGTGCCGTGGATATAGATATCTTTGAAAGGCGCATCGCCCATAAACTCATAGCCGGAGATGATCATGCGGGCGACCCAGAAGAATATGATCTCCTGTGCCGTGACTAACGTCGATGTCGGATAGAAATACGCCAGGTCTTTTGTCTTCTCCGGCCAGCCGAACGTCGAGAACGGCCAGAGCCACGATGAGAACCAGGTGTCGAGGACGTCCTCGTCCTGGACGATATCCCTCCCGCCGCAGTCAGGGCATTTTTGCGGCCTGACGCGTGATACGCTTATACCCTTCTTCCCTTCAGAGGTTTTTTGGCATTTCCCGCAGTAATAGACCGGTATCCTGTGTCCCCACCATATCTGCCTAGAAATACACCAGTCGCGGATATTCTCCATCCAGTCGAGATAGACCTTGGTCCAGCGATCGGGATAGAATTTTATCTTTCCGCTATTTGCCGCTTCTATCCCCGCTTTTGCGAGGGGTTTCATCTTGACAAACCACTGCAAAGACAAATACGGCTCGATGACGGTATGGCACCTGTAGCAATGTCCGACAGAGTGCGCGTGCGGCTCGACTTTCTCGAGGAGCTTCATCTCCTTCAGGTCCTCGAGTATCGCCTCGCGCGCCTCGAACCTGTCCATCCCGGAATAGTCGCCTGCGTTCTTGCCCATCGTCCCGTCCGGGTTCATTACGACTACCGGTTCAAGGTTGTGGCGCCTGCCCATCTCGAAGTCGTTGGGATCATGCGCGGGTGTCACCTTGACCGCGCCTGTGCCGAACCCGGGATCAACGATCTCATCCGCTATTACTTTGATCTCCCTGTTCATTAAAGGAAGTATCAATGTCTCGCCGATGAGATTATCGTACCTCGCGTCTTTCGGGTTTACCGCTACCGCGACGTCGCCGAGCATCGTCTCGGGGCGCGTCGTCGCAACGGTTACATGCCTATTCTCGCCTTTTACGGGATATTTTACGTAATACAGGAAGCTATTGAGGTCTTTGTGCTGGGCTTCCTCGTCGCTTAAAGCGGTCTGGCACCTGGGGCACCAGTTGATGATATAATTGCCCCGGTAGATCAAGCCTTTCTCGTAAAGGCGGATAAAGACCTCCACGACCGCATTTGAGAGCCCCTCGTCCATGGTGAAACGCGTCCGGTCCCAGTCGCATGAGCAGCCGAGCCTTTTTAACTGCGAGATAATGGTCGAGCCATACTGCTCCCGCCATTTCCAGACGCGTTCTATGAATTTCTCACGGCCGAGGTCCTGCCTTTTGATCCCCTCTTTCGCGAGCATCTTCTCTACGACATTCTGCGTCGCGATGCCGGCGTGGTCTGTCCCGGGAAGCCACTCGGCGTTCCAGCCCTGCATCCTGCGCCATCTTATGAGGATATCCTGCACCGTATTATTTAAGGCATGGCCCATGTGGAGGATACCGGTAATGTTAGGGGGCGGAATGACTATGGTGTAGGGTTTGCGTTTTGCGTCGGGCTCAGCGCGGAAGAACTTCTTAGACTCCCAGAGGTTATACCACTTATCTTCTGTCGTCTTTGAATTGTAGGCTGAAGGGATCTCGCGCATCTTATGATTTACGGTCTTTGAGCAGTTTATATTCGATGGAATCTACCAAAGCGTTCCAGGAAGCCTCGATGATGTTCTCGGATACGCCGATAGTCCACCATGAATCCTTGGCGTCCTGCGACTGGATGAGGACTCTGACTTTGGCCGCGGTGCCGGCCTTTTCTTCGAGGACACGCACCTTGAAGTCCGAAAGGTGCATCTCGGCGAGAGTCGGGTAGAATTCCAAGAGCGCCTTGCGCAGCGCGTTATCAAGGGCATTGATCGGGCCGTCACCCTCTGCAGCCGTATGCTCCTCGACATTATTTACCTTTACTTTGATCGTTGCCTCAGAAACGAGTTTGTTGCCCTTATGCTCGGTCACGACCTTAAATCCCTCGAGTTCAAAGAACTTCTTATATTTCTTGAAGGCGCGTTTCAGCAGGAGTTCGAGTGAGCCTTCCGCGGCCTCAAAATGATAGCCCTCATGTTCCATCTTCTGTAAGAGTTTAAGGATCTTCTTCGTCTTCGCCGCCTCTTTTGTCAGGTCAAGGTCCAGCTCGAGCGCCTCAGCCCTCAGCAGGATAGAGCTCTTTCCGGAAAGTTCGGATACGAGCAGTCTCCTCTTATTTCCGATCAGATGCGGGTCAAGGTGCTCGTATGTCAAGGGGTTCTTCATTATGGCGTTGATGTGGACCCCTCCTTTGTGGGTGAACGCGGTATTGCCGACGAACGGCTGGTTCTCCCGCTGCTTTACATTGCTGATCTCCGCGACGAATCTCGAAGTCTCGGTTAATTCTTTTAATCTCGCGCCGCTGACGCAATCAATACCGAGTTTGAGTTTCAGGTTTCCGATCACTGATACGAGATCAGCGTTTCCGCAGCGCTCGCCGTAACCGTTAAATGTTCCCTGGACCTGGACGCATCCCGCCTGCACTGCCGCGACGGAATTAGCCACTGCCATGTCACAGTCGTTGTGGCAATGCACGCCTACCGGGCAGTCGAGTTTCGCCAGCACTTCCTTTACGATCTCTACAAATTCAGATGTGATCGTTCCTCCGTTCGTGTCGCACAGGATGATACAATCAGCGCCGGCGTCGCGCGCGGCGAATACAGTCTTGATCGCGTAATCCGCATTACTCTTATAACCATCGAAGAAATGCTCGGCATCGTAAAATACGGACTTATCCTTCGATTTAAGATATGAGACCGTATCGGAGATCATCTTTAGATTTTCTTCGAGCGGCACGCGGAATACCTCCTTGACATGGAGGTCCCAGGTCTTCCCGAAGACGGTGATGATCTTCGTGCCGGCTTCCAGAAGCCCGCGGACATTGACGTCCCGGTTTACCCTGGTATTCGCGCGTCGTGTCGAGCCGAAAGCAACGACCACGGAGCTTTTAAACTTGAGCTTTTTCGCCGCCTTAAAGAAGGCCATATCCTTCGGGTTAGACCCCGGCCATCCGCCCTCGATATAATGGATACCGAGATGGTCTAGTTTCTCGGCGATGCGCAATTTGTCGTTTACCGAATATGAGATCCCTTCGGTCTGGGCCCCGTCGCGGAGCGTCGTGTCGTATAATGTTACGTCTCTCATCTTATTCGCCTTTTATTTTGCTTTTTTAAGATCGAATTCGTCATGGAGCACTTTAAGCGCCGATTCCGCGAATTTCTTTCCTATGACGCAGGATATCTTGATCTCGGATGTCGATATCATCTCGATGTTTATTTTTTTCGAGGCAAGCGCCTTGAACATCCGCGCCGCGATGCCGGCATGGCTTCTCATACCGATACCTACTATCGATATCTTCGCGATATTCTCGTCCTTTATCACCTCACCGGCGCCTATCTCCCTTGCCACCCTTTTGGCGACCTTCATCGTCTTGGCGAGGTCTTCGGTCGGGACAGTAAAAGATACATCTGTCGTTCCGGTGCGGCCGACGTTCTGGACTATCATGTCGATCACGATATTATTCGCGCCTAATTCCTTAAATATAATGGCGGCGATACCCGGTTTGTCAGGGACATCGCAGATTGTGACTTTCGCCTCATCTTTTTGTAACGCCAACCCGCTCACATCGATCTTCTCCATGGATTTTGCCTCCTTGCAGATTATCGTCCCTTCAGCATTGGAAAAACTTGTACGGACGTGTATGGGTATATCATAACGTTTGCCGTATTCGACTGACCTCGCCTGCATCACCTTGGCGCCGAGCGAGGCGAGCTCGAGCATCTCGTCATAACTTATCCTTGAAAGTTTTTTGGCGTTCTTTACTATCCTCGGGTCGGCGGTATAGACTCCGTCGACGTCGGTATATATCTCGCAGATCTTGGCACCGAGCGCGCTTGCGAGCGCAACAGCGGTCAAGTCGCTTCCGCCGCGGCCGAGGGTGGTGATCTCCTTCTTTATGCTCATACCCTGGAATCCTGCGATGATGACCACCTTACCTTCCTTCAATTTTTCTTTTATCCTGTCAGCCGCCGATATATTTAAAATACGCGCCTTAGTATGAGAGGTATCTGTTATGATCCCTACCTGCGCTCCGGTGAAAGATATTGCCGGTGTACCGAGTTTCTCGACAGCCATCGCCAATAGCGCGCAGGATATCTGCTCTCCGGTAGAGATGAGCATATCCATCTCGCGCTCAGACGGGTCATCGGTGACCTTGTATGCCAGTTCAATAAGTTCGTCGGTAGTGTCGCCAAGCGCCGATACGACGACCACGACATCATGGCCCTCTTTTTTGTACCTTACTACACGTTTGGCTGCATTCTTGATCCTTTCGGGATTCGCAACAGAAGAACCGCCGTATTTTTGGACGATCAATGATCCCACTTTTATTCCGCCTTCCTCATATTATTTTTTAATGAAGTATTCCATAAGCTCGTGGCCGTGCTCGAACGCCAGGCCGGTAGCCTTTGCCGCAACTTCATTATACGCCTCCGCCTTGTTCGGTTCGACTCCTTTACCGAATACCGCGAACGGCACCGGCTCAGCGGTGTGAGTCCGCACCGAGACCGGCGTACTATGGTCCGGCAGGACCATTATCCTGAAATCTTTTTGTTTTTTGAATTTTTCAAGGACAGTTCCAACGACAAGCCTGTCGAAATTTTCGATCGCGGCTATCTTTGCGCGCAAGTCGCCGTTATGGCCCGCCTCATCGGGCGCCTCTACGTGCACGAAGACAAAATCCCTGTCCTTAAGCGAATCTATAGCGTATTTCGCTTTGCCCTTATAATTGGTGTCGTAATAGCCGGTCGCGCCGGGGACATTTATGACGTTCAATCCTATGGACTTGCCTATTCCCTTTATCAGGTCCACCGCAGAGATGACTGAGCCGTCGACACCAAATTTCTCTTTGAATGTAGGCATGTTGGTCTCGACGCCCTGTCCCCACAGCCATATCATATCAGCCGGATTTTCTTTCAGGTCTATCCTCACATGATTTACCTCATGGCTGGAGAGGAGGGCCCTTGAATCCTCCATAAGTTTTATTAAAAATTCCGCGCCGGCGCCCTTTGGAAGAAAATCCTTTATCATCATCCCTGTTATATCGTGCGGGGGGACGCATTCTGCAGTGCGCAGCGCTTCCTTCAAAGAGCCGTCCCTTACTATTATCAGATGCCTGTAGCTTACGCCGGGATAAAATTTGACCTTATCCGAGCCGAGCTTCTTATCGAGGTATCTTATTAAAGTCGCCGCTTCTTCGGAAGTTATGTGGCCCGCCGAATAATCGGCCATCTTCTCCCGGTCGACGGTGACGAGGTTGCACCTGAACGCGATATCATCCGAGCCGAGCTTTATTCCCATATTCGCGGCCTCGAGCGGGCCTCTTCCCGAGTAATATTTAGCGGGGTCGTAACCGATGATCGAGAGGTTTGCGACATCAGAAGCCGGCGCAAAACCTTTCGGAATGGTATAGGTCAGCCCGGCCCTTCCGTTCTTGGCTATATAATTCATGTTCGGGATCTTTGCCGCTTCGAGCGGGGTCTTGTTCCCGAGTTCCTTGATCGGGTAATCCGCCATACCGTCACCTACTAAAACAATATACTTCATATACCTATTGCCTTAAGGACCGATTTTATCTCGGCCTTTACAGATTTAGGTTTGCTTAAAGTGGAGACGGCCCTGTCCGGGTCCTTGAGTCCGTGGCCGGTCAAGACACAGACGATCTTTGTCTTTTTCGCGTGACGCTTTTTGAAGAAACCCTTGCGTATCATCTTCGAGAGGCCCGCGACAGACGCGGCTGATGCCGGTTCGGCGAAAACGCCTTCTTTTATCGCGAGGAACTTATAGGCCTCGAGGATCTCTTTATCCGAGACCATATCTATGGTCCCGCCCGATTCATCCCGCGCCGCCTCCGCTTTTTCCCAGCTGGCGGGATTGCCTATCCTTATCGCGGTCGCGATGGTCTCGGGATGCTCGATCACATGCCCCCTGACGATAGGCGCTGCGCCTTCCGCCTGAAAGCCCATCATCTTCGGAAGGGCCTTTATCTTTCCGTATTCTTTGAATTCCCTATAACCCTTCCAATACGCGGTAATATTTCCCGCGTTCCCTACCGGGATGAAATGATAATCCGGGTTAGCCTCAAGCGCTTCACAGATCTCAAAGGCGCCGGTCTTCTGTCCCTCGATGCGGTAAGGATTCAGCGAATTGACAAGGGTTATCGGATATTTACCGGTTATCTCTTTTACGAGTTCCAATGCTTCATCGAAATTCCCTTTGACGGCAAGCACCTCAGCGCCGTAGATTATGGCCTGGGCTAATTTGCCCAGGCCTATCTTCCCGTCAGGTATAAGGACGATGCATTTGATCCCCGCGCGCGCGGCGTATGCGGCGGCAGAGGCCGAAGTATTCCCGGTGGAGGCGCACATTATCGCCTTCGAGCCCTCCTCGACGGCTTTTGAGACCGCCATGGTCATGCCCCTATCCTTGAACGAGCCGGTAGGGTTCGCCCCGTCAAATTTCAGATAGACCTCGTATCCCTTGCCCAATTTCTTGCTTAAATGGCAGGAATAGATAAGCGGGGTATTGCCCTCGTTGAGGGTTATTACCGGGGTCTTAGCTGATACCGGAAGGTATTTTCTGTATCTGTCGATCAGGCCGCGCCACATCATTTTATCTCTCGACCCTTATTGCAACAGTCTTGCGCCTTATCGCCGCGATCCTGTCGATCTCTTCAAGCGCCTGCCTCATGTTCTTTTCTTTCGCCTCATGGGTCATCATGACTACCGGCACGATGCGCGCCTTGCGCCTCTCCTTCTGGCCGACACTGGCTATGGAGATCTTATGGCGGCCGAGTATGCCCGCGACTCTCGCGAGGACGCCGGGCTTGTCGATGCATGAGATGCGGATATAGTAACTCGCCTCGATATCGTCGATCTTCCTTATCTTTTTTATCGCTTTATTCTTCATATAGATCGGGACCCTGCCGACCGAATTGAATCTCAGGTTGCGCGCCAGATCGATTATATCGCCCACGACAGAGCTCGCCGCCGGGGCCTGGCCTGCTCCCCTTCCATAGAATAGAGTACCGCCTACCATATCGCCGTGGAGATAAATGGCGTTGTAAACTCCGTTTACATTAGCCAGGAGATGTTCTTTCGACAGGAGGGTCGGATGCACCCTTACCTCGATCTGGTTATCCCTCTTCTTGGCGATCGCCAGCAATTTTATCGCATAGCCGAATTCATCGGCATATCTGATATCGTTCTGCGAGATATCCAGGATCCCCTCGACGTAGATATCTTCGACTTTTACCGCTTTCCCGAACCCGAGCAGGGTCAGGATCGCGAGCTTATGCGCGGAATCGTAGCCTTCGATATCGAGGGCCGGATTGCGCTCGGCATAACCCTTCTTCTTCGCCTCAGCGAGCGCGTCGGAGAAACTCAATCCCTCTTCCGCCATCGAGGACAATATATAGTTCGAGGTACCGTTGACAATGCCGAGAATGGTGTCGATCTCGTTGGCGACAAGGCCCTCGCGCAGCGCCTTTATTATCGGGATCCCGCCGCCGACCGACGCTTCGTAGAATATATCCACGCCGGCCTTTTTCGCCGCATCGAATATCTCCTCCCCGTGTTCGGTTATAAGGGCTTTGTTAGCGGTGACCACATGCTGTCCGCTCTTTATCGCCTTCAGGACAAACTCTTTGGCGGGATGTATGCCGCCGATAAGTTCGACTACTATATCGATGTCGGGATTTCCGATAACCCTGTTGACATCGCCGGTCAGGAGTTTGCGGTTGACCTTGATTCGCTGCCTTTTCCTCCTCAAGTCGTTATCGCAGATGGCCTTAAGGACAACGCGCGCGCCAACCTGCCTTTCTATCTGGGCGGATCTCTGCAGAAGCGCCCGCGCTACTCCGACGCCTACGGTCCCGAATCCTATAAGGCCTACGTTGATCTTTTCCATATAATGGTACCTCACACGTTATCTAGCTTTTCTATCCCTTGCCTATACGCTCGAAAATTCCTACATTATCCTGCCTCTGCGTTCAAAGCGCCGGTCGGATTTCTAGGGACGAAATCCTCCGCGGCTGAACGCAGAGTTATATGGTCGGGGCGAGCGGACTTGAACCGCTGACCACTTGTACCCCATACAAGTGCTCTACCAAACTGAGCCACGCCCCGCGA
>MHHC01000072.1:0-12058 GCA_001805885.1 Omnitrophica WOR_2 bacterium RIFCSPLOWO2_12_FULL_51_24
CGGACGCATGATGCCGGGGAGGAGATGGTCTGACGGCCTCCATCAGGCGGTCGAGGCGAAAGAGGGCGTCAAGATCGAGAGGGAGAACCAGACCCTCGCGACGATAACGTTCCAGAATTATTTCAGGATATTCGATAAGCTTGCCGGCATGACCGGCACGGCCGCGACAGAGGCGAACGAGTTCAGCCAGATATATAAACTGGATGTGATCGTTATACCCACGAACCGCCCGCTCATAAGGACGAATCATCCGGACAGTATCTATAAATCCGAAAAGGAAAAATTCAACGCGGCCGCGGACGAGATCGCACAATTATACGAAAAGGGGCAGCCGGTATTGGTCGGCACGATCTCGATCGACAAATCGGAGCGCCTGAGCAATATGTTGCAGCGGCGCGGCATACCGCATCAGGTATTGAACGCGAAATACCATGAGATGGAAGCGCATATAGTCGCGCAGGCCGGGCGATATAAGGCGATCACTATAGCGACGAATATGGCCGGCCGCGGGACCGATATCCTGCTCGGCGGGAACGCGGAATACATGGTCTATGACTATTTCAGACAGAAGGGGACCGAACCGGAAGCGATCGACCCCAAGGAAAAGGCCGAGATGCTCTCTAAGTTCAGGGCGAAGGTCGAGGAGGAGCATAATAAGGTCGTAGAGGTCGGCGGCCTTCACGTCCTCGGCACGGAACGCCATGAGGCGCGCCGCATAGACAACCAGCTGCGCGGAAGGTCGGGCCGCCAGGGCGACCCGGGTTCGTCAAGGTTCTATCTCTCCCTCGAAGACGACCTGATGAGGATATTCGGCTCTGACAGGATAAAGTACATAATGGAGAAGCTCGGGATGGAAGAGGGCCAGCCGATAGAGCATCCCATCGTCTCGAAATCGATCGAGACGGCGCAGAAGCGCGTCGAGGCGCATAATTTTGAGATAAGAAAACAATTGCTCGAATACGATAACGTCATGAATAAGCAGAGGGAGGTCATTTACTCCGAGAGGAGGGCGATACTCGAAGGCAGGGATCTGCAGGAGTATATCGCGGCGATGATAGAGAACGGCCTCGACTCGGCGATGGATATCTACCTCAACGAGAAGACCCATCAAGAGGAGTGGGACGCGAAAGGTTTCACGGAATGGTTCCGCGGAAAGTTCGGCTTCGACATTCCGGTCAACCGCGAGGAGTTATTTGCGGGTCACCGCGATGATATCAGGGCGAAAGCGCTTGAAATAATAAATAAGTTTTACGAAAAGAGGGAGTTTGTCCTCGGGGCCGACACGGCGAGGCATATCGAGAAGACTATACTGCTGGATATGATCGATTCGAAGTGGAAGGATCATCTCTATGCGATGGACATCCTGAAAGAAGGCATAGGCCTGCGCGCGTACGGCCAGGTCGATCCGCTCGTCGAATACAAGAACGAGGGATTCGCGATGTTCGAGGAGATGATGAACAGGATCCAGGAAGATGCCATGGAATTTATCTTTAAGGTACAGGTGACAACCCAGGAAAAACCCAGGGGTGTCTTCGAATCCCTCCCGCAACAGATGATACATCAGGAGATGGGTTCGCTCGCATCGAGGATACCCCGATCCGAGGGCGGAGAGCCGGCTGAAGCGAGGCCGCCGGACGTAAAACAGGCGCCTATAGAAAGAGAAGCTCCGAAAGTGGGCAGGAACGATCCCTGCCCGTGCGGGAGCGGAAAGAAATACAAGAAATGCTGCGGCGCTTAGTATTTTTACCCTTACTTTCAGCTTTATTACTGACGCTATCATATCCGGCGTTTAACCTCTCGTTTCTGGCGTGGTTCGCGTTGATACCGATGCTCGTCGCGATCCGCGGCGAGAAACCGTGGCAGGCGTTCTTCACCGGAT
The DNA here is from genome assembly GCA_001805885.1 of Omnitrophica WOR_2 bacterium RIFCSPLOWO2_12_FULL_51_24. GTDB lineage: Bacteria > Omnitrophota > Gorgyraeia > Pluralincolimonadales > Pluralincolimonadaceae > Pluralincolimonas. The sequence continues at coordinate 1,880 of MHHC01000072.1, forward strand.
ACATAACGGGATTTTTATTTTTCGGCGCGACCTTATACTGGGTAGGTTACGTCGCGATAATAGGCGCCGTCGTCCTGACTGTTTACCTGGCTTTCTTCTTCGGCATCTTCGCGGTCGGCGTCGATATACTCGCTATGCAGTTTGCGAAACCGCGAATAAGGTTCGCGGTGCTCGTGAGCTGCCTTTGGGCCGCGGTGGAATTCCTGAGAAGTTACCTGTTCACGGGTTTCGGGTGGGCGTTGCTCGGCCACACGCAGTGGGAGACGCTGCCGATAATCCAGATAGCGGATGCATTAGGCGTATACGGCGTCTCGTTCCTTATAGTCTTTACAAACGTCCTCATCTCCTCGAAGATAAAGAAGAAGATAAGGGGCCATGTGCCCGAGCCGAGATACCTTGCGTTTCTCGTCATCGTTTTGATCGCGGTTGCGATATACGGCTATTACAAGGTCGGCCAGGGATTCGACGGAGAGCCGGTAAAGGTATCGGTCATACAGGGGAACATCCCTCAGTCGCAGAAGTGGGATGAGAGATATGCCGGAGAGATATTGAATAGATATATCGCGCTTACGAAAGAGGCGGCGAAGGACAAGCCGGACCTTATAATCTGGCCCGAGACATCGGTACCCGGGTTCCTCGAGACCGACGGGGTTTTGCGCGATAAGGTCACCGCGCTCGCGAAAGAGGTCAACACATATCTGTTGGTCGGGACGCAGACCGAAAAAGCGCCGCAGAAGACGCGCTATTACAACAGCGCGGCCCTGATATCGGACAAAGGCGAGATAGTGCAGCGCTACGACAAGATACACCTTGTACCGTTCGGAGAATATGTCCCGTTAGGGAACACTTATTTATCTTTCATAAAGAAGCGCTACGATATGGGCGAGGATTATACGGCTGGGCACGATTACACGATATTTAAGATACCTACCAAGAAGGGCAAGGAAGTGAAGTTCGGCGTGCTGATATGCTTTGAGGACGTCTTCCCGGAACTCTCGAGGAGTTTCGCGCGGTTGGGCGCCGACTTCTTGGTCGTGATAACTAACGACGCCTGGTATATGAAGACCGCGGCGCCGTTCCAGCACACGCAGCCGTCGGTCTTCCGCGCGATTGAAAACAGGGTAAACGTGATAAGGTGCGCGAATACAGGCTACTCGTGTTTTATAGACCAGACGGGAAAGATCACGCAGGAGGTAAAGGATTTTAACGGGAAGCAGATATTCGTGACCGGCTTCGCGACAGCTAATCTAACTGCGGGTAAGGCCCGGACCTTGCCCTTGGCTTCGCCAAGGACCTTGTATTTGAAGTACGGAGATGTTTTCGCCTGGATATGCGCCGGGGTTTTTTTATTTGACTTAACCCTTTATTTTATTTATAATTATGCCAAGTTCCTGCGGAAAAGGCGGAAAAATTGGAAGAAATAAACGACCTCATAAAACAGAGAATTATAAAATTGGAGAATTTAAAGGCTAAGGGGATAAACCCCTACGGCGGAAAATTCACTAAGTCGATTAATATCAATGAGTTATTGCAAGGTTTTTCGAAGGTGAGCGACTCCGGTCAGGAGGTTACGCTCGCCGGAAGGGTCATGGCTGTGCGGTCGCATGGAAAATCCTGCTTTATCGACGTCAAGGACTCTACCGCAAAGATCCAGAATTACATAAAGGACGCCGAACTTTCCGAGGCCGGCAGGACAGCTTTCGAGAACCTCGATATCGGCGACATAGTCGGGATAAGGGGGGAGGCCTTTAAGACGAGGACAGGCGAGCCTACGGTCCACGTCAAAGAGTTCACGATGCTATCGAAGTCGATCAGGCCGCTGCCCGAAAAATGGCACGGGCTCAAAGATATCGAGACGCGCTATCGCCAAAGATATGTCGACCTCATCGTCAACGATGATGTAAAGAAGGTCTTCGAGTTGCGCATCAGGATGATCGCGCGCATAAGGGCTTTCCTGGACGGCAGGGGTTTCCTCGAAGTCGAGACGCCGATGATGCAGCCGATGCCCGGCGGCGCCATGGCCAAACCGTTCAAGACGCACCACGAAGCGCTCGGCATAGACCTGTATATGAGGATCGCGCCGGAGCTTTATCTGAAGCGGCTCCTCGTCGGCGGGTTCGAGAAGGTCTATGAGATAAACAGGAATTTCAGGAACGAGGGGATATCGCCGCGGCATAATCCCGAGTTCACGATGATAGAGGCCTATCAGGCCTACGCGGACTGCGGGGATATGATAGACCTGACCGAAGAGCTTATACTCGACGCAGCGCAGCACCTCTTTGGGAGATATAAACTCCCGCACGGAGGAGGAGAACTGGATCTATCGCCGCCGTGGGAGAGGATACCTTTCCGCGAGGCGATATTAAAATATTCAGGGATAGATTACAAAAAGGAGAAGGACCTGAAAAAAGTCGCGAAAGATATGGGGCTTGACATAAGGGATGCGAAGCTCGACGAGGATATCGCAAATAAGATATTTGAGAAGACCGTTGAGCCGAAGCTCGCGAAACCCACGTTCATAATAGATTATCCGGCGATACTATGCCCGCTTTCTAAGAAGAAACCGGGTGAACCTGACCTGACCGAAAGGTTCGAATTGTTCATTGCGACCCAGGAATTGGCGAATGCCTATTCGGAGCTTAATGACCCGATCGAGCAGAAATCGAGGTTCAAAGAGCAGGCCGAGGGCACGGGGTCTAAGATGATCGATGAGGATTTTGTCCGCGCGCTGGAGTACGGAATGCCTCCGGCCGGCGGGCTGGGTATCGGGATTGACAGGCTAGCGATGCTGTTCGCTGATTGCGATTCCATAAAGGATGTAATACTCTTCCCGCAGCTTAAGCCGGAACAGAAGTAATCCATATGCGTTACGAATTATTGGTCGCCTCGAGATATCTCCTTGCCAAGCGCAGGGAGAAGTTCATATCGATAATCAGCCTTATATCCGTCCTGGGTGTGGCGGTAGGCGTATGCGCGCTCATAGTCGTGATCGGGGTGATGACCGGTTTCGATAACGAGCTGCGCGACAAGATAATCGGCGCGAATTCACACATCGTGATCGAGCAGGAAGGCGGTATCGCCGACGCGGCGGCTTTGATCAAAAAGATCAGAACGGAGCCGCATGTCGTCTCGGCTGCGCCTTTCCTCGACGGGCAGGCGTTCATCAGGGCGAAGGATAGCATGCAGGGCGTATCTATAAGGGGTATTGTCGCCGACGAGGAACTCAAAGTATCAAAGGTCGGTTCCTACATCAAGGCCGGATCGATAGACGGCTTGAAGGACGGCGGGATGCTCATCGGCATCGAGATGGCGCAGAGATACGGCCTTAAGCTCGGAGATGCGGTCTCGGTCATTTCGCCGGTCGACGGCGAGGCGAAAGATTTTAAGGTCTCCGGGATATTTAATTCGGGCTATTACGAATACGATTCGGCGCTTGCGTTCGTCGACCTAAAAGAGGCGCAGGAACTTTTCGCGACCGAGGGCAAGGCCGGAGGGATCGGCGTTAAGATCGACAATGAATATCTCGCACCGGAACTGAGGATCAAATTTCAGAAAGAACTGGGTTTTCCTTTTTATGTCAAGACGTGGATAGACCTCAATAAGAGCCTCTTCTCGGCCTTGAAACTCGAGAAGCTGGCGATGTTCTGGATATTGGCCCTGATAGTCACGGTCGCGTGTTTCAATATCGCGGCCACGCTGATCATGGTCGTGATGGAGAAGACAAAAGATATCGGTATACTCAAGGCGATAGGCGCGACCAATAATTCGATAAGGGCGATATTTACCCTGCAGGGATTTATAGTCGGCGCAGTCGGGACCGCGCTTGGAGTGGCCGGAGGGCTGGGTTTAGGATATCTTCTCGAGAAGTATCAGTTCATTAAACTGCCCAGGGATATTTATTATATAGACAGGTTCCCCGTAGATATACAATACGCAGATGTGGCCGCGATAGTCGTCGCGGCGCTGGCGATAAGTCTGCTGGCTTGTCTCTATCCCGCGTGGCAGGCGTCGAGGCTTAATCCGGTAGACGCGCTGAGGTACGAATAGCATGGTAGAGGCCAGGGGCCTGAGAAAGATATATAAGAACGGCGCAAAAGAACTCGAGGTGCTCAAAGGCATAGACCTTAAGGCGGAGAAGGGGGAGGTCCTCGCCGTGCTCGGACCTTCCGGAGCGGGAAAATCGACGCTGCTGCATCTTTTGGGCGGGCTCGATTCGCCGACTTCCGGAGAGGTCCTGATAAACGGCGTCGATATATATTCGCTAGGCGACATGGAACGCGCCAGGATGAGGAACAGGAAGATCGGTTTTGTATTCCAGTTCTATCACCTTCTGCCTGAATTCGACGCGCTCGAAAATGTTCTGATGCCTCTTCTGATAAAAGGTGAAAACGGAAAAGACCGGCGCGACAGAGGAGTCGAGTTATTGAGCTCAGTAGGGCTGGAAGGGCGGATGAGCCATAAGCCGGGCCAGCTATCCGGCGGAGAACAACAGCGGGTAGCGATAGCGCGGGCTCTCGTAAATGAGCCGGAGCTGCTCCTGTGCGATGAGCCGACCGGCAACCTTGATTCCGAAACGGGAAAGAACATAATTGCTCTGTTGTGGGAACTCAATAAAAGGCGTAAAATGACATTAATAATAGTGACCCACGACGCCCAGATAGCTAAGGACGCGAAAAGGGTCTTACACATAAGGGACGGGAAGATAAATCAATGAGAAGGAGAAAATAATGGGACTGAAGATCTATATCGACGGAAAGTTTTACCAAAAGGAGGACGCGAAGGTCTCGGTCTTCGACCACGGCCTTCTATACGGCGACGGTGTTTTTGAAGGCATCCGCACTTACGACGGATTGATCTTCAAATTGAAAGAACATATCGACAGGTTATATCAGTCCGCGCACGCGATCATGCTGGATATCCCGATCTCGAAAGATGAAATGGTCGGGGCGATAAAGAAGACGTTGCGCGAGAACGATATGAAGGATGCTTATATCAGGCTGCTCGTTACGCGCGGCATCGGCGACCTCGGGCTCGACCCTAGGAAATGCGGCAGGCCGACCGTCGTCATCATCACCGATAAGATCAAGCTCTATCCTCAGGAACTCTATGGGAAAGGGCTCGAGATCGTGACGATCTCGACGCAGAGGAATATCCATCAGGCGGTCAACCCGCAGATCAAATCGCTGAATTACCTTAACAATATTTTGGCGAAGGTTGAGGCGATAAACGCCGGCGTCGAGGAAGCGGTCATGTTGAATTCTGAGGGATATGTCGCGGAATGCACCGGTGACAATATCTTCATCGTCAAGGACGGCTCGCTTCTTACGCCGCCGATCCATAGCGGTGTCCTGCGCGGGATCACGCGCGGCGCGGTCATCGATATCGCGCGCCTGAAGGAGATCCCGGTCCATGAGGAGGTCCTTACAAGATATGACCTCTTCAACTCGGACGAGATGTTCCTTACAGGGACAGCGGCTGAGATCATCCCTGTCGTCAGGATGGACAGGCGCAAGATCGGCGACGGCAAGCCGGGCAAAATGACATTGAAACTGATAGGAGAGTTCAATAAACTTACGAAGGTCGACGGTGTGAGGTTCTAATGTTCTGCCAGGTCTGCGGCAAAAACGAGGCTACGGTTGAGTTCACCGAGATCATAAATGAAGAGGTGAAGCAGCTCCATCTCTGCGACCAGTGTGCGAAGGATAAGGGTATCGAGATGGAGCAGAATTTCAGTATTGCGGATTTTCTCGCAGGGATGAGCGATCTCGGCATAAAGTCGAGCAAAGGCGATATCCAGATAAAATGCAAGAAATGCGGCATGACCTTCGAGGACTTTCAGAAAGTCGGAAGGCTCGGCTGCGGCGATTGCTATATAGAATTCAGGAAAAACCTGCTGCCGCTTTTAAAGCGCATACATGGTTCGACCAGGCATATCGGGAAATCGCCGAAGGAAGTCGATGAGACGGACGGGAAGAAGAAAATATCCGAGGCGCAGGAATTAAGGCAAAGGCTCCAGCGCGCGATAGATACAGAGGAATTCGAGGAGGCCGCGGCATTGCGCGACCGGATAAGGGCGCTCGAAAAGAAGGCGAAAGAAAAACCGTGACCCTCGACGACCTTTGGAACGGGACAGGAGAATGGCTTAAGGGTACGGGGCCGGATCCGGATATAGTGATGTCCTCGCGGATAAGGCTCGCGAGAAACCTCGCGAAGTACCCCTTTCCGCACTGGGCGTCCGAGGAGCAGCTTGAAGGGGCTATCTCGGATTTTGAGAGCGCCTACAAACAGGCCCAGGGCTATTTCAATGGCGCCTTATTCTTAAGGATGAAGGAACTCGACAGCATAGAAAAACAGATGCTCATCGAGAGACATCTGATAAGCAGGGAGCATATATTCAATCCCGAGCACAAGGCGGTCCTTATAAGTGAACGTGAGATAATAAGCATCATGGTCAATGAGGAGGACCATCTTCGCATACAGGTACTCCAGCCGGATTTCAATCTGCGGGACACGTGGGAACTTGCGGACAGGATAGACGAGGAGCTGGAACAGTATCTGGATTTCGCGGTCTTTTCGGACCTGGGTTACCTTACATGCTGTCCCACTAACGTGGGGACCGGGTTAAGGGCGTCATGCATGGTCCATCTTCCGGCGCTGGTCATGACGAAACAAGTCGGCAAGATCGTACAGGCGATAGGCAAGCTCGGGATGACGGCCCGGGGCCTCTTCGGCGAGGGGACAGAGGCATATGGCAATTTTTTTCAGATATCGAACCAGGTTACGCTCGGGCATTCCGAGGAAGAAATAGTCGATAACCTCGAGCGGATAATAAAGCAGATAATAGAGCAGGAGACCGCCGCCAGAAATTCTATATTCGCTAACCAGAGGTTGCTTTTGGAGGACCGGATATCGCGGTCGCTGGCGGAATTAAAAAGCGCGAAACTCATAAGCAGCGAAGAGACGCTGGGCCTGCTTTCGATAATAAGGCTCGGAGCGGATCTGGGTATAGTAAAAGGACTGGACCGCAGTATGTTAAATAATCTTTTCATACAAATACAACCCGCCCATCTCCAGAAGAAAGAAGGCAAGCAATTATCCGCCGAGGAGAGGGACGCGGTGAGGGCGGAATTTATATCGAAGAAGTTCAATATCTAGTTAATATTTTTTAAGGAGGACGCTTTATGAATATGTTTTCCAGGTTCACGGAAAGGGCGAGGAAGGTGATAATACTCGCGAAGGAAGAAGCCAAGAGGTTTAACCACGATTACATAGGCACCGAGCATATCCTGCTTGGCCTTATAAAAGAAGGCGAGGGCGTGGCGGCCGCGGTCCTGCAGAATCTCGGCTTGAGCCTTGAGGCGATAAGGCTTGAGGTCGAGAAGATCGTCCAGCCCGGCCCGCCGACCGTAGTTTCAGGCGATATTCCGTTTACCCCGAAGGCCAAGAAAGTCATCGAACTCGCGACGGACGAGGCGCGCAACCTCGGGCATAATTATATCGGCACCGAACACCTGCTCCTCGGCCTGATCCGCGAAGGCGAAGGTGTCGCGAGCCAGGTCCTTACCAACCTCGGGCTCGACTTGAACAGGGTAAGGCAGGAAGTCATGTCGTTACTTGGTTCGGCGACTCCGGGTTTCACGCAGCAGCAGGCCCAGGCTAAGACGAAGACGCCGTCATTGGATGCTTTCGGCAGGGACTTGACCGCGCTTGCCCGCGAAGGAAAGCTTGATCCCGTCATCGGACGGAAAGATGAGATAGAGCGTGTCATCCAGATACTATCTCGCAGGACAAAGAATAATCCTGTTTTATTGGGTGAAGCGGGCGTAGGCAAAACCGCGATAGTCGAAGGCCTTGCGCAGAAGATAATAAAAGGCGATATCCCGGAGATGCTGCGCGATAAGAGGGTCGTCATCCTCGACCTCGCGTTGATGGTCGCGGGAACGAAATACAGGGGCCAGTTCGAGGAACGCATAAAAGCCGTGATGGATGAGATAAAGCGTTCCGAGAATATAATAATATTTATCGATGAGCTGCATACGCTGGTCGGGGCCGGCGGCGCTGAGGGAGCTATCGACGCCTCCAACATCCTGAAGCCGGCGCTCTCGCGCGGCGAGGTACAATGCATCGGCGCGACGACACTCGACGAATTCAGGAAACATATCGAGAAAGATGCGGCGCTCGAACGCAGGTTCCAGACGATCATGGTCGAGCCGCCGAGCGTCGATGAGACGAAAGAGATATTGAAAGGCCTGCGCGATAAATATGAGGCGCATCACAAGGTGAAGTTTACCGACGAGGCGCTTGTTTCGGCAGCGAAACTCTCCGACCAGTATATATCAGGGCGTTATCTTCCCGATAAGGCTATAGACCTCATCGATGAGGCGGGTTCGCGCGCGCGGCTTAACGTCATGACCACTCCTCCCGATATAAAGGAAGTGGAAAAGGAGATGGAGCATATACGCAAGGAGAAAGAGGCCGCGGTAAAAGGACAGGATTTTGAGAAGGCTGCCAACTTGCGCGATAAGGAACGCGAACTTAAAGGACAACTGGAGAAGGTCAGGAAAGAGTGGTCGAAGTCCAAGGCCGAGGCCTATCCGCAGGTGGGCGAGGAGGATATCGCCGAGATAGTCGCGAAGTGGACCGGGATCCCGATCATAAAACTCGAGGAGAAAGAGAGCGCGAAGCTCCTCAAGATGGAAGAGGAACTCCACGGGCGCGTTATCGGCCAGGACGAGGCGATAAACGCGATAGCCAACGCGGTAAGGCGCTCGCGCGCCGGGCTGAAAGACCCGAAGCGTCCGATAGGCTCGTTCGTATTCTTAGGCCCGACCGGAGTCGGCAAGACCCTGCTCGCGAAAGCGCTCGCCGAGTTCATGTTCGGCGACGAGGACGCGTTAATACAGATAGATATGTCCGAGTATATGGAGAAGTTCAACGTCTCGAGGCTCGTAGGCGCGCCGCCCGGATACGTAGGGTATGAAGAGGGCGGCCAGCTCACCGAGAAGGTAAGGCGCCGCCCGTATTCGGTCGTGCTGCTTGACGAGATCGAGAAGGCGCATCCGGATGTCTTCAATATACTCCTGCAGGTCCTGGAGGAGGGCCGGCTTACCGATTCCTTCGGAAGGCGGGTAGATTTCAAGAATACGATACTTATAATGACCTCCAATATCGGCGCAGATATACTCAAGAAGCATGGCTCGCTTGGGTTCAAGTCCGAAAAAGAAGAGATGACCTATCAGACTATGAAGACAAAACTGCTCGAAGAGGTCAAGAGGACTTTTAAGCCCGAGTTCCTTAACAGGCTCGATGATATAATAGTATTCAAGCCGCTTACGAAAGAGGACCTCTATAAGATAGTTGACATAGAACTCGCCGAGGTCAAAAATAGGTTGAGGGACCTGCACGGCATAATGATCGAACTCGGGAAAGAAGCGGTCGATTTCCTGATCGAGAGAGGATTCGACCCCATATACGGCGCAAGGCCCATAAAGAGGACAATACAGAGGTTCCTCGAGGACCCGCTGGCCGAAGAGATAATCTCCGGCAGGCTGCAGAAAGGGAAGACCGTCAAGGTAGGCGCAAAGGTAGATCATTTGACTTTTGAGTAAACCCGGCAAAATTTGGGATAAACCGAAAGCGGCAGAGAATTGAGGCATAGGCCAATGCCGGCGTTAATCATCCTGGGATCGATGGCGCTGGCGATACTTGTATTTATAAATGTGCAGGGCGGTTATTTCTTAAAGGAATTCAAGGCGAGGTCTATCGTCCTGATCAGGGAGAAGATCGGGCTTGACGGCGAGATAGGCAGCGTCGAAGCGGGGATATTCAGGGGTATCATATTAAAGGATGTGAAGCTTTACGGCAAGGTCCCGCCTCAGCGGGGTAAAATCCCGTCTCAACGGGGCAAGGTCCCGCCTCAGCGGGGCAAAGAGGTTTTCTTCTCTTCGGAGGCCATCGACCTGGATTACCGGCTTTGGGACATAGCTTTGGGCAGATACGGCAATCTGGGAAAGATAACTTTCGTGTCGCCGAAGATATACTTTATTGAGGCAGATAACAATCTGCCGAAAATACCGAAGGTCTTCGAGCCGGCGTGGAGGGCGATAACCGTCTCGATAAAGGACGGCTCTTTCTATAACGCGCGGAAAATACCGGTCATGTCGGAAGTGAACGGGAATT
>MHHC01000072.1:12065-14828 GCA_001805885.1 Omnitrophica WOR_2 bacterium RIFCSPLOWO2_12_FULL_51_24
CGGTCATGTCGGAAGTGAACGGGAATTTCAGGCTTAGCGAGAGCGGCATCGCATCCCAGAGCGTAAGCGCCAATATCCTGGGGCAGAGATTTGTCGGAAGAGGCAGGGTGGGTTTTCCGATAGAGCGGTCAGCGGTCAAGATGGAAGGGTCGATAAAGGGCCGGGGTTATGCCCTGAAGGCCCAACTCGACGGCGTCCTCGACAAGATATTCGTACACGGTTCTTTTGATATATTAAATAAGCTGAATCTGGATTTCGCGGGCAATATCGCCGCATCCGAAGGGACGTTGGCGTTTAATGATTTCAGGTTCGGCCCGAAATTCATATTAAACGGCCTCCTGCAGACCGCGAAGAAGGGTTTTAACATAGACCTATATCCGGAAGACGTAAGCGGCAACGCGGCCGCGATGGGAGAGGTCAGCAAGCTCAGCATCTCCGGCGATTTCGCGAAACTACCCTATTTTATGTTGAGCATAAACGCGAATCATCTTAAAATGCTAGGGTTCGACCTCCTGTCGAATTACGGCATAACCGGCAAGTTCAATTATGGCGCCGGCAACAGGCTCGAGTCGGTCTCGGGCGATTTCAGCACGTCGGGCTCATTGATAAACTATGACCCTGTAAGGGAGATAAAGGGCGCATACGAGTTCAGGGACGGCGTGATGAAGCTGACCGGCGTAAATTACGGTGATGTCGTTTACGCGAACGGGTCTTTCGGGGCCGGCGGCAGGGATGATGTAGATATCCATTTCAAATTTAAGGGGACTCAGTTAGGCGGCATTACCGACCTCGCGATGGAGAAGGGGACGGTCTCCGGACTTGTCTTCGGCGATATGAATATCCGCGGCGGTCTCGGCAAGGAGATGAATATAGGCGGGCAGTTCGAGTTCCTCAACGGCAATATAAGCACGGTGCGCTACAATTCCGCGAAAATAACATTGCGGGGCAAGAGTTCTACTCTTGAATTTATCGATTCAAAAGTCTATACTGGTGATCAGGTGCTTACGGTTGAAGGCAAGATCGATCTGAAGGATATCGGCACGCCGCGCCTCTTCCGTAACATCGTGATAAAGTCGGATCCCAACACCGTAGTATGGGCGGGCGTGAATATAACGAAGATGCCGGCCGGAGAGGAATACGTCACTGGCGCGAACGTGAACGAACAGTTCAGGGTCAACCTCAAGACTTATGAGTCTCAGCAGGGCAACCAGCTGTACCGTCAGGATGCGATGGAACTGGAATATAAACTGGGGAAACCGGCGAGCATGAAATTGGAGATGAGGGAGAACGAGGATTTCTTCGGGCTTGAACACAAAGTGAGGTTCTGATATGAACGGTTGGATAACGAGGCTCGGTGAGCGGTTCCTGAGTTTCATCCGTTACGCCGGCGGGATAACCGTCCTGTTAGCGAGGACGGTGTTCTGGGTATTCGTGCCCCCGTTCAAGGGCAGGCATGTCCTCGAGCAGATGGTCAAGATCGGGGTAGACAGCCTGCCGATAGTCTTCCTGACGAGCCTCTTTACCGGCATGGTGCTTGCGCTGCAGAGCGCTTATCAGATGCAGAAGATGGAGGCGAAACTATATATCGCCAGCCTCGTCGCCCTTTCGATCACCAGGGAATTGGGGCCCGTATTGACCGCTCTTGTCGTCGCCGGACGGATCGGAGCATCTATTGCCGCCGAACTCGGCACGATGAAGGTGACCGAGCAGATAGACGCGCTTGAGACATTGGCGACGAACCCGATAAAATATCTCGTGGTCCCGAGGTTCATAGCGCTCTTTTTTATGCTCCCGCTATTGACGATCTATGCGGATATCGTGGGCATATTCGGCGGGTACATGATAGGCGTCTGGAGGCTGAACATACTCCATAACCTTTATTGGGACATGACCTGGAACCCGCTCAAGGTGAAGGATATAGTCACAGGAATCATCAAGGCCTTCGCTTTCGGCATCATAATATGTACAGTAGCCTCTTATGAGGGCATGAGGGTAAAAGGCGGCGCCGAGGGCGTGGGCGCGGCGACGACGAAGGCGGTCGTGATCGCGTTCATACTCATAATCGCGGCGGACTGCCTGTTCACGGCGATTTTCTATTTCGGGTTTTCATTCTAGATATGATAGAATTGATAAATGTATGCAAATCGTTCGACGATAACATCGTCCTGGATAACGTGAACCTCACGATACCGGACGGCGAGACGATCGTCATCATCGGCCGTTCCGGCGCCGGAAAGAGCGTCATACTCAAGCATATAATAGGGCTGATGAAGCCCGACCTGGGGCAGGTCATTGTAGACGGCCAGGATATAACCAGGCTCGACGGCAAGGAACTGAACGAACTTAGGGTGAAGTTCGGGATGCTCTTCCAGGGCGCGGCGCTCTTCGATTCGCTGGACGTGCGCGATAACGTGGCGTTCAATCTCATAGAGCACACGAGGATGGATGAGGGCATAATAAATAATAGGGTCACCGAGTGCCTGGAGCTGGTCGGCCTTAGGGGCATCGAGCATTTGAGCCCTGCCGAACTCTCCGGCGGGATGAGGAAACGCGTCGGCCTTGCCCGGGCCATATGCATGAATCCAAAGATAATCCTGTACGATGAACCGACGACCGGCGTCGACCCGATAATGGCTGACGCGGTAAATGATCTGATCAAGGATCTGCAGGCCAAGCTAAAGACGACCGCGGTCGCCGTCACCCATGACATGACTTCCGCTTATAAGATAGCCGACAGGATCGCGATGCTCTATAAGGGAAAGA
>MHHC01000073.1 GCA_001805885.1 Omnitrophica WOR_2 bacterium RIFCSPLOWO2_12_FULL_51_24
CAGGATGATAAAAATGAAAATATGGATTACGGCCGTTGTTATAGCACTGGTTTCTGCCCCTTCTCATGCAGAGACAAGTAATCGATGCGAAGCTGTCATGGTTGAAGACATGCGCATCACCTTTACAAATTCACATGGCGATATGACTGTTACCGCAGGCAAAGGTTTTGAGCGGAGCTACACGTGGGCGGGAGGGACCCGATCACTTGTCATGTGGCCTCGTAAAGAGCGGTGGTATGGCAGTCTTGGGATGTACAATCCAGGAGCATACATAGAAGGCGAGCTAGAACAGTGGAAAGAGCATGATGGTATCAAGCGATGCGTGGCTGAAGAGGGACAACGCCACTTCACAAATACAACAGATGCCGTCGCATGGATACGGAAAAGAGGGGCGCGGCTGGACTATGTCTACAACGATAGCGGGCTGGTCGTCGGAATGGACAAGCAGCCGCCATCGCTTGAGGATAGGAAGAAAGGCGATTTTCCTGGAACCCTTCTTGTGGATGTGTGGCAGGTTTACATCAACGGCAAGAAACCGGAGAAGCTAGAAGGGTCAAGAAATAGTGCAATTACAGTCTACTATCCACCCTCCTACGACATGCAGACGGTTGAACCTCCGAAGGAGCCGGTGGATCATGACTACTGCCCTTTTGATGCCTCGAAGTTCTTCAAGTAGAGAATGAAAGATAGAACTGCCAACAACCGCATGCACTGGACCCCGAAGCGTCGGGGCTGGTGATGCGCGACGTTGTGCGAGAAAATATGAATAAAATATACATTGTATTAATTGTCATACTATTTGGAATAACTATGAATGCAAATGCCGATAAAAAGGAATGGAAAGATGAGCCAGGTTATTGCAATTGCTTATTAGTAACGATGGCGCGTACAAAGATAAATGAAATAGAAATAAATTCAAAATATAATGTACCCAATCTAGAAGAATTGGCAAAAGATATTCCCGATACACTTGAATGGATTAGAGCTCAAGAGTTTAATTATCCTAAACTAAATTCTTCAATTGTGATCGAAATATTATGTAATTCTGCTGAAATGAAAACTAGTCTATTCGGGAGGAAAACTGGAATTATTAATGTCCATGACGCTCAAAAAGATAATGGACCAATTGTTCAAAGAAAATATCATTTGAAGCTTAATAAAATAAAAGATGTTATTGTATTAAATGTTCGATTAGAAAATAAATGAAATAGAAATATAAACGCACAACATTTCACTCCAGCGGACGGCGCTGGCATCCTGTTTTAATGTCGCCGCCGCTGAGCTCTTAACGTTGGGCAACAAAAATAATTGACAAGTGTACCCCATTTGTGCTACAATTAGCGGCATAAAAGGAGGAGACACAATGAGCAAAAATGCTGTCATCCGGGCTAGGGTCGAGACTGATTTAAAGGAGCATGCCGAAGCCGTTTTTCGGCGTCTCGGTGTTTCAACAACCCAGGCTATCGCTATCTTCTACAAGCAAGTGGTCCTCCGAAAAGGACTACCATTTGACGTTAGGATTCCGAACGAGACAACACGAAGGACGTTTGAGGCAACAGATGCCGGGCGTGACGTGATTCTCTGTAAAGATGCGAAGGACATGTTCCAAAAATTGGGAATCTGATGTATGCGCCTGCCTACACGAAGCAGTTCTCCAAAGACGTTAAGCTCGCTCAGAGGCGTCGAAAGAACATGGAGAAACTGAAGATGGTTGTCAGTAGTTTGATCGCTGGTGAGCGGCTGGATCCGATTCACCGAGACCACAAACTCACCGGGGATTATATGGGTCGACGAGAATGCCATATAGAATCGGATTGGTTGTTGATATATAAGATCCATGGTGACACCATAGTTTTCGAGCGGAATGGCAATCATTCCGATCTATTCAAGAAATAGCGATTGCCCAACAATCGCATGCACCAGACCCCGAAGCGTCGGGGCCGGTGATGCGCAACGTTAGATGAAAAATAAAAAAAGGAGGCTTCCATGAAAGGAATTAAGTTATATTCAAAATTAGTATTGCTGAGTATTTTGTTGATAAGTGTAAGCGGTTGTTTTGAAGAACAATCGCCTTATCTGATGGAGAGTAAAATTGATCTGCAAAATCCGAATGGAATTTATGAGGTAATACTATATAGAGCAGTTCAGGAAGCCTTTAAACAAATAAAATGGGATCGGTATCAAGATAAAAAAATATTTTACGATGTTCAAGAAATAACCGACGGATACCTTGATAATGTTGTTGCTGCTTTGGTAGAGCACAAATTCCTGGAGGCAGGAGGAAAAATTCTTGTTGTGGACAAAACCGGTGAAAATAAAGATAAATCAGAGGGGCAAATAAAAAGAGAGACAATATACGATTATGACGTATATATCACCGTCCCAATAACCGGCGTTTATTATTATGAAGGATTTCTTAAAAGAAACTACGTTGCTTATGTTATGGTAAACTTGTTTGAAAAACAAAAAGATAGCTCGGAGCGGAGCTACTCAAGCGGCGTTATTGAAAAAAAATTTGAAAAGTTTATTCCGAGTAAAGTATGTATTGTTAGCTTGTGGGTTCTTTTGTTGTCGGTGGTGATATTGTTAATTACAAAAATATTATTTCAAAAGAAGATCAACATCTAACATTTCACTCCAGCGGACTGTCCCAGCGTCCTGTTTTAAGGTGCCAGCCGCTGAGTTCAAACGTTAGACCTTGACAAATAAAACGGTTGAGTTTCCGCCCGCGAAGTTATAAAATATCCCTGTGTCAGAGAAACCCAGATTACTTTTGCATGTCTGCTGTGCGCCTTGCTGCACCTACCCGATAACAGCTCTGCAGGATGAATTTGATGTTGAGTTGTTCTTTTACAACCCCAACATCCATCCGGAAGGAGAGTACAAGGCCCGGCTTGATGAGGCGGAGAGATACGCCGCGAAGATAGGCGTCATAGTGCATAAATCCGAGTACGAGGCGGACGCGTGGTTCCGGGCCACATCCGGCCTCCAGGACGAGCCCGAGGGCGGAGACCGCTGCGAAATATGCTACAGGATGAGGCTCGGGAAGACCGCGCGGTTCGGCGCGGCCAATGACTTCGATTATTTCGCCACGACGCTCAGCATCAGCCCGCACAAGGATTCGCATATGATAAATATGCTCGGCGAGCTGATCGCCGATATGTATATGCTGAAATTCTACAGCGCGGACTTTAAGAAGAACGACGGTTTCAAGAAATCCGCGCAGATGTCTAAAGAAGCGGGCTTATACAGGCAGGACTATTGCGGTTGCCAATACAGCAAAAAGGAGAAATAGACCGTTGAAGAAATGCCCGTATTGCGCCGAGGAGATCCAGGAAGATGCCATAAAGTGCAAGCACTGCGGCGAGTTCCTAGATAAGCAGAAGCAGAGGTGGTATTTCAAAACTTACGCGTTCGTAATAGCTTTTCTGTGCATCGGGCCGTTCGCGTTGCCCATGGTGTGGTTCAACCCGAATTACAGCAAGACGAAGAAGGTAAACGTAACGCTTATTACTTTGGCGGTAAGCGCGGTACTGTTTATCATGTTTTGGGGCGCGGTGAGATCGATCGGTGATTATTATCATCAGATCGGGGAGATGTTCCCGAAAATATAAAAAAGGAGGAGACGAAATGGCTGGAGATCAGGACTTGAAATCGAAGGTCCAGGAAGCGCTGAACAAGGTACGCCCGATGCTGCAGGCTGATGGGGGCGACATCGAACTCATCGACGTCGTCGGTAAGGTCGTGAAAGTGAAACTGACCGGCGCGTGCGGATGCTGCCCGATGTCGCAGATGACGCTGCAGATGGGCGTACAGCGCGCGATCAAAGAAGTCATACCTGAAATCGAAAGAGTGGAAGCGGTATAGAATTAAGGAGGAAATTTTCTTGACAAAGGTTTTTGGGTTAAGTATACTGTATCCAAAAGAAAGGGGGAAACATGAAGAGCAGATTGTTAACGACGACAATTTTAGTGTTGGTAGTGGTCGGTCTCCTGGCCATAAGCGCGCCTTCATACGCCCAGAGTGCTTTAAATAAGCTTGGCCGCGGCATCGTGAATACCTTCACGGGCTGGCTCGAGGTCCCGAAAGGGGTTGTCGATGAAAGCAAGGCAAATAATGTATTTACCGGCCTCACAGTAGGGACGATAAAGGGATTAGGATTAGGCCTCGTCCGCACCGGCGCGGGGATCTATGAAGCTTTGACATTCCCGTTCCCGATCCCAGAGGGCTATGAACCGATCGTAAAGCCAGAATTCGTCTATTCCGGCGAATAGTAAAATCTCGTAGTTAGAAGAAATAATCTTGCGGGCCCCGAAACTTCGGGGCCCGTTTTTACGGTTGAATTCAAAACGTGATAATTTATTCTTGACAAAGCGTCGTTTATATGGCATTATTGAAACAACCTACTTATTAACAATACCTTATATTCCCATTTTAAAAAGTCCCCTAAACTGACAGATCAAAATGGAGTAGGAGATATCGTATGTGCTATAGAGCAGTTCTTCTTTGTGCCTTTTTTGCCGCGTTTTTAACAGCCCCTATAAAACCCGCCTTTTCTGACGACGTCAAACAAGTCAAGCCGCTTTTCGATCCCGGGACCGAAGAGATAGTCGATTACGCAAAATACGGCGAGTTCAAGGGCATCGGCACCGAGAATTATAAGTATGAGATAAAGGACAGGAAAGGACTTACTGCCGCGGTCGGGGAAGGCATCTATCCCAGCACCAGCGTCACCAAAGACCCAGGCTACAGGGAAGCGCAAGGCAGCGGAAAACTCGTCGGCAAGCAATGGGAATTTGTCAATAACCCGGACCAGATGCTCGCGTTCTACAAATGGGCGACAGCGAGCGAAGAGGCGGGCGTAAAACAATATTATACCGCAGTCGCGCTCGCAAAATCCGGACAGACGCTCCATGCGATAAAGGCGTATTATGCCATACTGGTGAACTTCCCCAAGTCTGTCGGCTGGACCTTCTGGCACACACCGCTCTACACCGCAAAGATGGCGTTAAATGACCTCGAATACCTGATCAGGACGCATCCCGAGCTGGGAATAAAACTGGCCGGCGCTAAGATAATTATAGAGAATTCTTTCGACAGCGACATATCGAACGACAAATTTATCATAAATCCCGGCAAACTTATCAAGGTAAAACCCGGAGAAGTCATCCCCCCGAAAATAGACCTCTCGAAACTTAAGATCATCAAGACCGTTGGCGGGACCCACGTAAAACTGGTCAAATACGGGAACGGCCACTGGCAGCTTTTGGTCGACGATAAGCCCTTCCCGATGAAGGCGATGGCCTATTGCCCGAACAAGGTCGGCCTCTCCCCGGATAACGGGACGCTGAACGTCCAGACCGATTGGATGACCGCCGATTATAACAAGAACGGCAAGATCGACGGGCCCTATGATGCGTACATCGACAAGAATAAGAACAACAGGCAGGATCCCGACGAGCCTTCGGTCGGGGATTTCCAGTTGATGAAGGATATCGGGGTCAATACGATACGCCTCTACCATCACTCCACCAACAGGGCGCTCCTCAGGGACGGTTACGAGAAATACGGTTTCATGTATCTTATGGGAGATTTCCTCGGCATGTATGCCGCGGGCTCGGGCGCCGATTGGTATAGCGGGACCGATTATACCAACGAAGAGCATAAGAAAAAGATGATGGAGAGCGTCAGAGAGGTTGTCACGGAATATAAGGACGAACCCTATATCCTCATGTGGATGCTCGGCAACGAGAACAATTACGGATACGCCGGCACTCCTAATGTAGAGCCCGGGATGGGATGCCGCGCCAAGATCCAGCCGGACGCCTATTACGCTTTCGTCAACGAAGTCGCAAAGATGATAAAATCGATAGACCCGAATCATCCGGTCGCCATCTGTAACGGCGAGACCGTTTATATTGATTATTTCGCCAAGTATTGCACGGATGTTGACATATTCGGCGCCAATTCCTATCGCGGCCCGAACGGTTTCGGCAGGACCTACTGGGAAGACGTAAAAGATATGACCGATAGGCCCACAATGATCACCGAATACGGCTGCCCCTCGTATTTAAAAGACAATGAGGCTAAGGGTGAAGAACTTCAGGCGCAATATCATAAAGGAAACTGGGAAGACATCGCGTATAATATGGCCGGTTCGGGTTTCGGCAATGCTTTAGGCGGCGTCTCTTTTGAATGGGTGGATGAATGGTGGAAGGCGGGTCCTCCGCCGCAGCTTGATCCCGCTAAGCAGGAGTGGGAGGGCTGGGATTACAAGACAAATGCGAGGATCCCGGGAAATTTCAGGGGACCGTTTCCCGACGGCTGGCTGCATGAGGAATATCTGGGAGCGATGAGCCAGGGAAGCGGCGTAGACAGTCCGTTCTTAAGGCAACCGAAGAAATCTTACTTTTGGTATAAAGAGAATTGGACAAAATAAGGAGGGGGGGATATAATATAAGAGATCCTTTTTGGTTTTGCGTAAAACGGCAGTAAAACATAGAAAAAAGGGGGTAGAAGAGATGAAGAAGTTAGTGATTTTGTTGGTGGTTTTGGCGCTTGTCACCTGCGTCGCGGGCAGGTCATACGCCGAGTTCAAGAGGTTCAATGTATATACCGAAAGAAGCGCGCGTGACAACCATTACATCCCTTCGGGTTGGATGGGTGATTGGGGTGACATAAAGCTGGATACCGGATGGAAAGATAACCCGCATTCCGGAGTCAATTGCATAAAGATAACCTATACCGCGGATCAGAAACAGGGCGCGGGATGGTGCGGGATCTTCTGGCAGAACCCGGCGAATAACTGGGGGACGAAGCCAGGCGGGTTTGACCTGACAGGCGCGAAGAAAATGACATTCTGGGCGCGCGGCGAAAAGGGCGGAGAGATGATTTCGAAAACCCAGATCGGCACCTTGGCTGAGGTTAAGGTCGGCGGCATTACGGGCGAATACGCTGATTCGGATTCTGTCTCCATCGGGCCTATAACGCTTACTCCCGAATGGAAGGAATACACGATCGACCTTACCGGCAAGGACCTCTCGTACATCTCGGGCGGATTCTGCTGGGCGGCGAGCGCTGCCGATAACCCGAACGGTTTCGTGATCTACTTCGACGATATCTATTACGAGTAGACGCGGGCCTTTTTACCCAGTATAATACGTAGTGCTGTAAGCAGGAATTTATTAGAAGCATAGCTGCCGGCGCTTCTTGATAAAAGGAGCGCCGGAGTTTTGGGGATTTTTTTTCCCCAAAGGAGAAGAACGATGAAGAGATTGGCAATAGCTGTGTCTATCATGGCGATTATCGCAGTTTCGATAAACGCTTATTGCGCCGAACCAAAAAAATTTAATGTCTACACAGAGAAGGGCGCGAAGGACAATCGTTTTTACCCTTCCGGATGGATGGGCGATTACGGGGATATTAAACTTGATGTCGGCTGCAAAGAAAAGCCGCATTCCGGGGCTACCTGCATAAAGATAACCTACACGGCCGATCAGAAACAGGGCGCGGGATGGGCGGGGATGTACTGGCAGAATCCTCCCAATAACTGGGGCGCAGAGCCGGGCGGTTTTGACCTCACCGGCGCAACAAGACTTGTCTTCTGGGCTAGGGGGGCGAAAGGCGGCGAGAAGATAGCCGAATTCAAGGTAGGCGGTATTACCGGTGAGTTCGCTGATAGCGGCTCCGCCAGCATAGGAAGTGTCATACTTCCGCCTGAGTGGAATCAATATTCTATAGATCTTGGAAAGATGAATCTTTCCCATATTTCCGGAGGGTTCTGCTGGGCGGCCAGTGCGCAGGATAACCCCGACGGTTTTACGATATATCTCGACGACATCTATTACGAAAAGGCACAATAAAACAAAAAGGAGGTCTCGTTAGATGAAGAAGTTCGCTGTGTTAGTGATCGCCCTCGGCATCCTTGCCGCCGCGGTCTCCGTTTCATACGCTGAATTCAAGAAATTTAATGTCTACACCGACAAGATGGCAAAGGATAACCATTATTTCCCCTCGGGATGGATGGGCGATTACGGCGATATCAAGGTCGATGCCGGCTGCAAAGAGAAGCCGCATTCCGGGGCTACCTGCATAAAGACAAGCTACTCGGCTGAGCAGAGACAGGGCGCCGGCTGGGCAGGCGTATATTGGCAGAATCCCGCGAATAACTGGGGTAACCAACCGGGCGGTTTTGATCTCAAGGGAGCCAAAAAGCTTGTATTCTGGGCCAGAGGCGATAAGGGCGGAGAGAAGATTGCGGAATTCAAAATCGGGGGCATAACAGGCGAATACGCCGATTCCGACACCGCGAACATAGCGGACGTAACGCTGACACAGGAATGGAAGGAATACACGATCGACCTGGCCGGCAAGGACCTCTCGTACATCTCGGGAGGATTCTGCTGGGTCGCTAATGCCGCGTCGAATCCGAACGGATTCACGTTCTATCTGGACGACGTTTATTACGAATAAATAGATCCGCGCGCGATTCGGCGGTAATTTTGAAAGGGGATTGCAGGAATGAAAAAGTTGATAGTTTTAGCAGCTGCGGTGGTGTTTTTTGTCGGCGTAGCCGGCGTATCATACGCTGAGTTCAAAAGATTTAATGTCTACACTGATCGGACAGCGAAGGATAACCATTATATCCCTTCGGGTTGGATGGGTGATTGGGGTGACATGAAGATCGATACCGGCTGGAAAGAGAATCCCCACTCAGGCGTTAGCTGCCTTAAAATCACCTATTCCGCGGAGCAGAAGCAGGGCGCTGGGTGGGCAGGCATCTTCTGGCAGAATCCCGCGAACAACTGGGGGACGAAAAAGGGCGGGTTCGACCTGACAGGCGCGAAAAAACTGACATTCTGGGTCCGCGGGGAAAGAGGCGGCGAAGTATTGGCTGAAGTCAAAGTCGGCGGAATAACAGGCGAGTTCGCGGATTCGGACGCGGTCTCGATCGGGCCGATCACCCCTACCCGCGAATGGAAGGAATACACGATCGACCTTACCGGCAAGGACCTCTCGTACATCTCGGGAGGATTCTGCTGGGCGGCGAGCGTTGCCGATAACCCGAACGGTTTCGTGATCTTCTTCGACGATATCTATTACGAGTAAAATATGGATCCTCATATAAGCCACCATTCTGAACATCACGAGAGTCATCATGCGGGTCACCATGCAGCCCATCACGCGACTCATCATGGAAGCCACCATGCAGCTCATCACACCAAAAGGCGGCACAGAAAAAGACATCACTATGTCATTCCGCTGATACTTTTGTTGTTATTTTTCTTTGTCGGTGGATGTTTCGTTTTGAATAAAATTTCGCAGAAACCCGTCGCTAAGTTAAAGAAGATCGTCTTGGAGAGGCTGTCGAACGGCCATTTCCGGCTTTTGGCCGGCGGAGAGCCGTATATTGTTATGGGGGTATGTTATCAGCCGGTCCCTCCGGGGCAGGATTATGCCTACAACTGGTGGGGAGATCCAGCCAAGCCCTGGCTTGTCGACGGGCAGCTGATGAAAGACGCAAACATAAACACGGTTCGTTTCTATCAACCCGGCGATGACCCGCGGCAGGTAAAACAGGTAATAAGCGATCTTTATGAGAAATTCGGCGTCCGCACTATTCTCGGTCACAATTTGGGCATATACGATGTTCCTCCGCCCGCTTATGCGGACGAGAGTTACAGGGAGCTGCTAAAGGAGCAGGTGCTGAATATTATCAAGACCTATAAGGACGAGCCGGGAATATTGATTTGGGTGCTGGGCAACGAAAACAATTATAGTTTCGATGATCAGATAGCGCCCTGGGGTTCGCCCGAGCTTGACGCGATAGAGGATGATAAGGAAAGGGCAACGGCGAAAGCAAAAATATATTACGCTTTTGTGAACGATATCGCCAAGGAGATAAAGAAGATAGACCCCAATCACCCGATCGCTATGGGAAACGGCGAAGTCTTCTATCTCGATGTTGCCAAACCCCTGACGCCTGACATAGACATACTCGGCCTTATTTCATACCGCGGCATTAGTTTCGGGAATACGTGGGAACAGGCTGAGAAGAGACTGGGAAAGCCTATAATCTTGACCGAATTCGGCTGCGACAGGTTCAACGCCCTGACTAAAAAGGAAGACGAGGATATACAGATCAAATTCCTTATATCGCAGTGGAAGGAGATGCTGCGCAATACCTGCGGCATGACGGGTAAGGGGACCGTGTTGGGAGGTTGTATATTCGAGTGGAACGACGAGTGGTGGAAACATGACCCTTCGAATCCCGCGAGCTGGTATGTGCAGGATGAGGCGGCAGGCTGGACCAACGGTTCCTACTATTACGATATCGAGGTAGAAGGCCATATGAATATGAACGAGGAATGGTACGGTATCGTCGGATTGAGCCTAGAGAAGGAGAACGGCGTCAATAAGAGGATACCCAAAAAGGCGTATTACGCCCTTAAGGAATTATGGTCGAAGGGCGCCGCGGCCGTCGAGCCGCCGCGGAAAGGTATCAAAGTAAATCAGTAGGCTAATCCTAAAGGATAGGCCTACCTGATACCGTTAAAGGAAGGGCCTAATCCCTGATGTGGACGTCTGCGTATTGCGCGATCATCTCGGCGACCTTTGTAGGCGGTATGACCGAGAAATAATGGTCGATGACGCAGTGCGCTATCTCGTGGGCGAGGACGTTGGCTGAGATCTTCTCCTCGCTGGCAAAAAGCGTGTTTATTTTAAAGACATAATAAGCTATGAACTTGTTATCCTGATCGAAGATCCCCACATATACCCTGTTAAGATCGTCTTGCCCCTTATAGATCCTGACGTTCAGGCGGAGGTCCTTCGGCCTCATATCAAGTATCTCCTGCACCTTGAAGAAGATGAGGTCAAATTTATAAGCTATCTCATCTCCGGTCTCATCCCCGGCGCGGGGAGGCTTTTCGGTAAGGCCGTAGTCTATCTTATATGTGTCTATCTTTTTGTTTACCATCGCCAGGTCTACGCTGTCTTTAAAAAAAATAGTACAATAGAGGCTGTTTACGCTTAGCCAATCATTGCCGTCGGAAAATTGGTTTTCCGAGACGATGGCAGCCGAGGCAGTCGCTGCGGAAAATAAGAGAAGGAACAAAAGCATCGGGGATACCCTGAAATAAGAGAGGCTGTTTTTTATCTGCCCGATCTTTTTTTCGATGCCCCCTATCTTATTCTCTATCTCGCTTTCAGGTGTGCCTTTCGATCGCAAGAAAGATTTTATGCCGCCGATCTCCTGTTCCAGTTCCTTTATTTTAGCCTGCGACGAGGAAAGAGGATTTTTTATGCTTTTAACCATCCCGTTTACTATTTCACTTAAGCCCTTGAACTCGTCGTTTTGCCTTAAGTGCACTTCTACGGTCAGATTCCCTTTGCCGATCTCCGTAATGTCCTTTTCGAGGCGATATAGAGGCCCGAAGATGCGGTGGGATATATAAAGAAGTATCGTTATGGTCGCGATACTGACGAGCACAATGGCTATTATGCTGCTCGAGGCCAATACCGGAAGTATGAAGTCAGATGTGCTCATTACGGTGAAACGCAAATTCTCGAAGCTGGTCGTAGCGGTCTTCTTTGTCAACAGGAGGGCGAGCGAACTCATTATGAGGCACGCCAGTATCAGCAGCAGGCAGAACTTAAGTATAAAACTGGCCTGGAATTTTTTCTTTATGAAGTAATTCCTTCTCCGGTTATTCTGATCAGGCGCCTTTATCATTTTATCCTTATCTTCTCAAGGGCTTCTCTGTTGATATCGATCCTTGTCTTTCTCTCGAGGTCGACGATCCACGATTTGATCATCCCGCTCGCCTTCTGGTTACGGTCTTTTTCCGTCTGAGGCATCGAGGACAGGATCTCTTCCGACTTCTTATTTAAGAGCGAACGCAGGAGGCTCTGCTCCCAGAACCGCTCGACCATCTTCATGAATTCCGGGTTCCTGTCGAGACCTTGCCGCTGGGCTTCCAGAAGCAGGATTTTTTTCTCGATGATATCGTTCAGGAGTTGCTCCTTTGGGATTTTATTGCGATATTCGGGAGGGTAAAGCGATAATTCCGAGAGAAAATCTTCCTTATATAGAGAATAATCGCCAATCGTGGCGATAACCTCTTTTTTTGGTCCTTTTTCCGTGCATCCGCATACGGAAAGGGCAAAAGCCGCTATGAGCATCAGAGGTATGATATTTCTCATATCCGTCATTATAAGGGCTTTACTTCCTTTTTGCAATATGTTAATTTATTAGCATGAAGTTTTCCTCCAATATGCCGATCCTAATCGCGTTTTTAGTCGTCCTCCTGAGTCCTTTCCAGGCCTGGGCAGATTACAATACTGTCACCGGCAAGGATGAGCCCGTCTATATGTCTACCGAACAAGAGGTAGCCATGGGTGATTCCATTTCCAAGCAGATAGAGAAAGAGTATAAGCTTGTGGGAGACGAGCATATGCAGGAGCGCGTCGAGCTTATAGGCAAAAGGCTGGCCAAGGTCTGCGACCGGAAGGAGCTCATCTACCATTTTAAAGTACTGGATATCGACGATATTAACGCCGTCTCTCTACCGGGCGGTTGGTTATATGTCTTCAGGGGGCTTGTGGATAAGTGCAAGAACGACGACGAGCTGGCCGGGGTAATTGCCCATGAAATCGGTCATATCGCAGCGCGGCACTCCGCTAAACGGGCGCAGGCCAATTCCATATCCAACATCGCGATGATAGCCGTTGCTATAGCCGGGGGCGGAAACGCTGCGCGGGCGACGAATCTCGCGCTTACATCCCTTATGGCATCCTACTCCAGAGAGGATGAGTTCGAGGCCGATAGGCGGGCAGTGATATACACTAAGGCCGCCGGGTACGACCCGGATGCCTTGATCACTTTCATGGGGACTATGAAAGAGGCCAAAAAGTTTGATATAAGGCCTTATTCCTATTTCAGGTCTCACCCTTATGAGGGGGAAAGGATAGGTAATATCCATCGCCAGATAACCGGCACCCTCGATTTCAACGGATGGATAAATAAACCGATAGACAGAGAGAAGTGATAACTTTTGGGGAGGGGTGGATGAAGATATCTATTTTGACGGTCCTTGTTTTGTCCTTAGTTTTGTTTTCCGCGCATATCCTTCAGGCCGCTGAAAAATCACCTCAAAAACCCGTCATATCGGTCCCTAAAGCGGCGAAGCCGGTAAAGATAGACGGAAACCTTGACGAATACCCGAAATACGCCGTAAGGATGGACGATAAGTCCTCCGAGAGGCTGCAATATTTTGAATACGGCGGTAAAGATGATATCAGCGCCGATATATATCTCCTCTGGGACTATGAGAACCTCTACGTGGCGGCAAAGGTGACCGACGACGCCCCGTTCGATAACAGCAAGGAAGGCCCCGATATTTGGGATGGTGACGCGTTGGAGGTCTTGCTTGGCATGGACGGGACGGCAGACCCCGGGAGGATCTACTTCGGCAAGGGCGATTACCAGATAGGATTAAGCCCGGGCAATAACAAGAATATCAAGCCGAGCGAGTGGGTCTGGCGCCGTGATGACTACAAGGACGGCATCGAGGTCGCGGCGAAACCGCGGGAGAAGGGCTATATTATCGAGGCGAAGATACCTTTTAAGGTATTAGGCGGGTTCAAACCCGAGGCCGGAAAGAAGTTCGATTTCGACATCGCGGTCGACGACAGCGATAAGGGGAAGAGGGACGCCCAGATGGCCTGGACCGGCACAAAGGAATTCTATTCCGACCCGAGCCAGTGGGGTGCCGCGCTCCTAGCCGCGCCGCAAGCCGCGTTTGCCCTTTCCATCTCAAGCGTCATAGCCGTAATAGCTGGCATCGCGGTGATCGTCATGTTCATTACTTTTGTCGTCCACCGGCCGAAATAAGCATTGAAAAAGCCCGCCAATATTGATAAAATCAACACATCGGAGGAGAGCGGATGAAATGCGACACATGCGGACGTGACGTGCCCGAGGTAAGAAGGGTGGTAGTGGCGCCCGGGTACGACAGGGCATTGGCAAAGCCGGTCTACAATTGCCCGGAATGCTATGAGAAAAAAGAGAAGGCCAAAAAGTACAATTCCCCCGAAGCTGCCGAAAAGAAATAATAAAGCATGCCCCAGAAGATAAAAGTCCTTGATAACGGATATGTTGCGCTCGTCGATTATATGGGCGGCGATAAAGCTGTCATCGAAGGCGCGCGGCGCTGCTATATGAGCGAGCCTCAGGGTGAGGATGCGTCCGCGGCCGCAGACGCAAAACTGATCCGCCACCTCATAGCCAAAGACCACGGCACGCCGTTCGAGCACGCGTATTTCAGGTTCGACGTCAAATGCCCGATATTCGTAGCGCGCCAGTGGATCCGCCACCGCATCGGCACATACAACGAAATGTCCCTCAGGTATTGTCTGGCCAAAAGGGATTTTTATACGCCCGAAGGTCTTACCGGTGAGGCGCTCGAAAGATATAAGAAATCCATAAACGCGGCGTTCGACGCCTACGAGGCGCTTGTCGGCTCCGGCGTAAAACGCGAACAGGCCCGCGGTGTCCTGCCACTTTCCCTATATACTTTATATTACTGGACGGTAAACGCGCGGTCGTTAATGAATTTCCTTAAGCTGCGCCTGGATAAATCCGCGCAGCCCGAGATCCGCGAATACGCGAAGGCCCTCCTTGGGATATTCAGGGAGACGATGCCGGTGACGGCGAAGGCTTTCGAAGAAAAGATAATGCCCGAACAGTAAATGGATCCCTCAGACCCGGTCAAGCCATCCGCAGGAGAATTAATACAAGGCTGCATAAAGAAAGACAAGCGCTCATGGGACATCTTCGTCGAGCGTTATTCAAAAGTGATCTATTGGGCGATAAGGGACCGGCTCAAGCGGTTCGGATATGATTTCGAAGATGAAGATATAAATGACATCCATCAGGATGTCTTTATCGCTTTATGGGCCGGGAATAAACTCGCGCAACTCAAGGATAGCGACAAGGTTGCCGGTTGGCTGGCGATGATAGCCGGAAACGCGGCGATAGATTATTTCAGGAGAATGAAGCGCCAGTCGCCGCCGAATTCGATATCCATCTACGAGGAGATATATAAGAACGGCGACGGCGAGGCGAGGACGCTTGAAGAAGTTCTGCCGTCAAAGGCGGCCGGGCCCGACAAGGAAGCGCAATTAAGCGACGCGCGCGAGGTCTTGAAGTCGGCCATAGGGTCGCTTAAGCCGAAGGAGAGGATAGCCGTCGAGCTGAACCTTCTCCACGGGATGAAACATAGCGAGATTGCGGATGCGCTTAAATTGCCGGTCAATACAGTCTCGACGACGATAGCGCGGGCAAAGAAATACTTGAAAGAAAAACTCGAAGGAAGCCGTCTATTATAGCATGGGAGAGAAGATGACGAAGTTGCATGAGGCAAAAGCGGTGGGATGTCCGGACGAGGCGGCGCTGGCGGCATTCCTGGGCGGCAAGCTTAAGGAAGCGGCATCGCGCTCTATTGAAGAGCATGTAGCCGGTTGTCCTCTCTGTCTTGAGAATGTCAGGGCAGGATACCTGGGTGAGAGACTGTATAATGAAAAAGATTTACCCGGATCAAACACAGAGATAATACGAAAAGCGAAAGGCATTGCAAAAATGGATTCCAGAAAGAAGCGCATTCAGACCGGTCTTTGGCTTGCCGCGACCATCGCGGCATTTACGTTGTCATTTACGGTGCCGAAGTATTTCGCGCAATTTTTAGTCGCGGCGCTGATACTCGGGTTTAAGTGGGTATCGGAGAGCGAAAACGTCCGCACCTTGATCGTCGCGATGGACGCCAAGCGCCGTCACGAAAATAAGGAAGAGGAGATCTTGAAATGGAGACGATAACAAGATCATACGAGACGAAGAACGGATTGATCGAGGGCGTGCAGGTCAAGTGGGCGGGATTTAATATCCTTCTGGTTTCCGGAAAGAGAGGGTTCCTTGCCTGCCCCGTTTTTGATATGGAGGCTTTGGACAGGTATGATGTGGCGGCAGCGCTTGTTGAAAGTTCCCCGGATAATCCTATAGGTAATTTGGAGCGGTTTCCGGACAGGAAGATAATAAAGGTAAATAAAAAAGCGGCGGAACTCGGGATCGCCGTCGGGATGGATGTTACAAAGGCATTCGAGCTTATTGCATAAGGGATAAGATAGATGGCCGACAACAGCAGGAAAGCCGCTTTTCAGCTTATAATCATATTCGGGCTGGTCAGCCTCTTCGGCGATATAGTCTATGAAGGAGCGCGAAGCGTCAACGGCCCGTACTTAAAGACGCTCGGCGTGAGCGCCGCGATCGTCGGCTTCATCGCGGGCTTGGGCGAGTTTATCGGTTACGCGATACGCCTCGTTTCGGGGTATTTTGCCGATAAGACGAGGGCATACTGGATATTTACTTTTGCGGGATACGGGATGCTCGCGGCCGTG
>MHHC01000074.1 GCA_001805885.1 Omnitrophica WOR_2 bacterium RIFCSPLOWO2_12_FULL_51_24
CGCCGTCACGACATTCACCGTCGCCGTAAACCGCGTCTATACACAGCAGGGCGAGAAGAAGGAAGAGGTCTCATATATCAAGGTAGTCGTCTGGGCGAAGATGGCCGAGACGTGCGGCGAGTACCTTTCGAAGGGCAGCCCCGTGTTCGTTGAGGGCAGGATCCAGAGCCGCAGCTGGGAGACGCCGCAGGGCGAGAAACGCTCTGCCGTCGAAGTGATAGCCGAGAGGGTGCAATTCCTCGGCAGGGCCAAAGGCAGTAAGCAGGAAGGCGGCGCTGAGACCGAACCTGTGGATACGCAAACTAACGTGCCATCCGGAGAGGATGCGCCGTTTTAACCTACACGCCAAGGAGAAAATAAAAGCGAGATGGAAAGAAGAGAGAAAAGGGTATACAGGAAGAAGGTCTGCAAGTTCTGCGGAGAGAAGGTAAAGGCGATAGACTACAAGGATACGATGAGGATCGCGAAGTTCGTCACCGAAAGGGGCAAGATAATACCGTCGAGGATATCGGGCAATTGCGCGAAACACCAACGCATGCTCGCGAGGGCCATAAAGAAGGCGCGCCTCGTCGCGTTTATACCTTACACTACAGTATAGCGTTGAAGATAAATATAGAAAGAGGGCAGTCCAATGGCGACAAAGATCATTTTATTGAAGGATGTCGATAATCTCGGGAAATCCGGCGATGTCGTATCGGCCAGCGAAGGCTACGCCAGGAATTTCCTTTTCCCGCGCGGCATAGCGTTATCCGCGACCGAGCAGAACATAAAGGTGGCGGAGGCCAACAGGAAACAGAAGACCGAGGCGATGGAGAAGGAAAAGCAGGAAGCCGCCAAAATTGCCGACGCGATATCGAAGATCTCCTGCACGATCGCGGTCGAGGCCGGAAAGGACGATAAATTGTTCGGTTCGGTGACAAGCTCCGATATCCAGAAGGCGCTGGAGGCCGAAGGGATAAATATCGACAAGAAGAAGGTGGAGCTCAAGGACCATATAACCCAGATAGGGATATTCCAGATACCCATTAAACTGCATCAGGAGATTACCGCAAACCTTAAACTTTGGGTGGTGAAGAAATAAAATGGCTCAGGGCAAAGAAGGCAAAGATATTTCGTTAGAGAAACTCCCGCCGCAGAACCTCGAGGCTGAGATGGCCGTCCTCTGCTCGATGATGATCGAGGAGGAGGCTATATCGCACGCGATCGAACTGCTTAAGGAAGACGCCTTCTACAAACAGGCCCACAGGATAATATTCAACGCCATGGTCAGCCTTTACAGCAACAATAAGGCCGTGGACCTCATAACGCTCGTCGACGAACTCAAGAAAAGGGACGAGCTGGAGGAGGCCGGCGGCATAAATTACCTCACTACCCTTACGACTTTCGTACCCACCGCCGCGAATATCAGCCATTACGCGAAGATAGTAAAGGACAAGAATATGCTCCGCAGCCTGATAACGAGCGCGACGACCATACTCTCGGCTGCGTATGACGCGCAGGATGAGGCGAAGGAGATACTCGACAAAGCGGAGCGGATGATATTCGAGATAACCTCGAAGAAGGTCGAGGGAGGTTTTGTCTCGCTCAAAGAGATAATAAAGGGTTCCATAGAGACGATAGATTCGCTCTATCAGAGGAAGACTAATGTAACCGGTCTGGCGACGGGATTCGATGATTTTGACAAGATGACCTCAGGATTGCACGGAGGCGAGCTTATAGTCGTCGCCGGCAGGCCTTCGATGGGCAAGAGCGCCTTGGCATGCTGCATCGCCGAACACGTCGGGATCGTGCTAAAACAGGGGGTGGCCGTCTTCAGCCTTGAGATGTCCAAAGAACAGCTGGCCCAGAGGATGCTCTGTTCCCATGCGAGGGTGGATGCCAGCAAGGTAAGGACGGGCTTCCTTTCCCAGACCGACTGGCCGCACCTCGTTAACGCGGCGGGTAAATTTTCTGAAGCGCCCATATTTATAGACGATTCTTCTGCGCTTTCGGTGCTGGAGTTGAGGGGAAAGGCCAGAAGGCTTAAATCGACGCATGACATCAGCCTTATAATAGTCGACTACCTGCAGCTGCTTGAAAGTCCCTCCTTTAGGTCGGAGGGAAGGCAGCAGGAGATCTCCGATATATCGCGTTCCCTGAAGGCATTATCGAAAGAGCTGGATATTCCGCTTATCGCCGTAAGCCAGCTTTCGAGGAAGCCGGAGGGAAGGGACGATAAGCGTCCCCAATTGGCAGACTTGCGTGAATCAGGCGCTATCGAGCAGGATGCCGACCTGGTGCTTTTATTATTCCGCGAGGAGTTTTATAATCCCACGGACGACAACAGGGGCATCGCGGAGCTGATGATAGCCAAACAGCGCAACGGCCCGACCGGACCGATGAAACTCGCGTTCCTGAAAGAATTTACGAGGTTCGAGAACCTCTCTGTAAGGCAGGATGGCTAATCCTAAAGGGTAGACCCTTACAATTTGCTTTACATTATTTTTCACGTATGTTAAATTGAATATTTAATCCTAAAGGATAGACCTTCCTGATCCGATTAAGGAAGGGTCTAATAATGAGGACCCCTGTATTTATGAAGATTTTCTCCAGAGCACTTCTCCTATTAGCCCTTTTGGCGCTATTTTTCAAACCAGTGTTTTCCGAAGAACCAGGGGCCGCGTCGGTCGAAAAGACCGTAAAGGGCGTCTATATCATAGGCAATAAGACCGTCTCCTCATCTCTCATACTCTCGAAAGTAAAGAGTAAGCAAGGCGAAGCCTACAAAAAGAATACCGTAGACGAGGATATAAAGCGCATCTACGGCATAGGATATTTCTCAGACGTCAAGGCCGAGATAAAAGAGTATGAAGACAACCTCGATATCACCTTTGTAGTGGTCGAGAAACCGCCGATCGGCCAGATAATCTTCACCGGGAACAAAGCGTTCAGGGACGAGAGGCTCAAGAAGGAGCTTAAGATAAAACAGGACGAGATCCTTGACGAGCGCCAGCTCAAAGAGAGCATAAAAGTCATAAGGGAGCTTTATTATAAGAAGGGATTTACCCACGCTAAGGTAGATTATGCCATAAGGCTTGACCCGGCGACCAATAAGGCGATCGTCACAATCATGGTTGACGAGGGCAAGAGGGTAAAGATAAGAAAGATCACGTTTGAGGGGAACAAGGCGTTCAAGTCAGGCCAGCTCATCAAGCTGATGGCCACAAAGACCGCATGGTGGTTCTTCAGGTCGGGTATATTCAATGAGGATGCCTTTGAGGGTGATCTCGAGAAGGTAAAAGTATTTTACGAAAATAGCGGTTACCTCGACATCAAACTGGAGCCGGAACTCAAATACGACGAAGACGGCAGGTTCCTTTGGATAAACATAAAGGTCGATGAAGGCAAGGAGTATCTAGTCAATACGGTTGCGATCACCGGAAACGCGGTCATCGTCGAGAAGGACATAAGGAAAGCCATTAGGATGACGGCCGGAAAGGCCTTCAGCCAGGAGGCTATGCGCACCGA
This sequence comes from Omnitrophica WOR_2 bacterium RIFCSPLOWO2_12_FULL_51_24, assembly GCA_001805885.1. Lineage (GTDB taxonomy): Bacteria > Omnitrophota > Gorgyraeia > Pluralincolimonadales > Pluralincolimonadaceae > Pluralincolimonas. The sequence goes on from MHHC01000074.1 coordinate 3,508, forward strand.
TGCCGACGCGATGCAGGGACTCTATTTCGAAAAAGGATATATCTACGCTACCGTAAAACCTGAGACCTCGCTTAACGCCGAGACTAACAACATAGATGTGAAGTATACTATTGTCGAGAACGAACTGACGTTCGTAGATAAGATAGAGATCAAGGGCAACGTCCGCACCAAAGACAAAGTCATCAGGAGGGAGCTCAGGCTCCGTCCGGGACAGCCTTTCGATGGCAAGAAACTCCAGCGCTCGAAGGAGAGGCTTTATAATCTCGGTTATTTCGAGGATATAACTTTTGACACGGAAAAGACCGCGGACAATAAGGCGAACCTCATCGTCGATGTTAAGGAAACTAAGACGGGTGAATTCTCCTTCGGCGGCGGTTTCTCGACAGTCGATAAACTGGTCGGTTTTGTCCAGGTCACACAGCGTAATTTTGACATAACGAACTTCCCTACTTTTACGGGTGGGGGCCAGCAGCTTGCTATCAGGGCAGAATTGGGTACCGTAAGAAGGGATTACCAGTTGAGTTTCACCGAACCCTGGGTATTCGATTATCCGTACCTCTTCGGATTCGACGTCTACCAAAATACTCACCTCAAGGCGGCAGACGTAGGTTATGGCTATAGCGAGAGGAGAAGAGGAGGAGACTTAAGGCTGGGCAAGGAGTTTGATGATTACGACAGGGCCGATATGATGTATAGATTGGAGGATGTCAAGATTTCGGACGTCGACGATACAGCTTTAGCCGACCTCCAGAAAGAGCAGGGATCTAACATTATCTCGAGCCTGAGCCTGGGATTGACGAGAGATACGAGGGATTCCACTATGAGCCCTACGAAAGGATATGTCTTATACGGTTCGGTCCAGGGAGCTGGCGGGCCTTTACAGGGCGATAAAAATTTTGTGAAATACTTCGGTTCATCAAACGTTTATTTTCCGTTCTTCGAGAGGCATGTCTTAAAGCTTTCTGCGCGAGCAGGCGTGGTCGGCGCGTTCGGAAGCTCTGATGCAGTTCCGATATATGAAAGGTTCTTTGCGGGCGGCGCCGATAGCATACGCGGTTACAAGGAAAGAGGAGTAGGCCCGAAAGACCCGGCTACAAACAGTCCGTTAGGCGGTGAAGCAATGCTTATCGGCGGCGCTGAATACGTCTTTCCGGTTATCGATTTCCTCAAAGGAGCCATATTCATGGACGCAGGTAATGTCTGGCAGAAGGAAGGCGATTTCGGCAGCGGAGGTTATAAGTATTCCGCCGGTACCGGCGTCAGGGTCAAGACACCCGTCGGGCCGGTAAAACTGGATTATGGCTACCCGCTCAAAGTCGATCCGGGCGAGAAGAAAATAGGAAGGTTCCATTTCAGCCTAAGCAGGGCTTTTTAACGCGAAAGGAGAAGGAAGATGAAGCTGATCTCTAAGTTGGTCATCATGGCGTTTTTTGTTTCATTATCTCTGGCGGCCGTAAACATGGCGCGCGCGGCAGAGGGAAAGATACTTTATATGGATCTCGGTAAGGTCTTCGATGAATATAACAAGACAAAAGACCTCGATAAGCAGCTTGAGACCAAAAGCAACGCCAAACAGGTCGCAAGAGACAAGCTGGTCGCCGAGATAAAGAAGATGAAGGATGAGCTGGATCTATCCGCGGATAAAGATAAAGCAAAGAAGCAGGCGGCCGTCGAGGAGAAGTTAAAGAAACTTCAGGATTTCGATAAGGAATCGAGAGACGAGCTCAGAAAAGACCGCGACGATATGGCAAGGACGGTACTCAAGGAGATAAAGGATAGCATAGACGAGATCGCTAAAAAGGAAAAGTATGCTTATATCCTCGATAGCCGTGCGGTATTGTTCGGAGGCGACGCGGATAGTCTGACCGACAGGATCATTAAAATATTAAACGACAAATACGCCGTCAAGGGAAAGAAATAGTAAGTGTCTGGAACGAGTCCGGCGATACACAAGACTCTTAAAGAGATTGCGCAATTGATAGACGGCGAGGTTATAGGCGACGGCAACGTCGTGATAACCGGCATAAGCGGCATAAGGGAAGCGGAAGAAGGCGACCTGGCGTTTCTGGCTAATCCGCGTTACGCCCCGCTTATGGATACGACCAAAGCGGCCGCTATAATAACTTCCCGCGAGATAACAACCGCACCCAAGCCGGTGATCCGCACGAGTAACCCTTCAATGGCGTTTGCCAAAGTGATCTCCATCCTGATGCCGAACGACCAGAAATATCCAAGCGGCATACATCCGGCCGCGGTCATCGGGAAAAATGTCAAGCTGGGGCAGGACGTGGCGTTGCAGCCGTATGTCGTCATTGACGACGATGCCGTCATAGGGGATAGGACGATAATCTATGCCGGCAGTTATATCGGATATCGCGCAAAGATAGGATGCGATTGCCTTATCTATCCGAATGTCGCGATCCGCGAAAAGGTCGAGATAGGCAACAGGGTGATAGTGCACTCAGGGACTGTCATCGGAAGCGACGGCTTCGGGTTTGCGACAGTAGATGGCGAACACCACAAGATACCTCAGATCGGCACGGTCCTCATCGAGGATGACGTCGAGATAGGCGCCAATGTCACCATCGACAGGGCGCGCTTCGGAAAGACGGTGATAGGGCGCGGGACAAAAATAGACAACCTCGTCCAGATAGCCCACAACGTGATAGTAGGAGAGGATTCTATAATAATAGCGCAGGCGGGCATATCCGGCTCGACGGTGATCGGAAAGCATGTAACGATCGCCGGACAGGCGGGCCTCGTCGGCCATATAACGATAGGCGATAACGCGATACTCGCGGCTCAGGCCGGCGTCACGAAGCCGGTCCCGGCAAATACGTGTGTTTCGGGTTATCCCGCAAGGCAGCACGATGAGGCGAAGAGGTTGAACGCTTTTGTGTCGCGCCTGCCGCAGATCGTGGATGAGTTGAAGAAACTCGAAGAGAAAGTAGACCAGTTAGAAAAGAAGATCTCAGATGGAACAACAGCTGACAATAAAAAACGCAGTTGAGTTAGAAGGGGTAGGTCTTCATACCGGAGCTAAGGTAAAGGTGCGCCTTCTGCCGGCGGAGCCTAATGCCGGGATAAGCTTTATACGCGTTGACCTCCCCAATAAGCCCGTCATAAAGGCGAATATAGCCAACGTCATGGAATTGAGCCGCAGACTCAGGAGGACATCTTTGTCCTGTGAAGGCGTTGAGGTCCACACCGTCGAACATCTTATGTCCGCGCTCAGCGGCTTGATGATAGATAACGTCAAGATCGAGATAAACGGCCCGGAGCTTCCCGGGCTTGACGGCTCAGCGCTGCCGTTTGTCGAACTGATAAAGAAAGCCGGCATAGAATCACAGCCCGAGCAGAAGAGGTCCTTTACCGTAAAGGACCCGATATGGCTTGAGGAGAACGATACGGTCCTTGCTATACTCCCTGATTCCGAATTCAAGATCTCATATATGTTAAGTTACGACCATCCGCTGTTAAAATCCCAGTATGTCTCTGTCGTGATAATACCGGAGACATACGAAAAGGAGATAGCCTCGACAAGGACCTTCTGCCTCGAGGCCGAGGCCGAGGAACTCAGAAGACAGGGATTCGGTAGAGGCGCGAGCTGGGAGAATACGCTTGTCGTCGGGAAAGACGGCGTAATAAAGAACAAATTGAGATTTGACGACGAATTCGCGCGCCATAAGATATCCGACCTGATAGGCGACCTCTATCTTTTAGGGATGCCTATAAAGGGCCACGTCATCGCGGTCAAATCCGGGCATCCTTTAAATATAAGGCTCCTTCAGAAGATAAGACAGCAGCAGGAACGTATGCGCGCGGGGGCCATCGAATCGAAAGGGCCGGGCATCGTAGGGACGCCGCTCGATATAAACGACATCCAGAAGATATTGCCGCACCGCTATCCGTTCCTTTTGATCGACAAGATAATCGAGCTCGAGGATGACAAGAGGGCGGTCGGCATAAAGAACATCACGATGAACGAATTTTATTTCCCGGGTCATTTCCCGAACAGGCCGATAGTGCCGGGAGTATTAATAATGGAAGCGCTGGCGCAGGTGGCCGGCGTAATGATGTTGAATAAAAGAGAGAATCTCGGCAAGTACGCCTTCTTCATGTCAATGGATAAGGTCAAGTTCCGCAAGGCGGTGGTGCCGGGCGACCAGCTTGTCCTCGAGACCGAGGTTTTAAAACTCAGGTCGAAGACCGTGCAGGTCAAGGCTGTCGCCACGGTCGATGGTAAAGTTGTAGCCGAGGGCGAACTGATGTTCGCGCTCGTCGGCGGCGAAGAGGCGTCCGAATAGTTTTTTATCAGGTATAAAATGAAGATTCATCCTACGGCGATTGTAGACAAAAAGGCAGAGTTGGCCGACGGAGTGGAAGTCGGCCCTTATTGTTTAATCGGTCCTGACGTCAAGGTCGGCAGCGGCACCGTGATAGGCGCGCACGCGGTCATCGATGGTCACACCACTATCGGCAAGAACAACAGGATATTTACCGGCGCCGTGATAGGGTCTATTACACAGGACCTGAAATTCAAGGGCGAGAGAAGCTACGTCAAGATAGGCGATAACAATATCATCCGCGAATATGTCACCATCAACATGGGGACGGACAAGGAATCTTCGACCGTGATCGGCAATAAGGTCCTTTTGATGGCGTATTGCCACGTTGCGCACGATTGCGTGATAAAAGACGGGGCGATCATCGCCAATTGCGGCACGTTAGCCGGGTATGTCACCGTCGAGGAGAAGGCGGATATCGGAGGGCTTACCGGCGTCCATCAGTTCGTGCGCATAGGAAAACTCGCTATCATAGGCGGTTGCTCGAAGGTCACGCAGGATGTGGTGCCTTTTTCCATGAGTGACGGGCACCCACTGAAGATATACGGCCTTAATGCCGTCGGCCTAGAGAGGGCAAAGGTCCCGCAGGAATCGAGGAACGCCCTTAAAAAAGCCTTCAAGATACTATTTAATTCCGGGCTTACCGTTTCCCATGCCTTAGATGAGATAAAATCGGAAGTCCGGAAGTGCCCTGAAGTAGACTACCTTGTAGAATTCACTGCCGCCTCTGAGAGAGGTATCTCAAGATAAAACAAAATGGAGACTATAGGTTTAATCGCGGGTAAAAGCGATTTTCCGCTTCTTTTCGCAAAAGCGGCGAAATCAAAAGGCATAAAAGTCGTCGCCGTCGGCATCGAGGGAGAGACTAAGCCCGAGATAGAGCGCCTTGTAGACAAATTTTACTGGGTAAGGCTCGGCGAGCTTTCCAGAGTGCTCGAGATATTCAAATCCGAAGGCATCAAAAGAGCCGTAATGGCCGGCGGTATCACAAAATCGCGCATCTTTAACGAAGCATTAAAGATAGACGGCCTCATGAAGTCCATACTCGTAAAGGCCCTTGATAAAAAAGACGATACGTTGCTCTCGATGATCACCTCCACGTTAAAGTCCGCCGGAGTGGAATTATTGGACTCGACTTTGTTCCTGGAAGACCTGCTTCCGGATGAAGGCGCGCTTACAAAAGAGAAACCTGCGTCAGCACAGGAGGAAGATATAAAATTCGGCTCGAGGATAGCAAAGGAAGTCGCCGGCCTCGATATAGGGCTTTCCATATTTGTGAAGGATAAAGCTGTCATCGCGGTCGAGGATATAGAGGGCACCGACGCGATGATAAGGCGCGGCGGACGGCTTGCCGGGCCGGACGGCGTCGTGATAAAAGTAGCGCGGCCTAAGCAGAATATGAAATTCGATATTCCTGTAATCGGGCCGCAGACGATACGTTCGATGGCCGAAGTAAAAGCGAACTGCCTTGCTATTGAGGCGAAGAAGACGCTTATAATAGATAAAGAAGAGACGGTAGCGCTTGCCGACAATAACGGCATCTCTATGATGGCGGTAAAGATATGAGCGGCATATTGGTATTGGGCATAGAGGACGAGGGCCTTAAGCGCGCCAAAAAAGCGCTGAAGGACGCTGACTATTCCGTATTTTCATCCGAAGAGACCGACCTGAAGCCCGTCTATGAGGAAGCGTTACAAAGGCGCCCGGACATAATGGTCCTCGATTTCACTTCTCCCAAGAACTTCGACGCGCATGCGGTCTTGCGCGCATTCAAGAAAGACAGATTCCTTAAAGAGACGCCGGTCTTCGTCATATTGCCCGAGGACGGGATGCAGCTGCTGGATAATTTACCCGGCATCGGCGATTTCATAATAACCCCTTTTAACGGCGCGGAGCTCGTCGCGCGCATCAAGGCGCTCATCAAAAAGGTCATACCGACCGATTCCAAAGACCTCATAAAGGTCGACGACCTCGTAATAGACGTCAACAGATATGAGGTATTATTAAATGGCAGCAAGGTAGAGCTCACATTTAAGGAATACGAACTCCTCAAATTCCTCGCTTCAAATAAGGGCAGGGTCTATTCCCGCGACCAGCTTCTAGATAAGATCTGGGGATATGACTACTACGGCGGGACCCGCACGGTGGATGTCCATATCCGCCGCCTGCGCAGCAAGATAGAGGACCGGAAACACACCTTCATCGAAACCCTTCGCAACATCGGCTACAAATTCATCGCGTAAGACTTTCTCCTACCTTCCCCACAATTTCCTTACCGGGAGTTAAGGTCTTTTTCCCGGGTTGCCATTTTGCCGGGCAAACATTGGCGGGATTTTCCCGGACATATTTAAAGGCCTTGAGTTTCCTCAAGAGCTCGTCGGAATTTCTCCCGACAGGGAAATAATTCACCTCGGAGGCGAGGAGTTTCCCGTCAGGATCGATAATGAATGTCCCCCTCAAGCTGAGGCCGGATTTCTCATCATAGACCCCAAAGGCCTTAGAAAGATTATGCGTCGGGTCTGCAGCCATGGGATATTTAATCTCAGAAAGCAATTTCTCCTGCTGCTGCCAGGCGTAATGTACGAAATGCGTGTCGGTGCTTACCGAGACTAACTCAACTCCGAACTGTTTAATTTCAGAATATTTCTCGCCCACATCAGATAATTCCGTAGGACAGACAAAGGTATAATCCGCGGGGTAGAAGAAAAGTATCAACCAGTTCCCTTTTTTAAAAATCTCAGAGAATTTTATCTTGCCGAAATCTTTCTTGTCCGGAAAATAAACATCCAGTTCAAATTCGGGAACTTTTTCACCAATCTTCAAGGCATTTAGCTCTTCCATTATCGCCACCTTTCTATTTATCCGCGCTCATATTTCTACTTTTGCATTCCCTGCAGTAACCATAAAAATCTGTTCGATGGTAGTTAACCGCCATGCCGCTTTTATTACTTACCTTCATATCCAAATCCCTTAGCACCGGTTGATCCAGATCAAAGACCCTCCCGCATTTAAGGCAGGAAAAATGATAATGAT
>MHHC01000075.1:0-10832 GCA_001805885.1 Omnitrophica WOR_2 bacterium RIFCSPLOWO2_12_FULL_51_24
GAGAGAGGAGTCTTCCATAGAGTTATACCGGAAATTCGCGGTTGAGCATAAGGTCGCCGAGGACGTGTTTACTTTTCTGTTCAACGAAGAAAACAAGCATAAGATGTTGATCGAAAAGAAGATATTCGAATTGATGAAATGAAAAAGATGGTCGACTTTGGCGCAATAATCGGCGAATCCGCGGAATGGACGAAGCAGGTCCTGTTCAAGCCCTTTAATTTCAAAAAATGGATGGTACTTACTTTTATCGCGCTCATGGCCGGCGCCATGTCAAATGGATGTAATTTTAATTCCGGCGGCGGGGGCAACGGAGGCCATCATTATGAGCAAAAGCAGGCCCAGACGGCCCCTCCGATCATGAAGCAAAAACCGGCCCGCGAAGATGTGGTTTTGATATCGGTAGTCGCAGGTTCGATAATTGTTTTCTTTGCCGTGATACTTATTTTGTTCACCTGGCTCGGCTCGCGATTTTCGTTTGTATTTTTGGAGGATATTGTCAAAAACGACGCCTCGATCAAGGCGCCGTTCGCGGTTAATAAAGAGCAGGGAAATTCATATTTCAAGTTCAACATCGCTTTCATGTTCATATTTTTTACGGCGTTAGGGCTGCTTATTTTCCTTGCTATTCTTGCCTGCGCGAAGATGGGTGTTTTTAGCGCTTTGAATACGCCTCATCCCGATCCGAAGGCGGTGGTAGAGCTTATACTGGTGCTTATACCTTTTTTGCTCGTCCTTATGCTGCTGATCTTTATCGTCAGTTTGATTTCCGTCATAACGATAGACCTCGTCCTGCCGATAATGTATAAAGAGAATACAAAAATACTTGCCGCATGGGGCAAGGCATGGACGCTCGTGAAAAATAACGCCGGGAATTTCGCCGTTTATATCCTGATAAAGATAGGCCTCGGAATAGGCGCGGGCATCGTTTATCTTTTGGCATTTATCATCGGTTTTATTATCGTCGTGATACCGGTGGCCCTGCTGGTCTTCGTGCTCTGGCTTATTTCAAGGACGATGCCGGCTGCCGCGATCCTGCCTTACTGGGTTATCATCGGCGTAATATTGACGCCTGTATGCCTGTTCCTGCTGTATTGCCTGATGGCGCTTAACCTGCCATTCGCGGTATTCTTTCGCGCATACAGCTTGAAATTCCTCGAAAGATTGGACCCGCAGTATGCCCTTATCAAAACAGAAAAGCCAGTGGCGGCTCAATAGTAACCACGACGTAGAATTCACCGTCACTGACACCAAGGACCTCGGCGGAGGGGAAGTCATCACTTTGAAGGCCGATATGATCGGCATCGCCCCGGACGAGCTCACGTGCATCGTCACGTCGAAGAAAAAGAGGGATGTCGAGGTCGCGAGTATCCTGAAGTTGAAGGGCAGATGGCAGGCCGACGAGAATAACCGTCTGTCATTCGCGGTCTCGAAGGAAGACGGGACGCGGGATGTTTTGGTCTTTGACGGTATCTGGGAGCTCGGAGACGATAACCAGATAATGTACCGGTATAAAAAGACCGGCCTCGTCCGCAAGACGAAGGAGGAACGCAGCTTCGTCTTTAGGGGCGCGTGGCGGCTGACCGGTAAAGACAAGATCGCCTATATGCTCGATACGAGCGGCGAATCGGGATTTTTATTCAAGGCGCAGCTTGAAAATTCAGGCATCTCGGGACGGTTCGGGGTGCTGAAATATCGCGTCGGCATAGGCCTCTCCGAAAGGAAGAGGCCGGTCGAAAAGGTCATAAAATTCTTTGGTGTGCTTCGTCTTAACATCAGTAAGCGGGACTCGCTAGAATTCGAGTTTACCGACGCGCGCGGCCAGAGGCTCGGGATGAGCGCGACGCTCTCGAGGAAACTTTTAGGCGGCGAGGCGTTCCTGCGGTTCAAGCGGCTTGCCGAGGAGTCGAAAATCGAGGCGGGCATTAAATTTCCATGGTGAGTATGGGGACGTTCCAAAAAGGGCACACTCCACTTATACCTACCAATTTCAGAAGTGGGGTGTCCCCAAATGGGACGTCCCCTAGGTGGTTCTAGGTGGTTTTTGGTTGACCTAAATATGAAATTTTGATAGAATATTTGCTCTATAACGCGGGCCGCTAGCTCAATCGGTAGAGCAGCAGACTCTTAATCTGTTGGTTGAAGGTTCGAGTCCTTCGCGGCTCACCATGTGCCACTTTTTTTGTTTCCGCGCGGATGGCGGAACTGGCAGACGCGATAGCCTTAGGAGCTATTGGGGAAACTCGTGGAGGTTCAAATCCTCTTCCGCGCACCAGTTCATCGGGCAATTTGGAGATCGCGCGGGTGTAGCTCAGCTGGTAGAGCGCTACCTTGCCAAGGTAGTTGTCGACGGTTCGATCCCGTTCACCCGCTCCATTTTTAAAAAACAAAGATGACACCCGGCGCTAATCGGAATTGCGCCGGTGTTGTGTTCGTACACAAGGAGGAAGTCGTAATGAAGATAATGGATTTTCTCAACCAGGACGCTGTGACCGCTGATCTTCAGGCGAAAGACAAGGAAGAGGCAATAAAGGAGCTGGTCGAGCTATTGGCCAAAGCCGGCGCGATAAAGGATAAGGATAAGCTTTTGAAGATCCTCCTGAGCCGGGAAGCGCTCGGCTCGACGGGTATAGGCCAGGGCGTCGGCATCCCGCACGGAAAAAGCGACGGCGTAAAGGAATTGGTCGCGGCATTCGCTCTATCGCACAAGGGCGTGAGTTTCGATTCGCTCGACGGCGAGCCGGTGCATATCTTCTTTCTCCTGGTAGCGCCTCAAGATTCTGCGGGCCCTCACCTTAAAGCATTAGCCAGGATATCACGCCTTCTTAAAGACAGGGCCTTCCGTGAATCCCTTAAGCAATGTAAAGATGAGAAGAGCATCCTGCGGCTGATCGAAGACGAAGACACGAAGCGCCACTAATTTTTTCCTGAAATAAAACGCCATAATTTTTTTAGATAATAAATCGTTAAAAAAAGGTAATAGAATGCGCTGGTTCAAATGGTTATATCCGGGCATGAAGGTTAAGAGGTGGATATTCCTCTTTACCTTAGGCATACTCGCGGTGATGTTCGCGGCGGGGTTCCTCTGGTTCGGTTACGAAAAATATATACATACCCACAAGGCGAACCTTCTCGTATTCGGGACGCTGCTCTTTGTCCTCGGCATTTTAATGATGATCATCGGCATACGAAAGATGGTCAAATCGTTCGTGACCGTATTTTTGCCGCGCCGCGAGAAAGACCTGTTGGACATCATGTTCAGGCAGCGCGCCCTTTCGAAGGGGCCGAGGATCGTGGTGATCGGCGGCGGCACGGGATTATCAGTCTTATTGCACGGCCTCAAGGAAGTCACGTCGAATATAACGGCGATCGTGACGGTGGCCGATGACGGCGGGAGCTCGGGAAGGTTAAGGACTGAATTTGACGTATTGCCTCCGGGAGATATAAGGAACTGCCTGGTCGCGCTGGCCGACTCAGAATCGCTGATGAGGGACCTGTTCCAATACCGTTTCACCGAAGGCGAGGGGCTCAAGGGCCATAGTTTCGGAAATCTTTTCATTACCGCTCTTTCAAAGATAACAGGTGATTTTGACAAAGCTATAAAAGAGTCGAGCAAAGTGCTCGCGATACGCGGGAGTGTGGTGCCGTCCACCCTTGAGAAGGTAACGCTTGTCGCGAAGCGCGCGGACGGGACGCAGACCTCGGGGGAAAGCGCTATCCCCAAAGTCACAGGCGCCGTAAGCCCGATAAAAAGGGTTTATCTTAATCCCGCAGGCGTGAAGGCTACACCCGAGGCGCTTACCGCCATAAAAGAGGCGGACGCTATCGTCTTTGGGCCGGGCAGCCTTTTTACGAGCATCCTGCCGAACCTTCTGGTCGAGGAGGCAACCGCTGCGATATTGAAGTCCCGCGCCGTAAAGATATTTCTCTGTAATGTCATGACCCAGCACGGTGAGACCGACGGGTTTACCGCCTCGGACCATGTCGATGCGCTTTTGAAACATACGCGCAGCGATCTTATAGATTATGTATTTGTAAATACCTCGAAGATACCCCAGCACCTTTTGGAAAAATATAAGACCGAGGAGGCATATCCGGTCGAGCCGGATATAAAGAAGATACGCGAGTTAGGCGCAGGCGTCGTCGAGGGCGACATGATAACCGCCGATGATTACATCAGGCACAACGCCGAGAAGATATCGAAGAGGATACTGGCGCTCATATATGAAGTAAAAGGGGCAGGCATTTGATGGGGAGCAAAATAGATCTTTTGCTGGCGATACATTCCCACCAGCCGGACGGGAATTTCGAGTGGGTATTCGCCGAGGCGTACGAAAAGTCGTATCTGCCTTTTTTGAAATCGCTTTATCAGCATCCGCGGCTTAAGGCGGCGCTGCATTATTCGGGCTGCCTCCTCGACTGGATAGCGGCGAAACATCCCGAATTCATCAAGATGTTGAAGGAGATGGTCGGCCGCGGACAGGTCGAGATACTTTCAGGGGGTTACTATGAGCCGATACTGACGCTCATACCCGAACGCGACATCCTCGGCCAGATAAAGCTGATGAATGAAAAAATAAAGGGTTTCACCGGTTATGAGGCGAGCGGCGTATGGCTTACCGAAAGGGTGTGGGAGCCGACGCTGATAAGGCCACTCGCGAAGGCCGGCATAAAGTTCGCGATAGTCGATGACTGGCATTTTACATATGTAGGGCAAAAACCGGACGATCTTTCGGGATATTATGTGACCGAGGACGACGGGGAGAAGTTATTTATATTCCCCGGCTCGGAGAAATTGAGATATATGATACCATTCAAGCTTCCTCACGAGACGGTGAATTACATGAGGGAGCTTAAAGACCTTCGGGGTTGCGCATCAAAGATATTCGCCGATGACGGCGAGAAGTTCGGCGTATGGCCCGGGACGCATAAGTGGGTCTATGAGGAGAAGTGGCTCGAGAATTTCCTCGGCGCCATCGAGAACGAATCGTCATGGCTTAAGACGACGACCTTCTCCGAATATATAAAGGAGAAAGGCCCGACCGGCAGGATATATCTTACGTGCGCAAGCTACCGCGAGATGATGGAATGGAGCGGCGGGTATTTCAAGAATTTCCTTGTGAAATATCCGGAAGCGAACAGCATGCAGAAGAAGATGCAGTATGTCAGCGGGCTGGTCGCGGACGCGAAGTCGAAAAAGGCGCAGGAATATTTGTATAAGGGCCAGTGCAATTGCGCTTACTGGCACGGGGTATTCGGCGGGCTGTATTTGAACCATCTGCGCTCGGCCGTATATTCGAACCTGATAAAGGCGCAGAAGGAACTCGATAAGGCCGCGCATAAGGATCCTAACTGGATGGACATAGTCGAGACGGACCTCGACTGTGATTCATATAATGAAGTGTTGATATCGAACTCGAAACTGGAGCTAGATTTTTCGCCGCATAACGGCGGCACGCTCTTTGAGCTGGATTTCAAACCGCTCGCGCTGAATATGACGAATACGCTGTCAAGGCGCAAAGAGGCGTATCACGAGAAGGCCCAGGAGAAAGCTATGGCGCAAGCCCAAGGAAAAAAACCAGACGGGATCGATTCGATACACGATATCTCTAGGGAAAAAGATGCCGAGCTTGTCGCGGACTTAAGCTATGATTCTTACAGGCGCGTTTCTCTCTTAGACCATTTTTTGAAGGAAGACACTACAGTAAAAGACTTCGCGGCTTCGAAATACTGCGAGGCCGGCGACTTCCTGGCAGGCGAGTATAAATATGGCGTGAAGAAAGAAGCTAATTCAAAGAAGGGCATCATGCTCGAACTCGCGCGCGAAGGAAATTATTACGGCGCCTCGGGCGATGCGTATAGGTTGAGGGTCGCAAAGACGGTAAGCATCAAGCCGAACAGCCAGGATATAGAAATAGAATACAAGATAACGAACGTCGATACGAGGGAGTTTGAGCCGTGGTTCGGCGTGGAATTCAATTATTCATTGAAAGACCCGCACCTCAACAGGATAGGCGAGGCGCATGGGCTGACGAACATAAACGTGAACGACCAGTGGTACGGCGTAAAGATGGATTTTGAGTTTTCAAAAGCCGCGGATTTCTGGTATTTTCCGATAGAGACGGTATCGGATTCCGAGCAGGGGTTAGAAAGGACTTATCAGGAGCTTTCGCTTTTGTTTCATTGGAAGTTTAAACTCGCGCCGGGGGCGGTATGGGGCGTGAAGATGACAAAAGATGTCAAAATAGAGGAATAAGATGATAGCAGAAAAAAGGATAACAATAAAAAATAAGTCGGGACTTCACGCGAGGCCTGCCGCGATTTTTGTGCAGGTCGCGAATAAATACGATTCGGAAATCATCGTAAAGAAAGGCAAGCTTGAAATCAACGGCAAGTCGATCATGGGCATACTTATGCTTGCGGCCGGAAAGGGCAGCCAAGTCACCTTGAAAGTCGACGGGGAAGACGCTGAAAAAGCCATGGCTGAACTCGAACAGGTCCTGGCAGGGGAACTTGAGGAGAAATAAGGGATGCTTTTAAAAGGCATACCGGCTTCGCCCGGTGTCGCTATAGGTAAGGTCTTCATATTAGACAGCGAGGCCTATACCATAACAAAGAGGGAGATCGCGGAAAAAGACCTCCCGCGCGAGATCGCGCGCTTTGAGGACGCCCTCATCCTGACCAGGCAGGAGATATTGGGCATACAGGAGCGCATCTCCGAACAGCTGGGGATAAAGCATGCCGAGATCTTCAACGCGCATCTTTTGGTCCTCGAGGACCGCACCCTTATCGAGGAAGTCATATCCAGGTTAAAGAAAGAGCTCCTCTGCGTCGAATATATTTTCGACGACGTCCTTAAAAAATATATAAGCGCGTTCCAGAACATCGAGGACGAATATCTCAGGGAACGCGTTGCCGACATCCGCGATATAGGCAAGAGGATCTTGCTTCACCTTCTGGGGAAGAAACGCGAAACGCTTGCCGATATCAATGAAAAAGTGATAGTCATCGCATACGACCTTTCGCCGTCGGACACGGCTTCTCTCCACAAGAAGAGCGTTATCGCGTTCGCGACCGATATCGGCGGCAAGACATCCCATACGGCGATCATGGCGAAAGCGCTCGAGATACCGGCGGTCGTCGGCCTCAAGAATATCACGAAGAGCCTCAAGAGCGGCGACACGGTAATAGTGGACGGTTCGAACGGATTCGTCATAACGGATCCCGACCAGGAGACACTCGCGAAATACGAGCAGGCGAAGACTAAGATCGCCGAATTCGACGCCTCGCTCGTACATTTACGCGACCTGCCCTGCGTGACCCGCGACGGGCGCCAGATACATCTCGCCGCGAATATCGAGATACCGGATGAGATGGCGTCGGTAAAATCGCACGGCGCGAACGGCATCGGGCTTTACAGGACCGAATTTTTCTATCTGGACCATGTCGACCTTCCCACCGAAGATGAGCAGTATCAGGCCTATAAGAGTGTCGCGGAGCAGATGTCTCCGGATTCGGTCGTCGTCAGGACGTTGGACCTCGGCGGCGATAAATTTATGTCCCAGCTGAAAATACCCAAAGAGATGAACCCGTTTATGGGATGGAGGGCGATAAGGTTCTGCCTGGCGCGCCCGGACATCTTTAAGGTGCAACTGCGCGCCATATTGAGGGCGTCGGCGCACGGCAAACTCAAGATAATGTATCCCATGATCTCGGGCATAGAGGAAGTCCGCGAGGCGAACAAATTACTCGCTGAGATCAAAGATGAACTGAGAAGGGAGAACGCCCCATTCGATCAGAACGTCGAGGTAGGCGCGATGATAGAGGTGCCCTCCGCGGCGATGACGGCCGATATACTCGCGCGGGAAGTCGATTTCTTCTCGATCGGGACTAATGACCTTATACAATATTCTCTGGCGGTCGACAGGGTCAACGAAAAGATCGCGTATCTTTACGAGCCGGCGCATCCGGCCGTGTTGAGGCTGATAAAAAGCGTCATAGATACCG
This sequence comes from Omnitrophica WOR_2 bacterium RIFCSPLOWO2_12_FULL_51_24, assembly GCA_001805885.1. Taxonomy (GTDB): domain Bacteria; phylum Omnitrophota; class Gorgyraeia; order Pluralincolimonadales; family Pluralincolimonadaceae; genus Pluralincolimonas. Next base: position 8,005 of record MHHC01000075.1, read on the forward strand.
GACATAAAGCGACCATACAGGTCGGAATGTGCGGCGAGATGGCAGGCGAACCGGTTTTTACTTTGATCCTGCTCGGTTTAGGCCTCGATGAATTCTCGACCAGCCCGGTCAATATCCCGAGAATAAAACAGATAATAAGGTCGGTCGACTACAAGGCCGCCCAACAGATAGCGGATGAGGCCTTGACTCTTGCGACAGGCGCCGAAATAGAGGAATTCGCAGGCCGCAAGCTCAGGGAGCTGGTCCCGGACCTTCAATAAGGGATAGGAAGTGAACGACCTCGATAATATCAATGAAATAAAGAAGACGGATAAGTCCGGTATGCTGGACCTGATCGTTAAGTTTCCGGACCAGTGCGCGGACGCGTTTTCTATAGGAAAAGATTTCTCCGTCCCGCAGTCGTATATCCGCGCCGGTTACAAAAATATCGTATTCTCGGGGCTCGGCGGCTCGGCGATAGGCGCTGACCTCCTGCGCTCTTACCTTATCGACGAGATAAGGATACCCATCTTCGTAAGCCGCGATTATACCCTGCCAAGATTTGTCGGCAAGGATTCGCTCTTTCTCGCCTGCAGCTATTCGGGCGAGACGGAAGAGACGCTCTCGTCATACGCCGAAGCGAAGCAAAAAGGCGCTAAGGTGATCGTGATGACCTCGGGCGGTAAACTCGAGATCACCGCGAAGGAAGACAAGATACCGGTCATATATATCCCCGGCGGGAACCCGCCGCGGACGGCGCTCGGATATTCTTTCTTCAGCTGGCTGGATGTGCTGTGTAAATTCGGGTTTATAGGCGACAGGACGCGCGATGCCGAAGAGACGATCGCGGATATGAAAGGATTCCGTGACAGCGAGATCGGACCTCGCATCGCTTTAGCAGATAATATAGCAAAAAAGCTCGCTCGGGAATTGAGCGGCAAATACGCGATAATCTACGGCGCCAATAAACATATCGATTCGGTCGTCGTGAGATGGAGGAGCCAGCTCGCGGAGAACGCGAAGACCCTCGCATCGACGCATCTCTTCCCTGAGGTGAGTCATAATGAGACCGTCGGCTGGGAAGGCCCGAAGAAGCTGCTGAAGGATTTTGCGGTAGTGATGTTAAGGGATGAGAGCGAACATCCGCGCGTCGCGAAGAGGATAGAGATAACGAAGGCGATGATCGGGAAGGAATCAAAAGTCATCGAGTTGCGGTCGAAAGGCAGGAACCTGCTCTCGAGGATGTTCAACCTGATAAATACCGGGGATTTCGTGAGCTATTACCTCGCGGTCCTGAACGGGATAGATCCGACGCCGGTCGAGAGGATCACCTGCCTTAAAAAGGAATTAAGCAAGCTCAGATGAAAGCCGTTATCCTCGCCGCAGGGTACGCCACGCGGCTGTATCCGCTTACAAAGGACAGGCCTAAGCCGCTTCTCCTGGTAGGCAAGAGGGCGATAATCGATCATCTGATACAGAAACTCGGCGATATAGAAGAGATTGATACGATATATATCGTGACCAACCAGAAGTTCTACGGGGTCTTCGATGGTTGGTTGAAGACGGTCAAATCCGCAAAGAAGATAATCCTCGAGAACGACGGAAGCACGACGAACGAGAACAGGCTGGGGGCGATAGGCGATATCAGGCTTGTCCTCGAAAGGCAGAAGATACATGACGATATAATAGTGCTTGCCGGCGATAACATGTTCAACTGGGGATTGAAGGGTTTCGCGGATTTCGCGAAGAGCGGACCCGATATTTTTGCGATCGGCGCTTATGACATAGGCGACAGGAAAAAAGCGACCATCTACGGCGTTGTAGAGGTCGACGAAAAAGGAGACATCGTCAATTTCGTTGAGAAACCGCAGGACCCGCCGTCGTCCCTGATAGCCACAGGCATCTATTATTTTCCGAAAGACAAACTGGGCATTACGGGACAATTTCTTAAGGTTGGGAACGAAAATGACGCGCCCGGACATTTCATACAGTGGCTGCGCAAAGAAGATGAAGTCAGGTGCTACACATTCAGGGGAACATGGTATGATATCGGCGATATCGAATCATACCGCAAGGCTAACTTAAGTTTTCAGGAAAAATAAAGGAGAAAGAATGGAAAAGCGCGATTACCTTTTTACATCCGAGTCGGTTACGGAAGGCCATCCCGATAAAGTCTGCGACCAGATATCCGACGGCATACTTGACGCTGTCCTTAAGGACGACCCGAAGGGAAGGGTCGCATGCGAGACGTATGTAACGATGGGCCTTATAATCGTCGGGGGAGAGATAACCACAAAGACTTACATACGCGTGCACGACCTTTGCCGCAACGTCCTTAAAGATATAGGTTATTCCGACCAGAAATACGGCTTCGATTACCATACATGCGCGATATTGAACGCTATACACTCGCAGTCACCGGATATATCGCAAGGGGTGGACAGGGGCGGCGCCGGCGACCAGGGCATGATGTTCGGTTACGCCTGCCGCGAGACGAAAGAATTGATGCCGCTTCCGATAATGCTGGCGCATAAATTATCGCTGAGGTTGTCAGAGGTAAGGAAAAAAGGCATTTTGAAATATCTCGGGCCGGACGGAAAGTCGCAGGTCACGGTCGATTATGTAAACGGCAAGCCCAAGAAGGTCACGAATGTCGTTATCGCCGCGCAGCATACCGGTGAGGCGGTCGTAAAGAACGCCTTTTCCGATAAAGCGCGAAAGGATATAATCGAAAAGGTAATAAAGCCGGTCATCGGCGATTACCTTACGAAAGATACCGAGTTTTTCATAAACCAGACCGGGCTGTTTTTGGTCGGCGGGCCGCAGTCCGATACAGGCATGACGGGACG
>MHHC01000075.1:10867-11544 GCA_001805885.1 Omnitrophica WOR_2 bacterium RIFCSPLOWO2_12_FULL_51_24
GCATGACGGGACGCAAGATCATTGTAGATACGTATGGCGGCTCTACACCGCACGGCGGCGGCGCTTTCTCGGGAAAAGACCCCACGAAGGTCGACCGTTCGGCGGCTTACATGCTCAGATACGTCGCGAAGAACATCGTCGCGGCCGGACTGGCGGACAGATGCCAGCTCCAGATCGCGTATGTCATCGGGAGGGCAGAGCCGGTCTCGGTAAATATCGATACCTTCGGCACCGCGAAGATCCCGAACGAGAGACTCGTAAAACTCGTGAAAGAGAATTTCGACCTGACCCCCAAGGGCATAATCGAGACGCTCGACCTGAGGAAACCGATCTACAGGAAGACCGCGGCTTACGGCCATTTCGGCAGGGAGCACGAGAACTTCACATGGGAGAAGACCGATAAGGCCGCCATACTAGCGAGGAGAGCATGAAACATCATATCAAGGATATCGGCCTGGCAAAGAAAGGGAAACTGCGCATAGAATGGGCTGATGAGAATATGCCCGTGCTGCGGCTCATCCGCAAGAGGTTCGCGAAAGAGAAGCCGCTGAAGGGCGTAAGGATCTCCTGCTGCCTTCATGTCACGACGGAATCGGCCGCGCTCATGCTTACGCTTAAAGCGGGCGGCGCGGATTGCGTCTTATGCGCGTCAAATCCGCTGTCGACTCAGGATGACG
>MHHC01000075.1:11589-11674 GCA_001805885.1 Omnitrophica WOR_2 bacterium RIFCSPLOWO2_12_FULL_51_24
TCAGGGGCGAGGATGGTAAGACATATTACAGGCATATAAACGCGGCGCTCGACCACAAACCGAATATAACGATGGACGACGGCGC